>NZ_JBFRDD010000002.1:0-327025 GCF_052113425.1 Cupriavidus sp. YAF13
CATGGGACCCTTAACGAAATGGGCGATCAGGTCTTCGGGAATGGCCGGCAGTTCACGGTCTGCGGCTTGGCTGGTCTTCGTCTTGCGTGGCATACATGCTCCTTGGCGACATGTTATGCCCTAAACACAAAATTTCTGACAGGCCCGGCGGGCTGGTCGCGCGCCCGTTCTCCATGCTGGTGTTCCTAGCCCTAATTCCCGCGATCTACCCTTTCATGCTTCTCGGGGGCGTCATGGGAGCGCGAGGCAAGGGGCGCAACTGAGGTTGCTGTACCTGCCGGCTTCTGTCACCTGCCGCTATGGGTACACCGAATCTCGTTGACGGTCGTAAACCCGCGACCGTAAACTTCGGGCCTCGCGTAGACAGACGCGAACGGGCTTGGCCGCCTGGAACCCAAAGATGCACAGCCGTCATGCACGGCGCTATCATTTGTGCGCTGCCTCCTCACGCCATTTTCAATGGCGAGCCGGGGCGGGGACACCCTCGGGTGTGCCGGTATCCTTTGGGGCCGGTCGGCCAACCCCGCCTTCGGCCCGCCGCCCGTATCTTGGCCGATGCTCGGCGGGTCTCCACATCCCCAAAGGAGGCCGCACCATGCGCCACGCAGTAGCACAAGCACGCAAGCAAGTTACCCAGCAAGCCCCCAGCACATACAGCCAAGCCGAGCACGACGCCGCCTATGGCCTCGGCCAATTCGGAGCCAAGTATTGGCCCGCCGCACGCAAGGCCATGCCCGAGGGCAGCACGCTGCGAGACTGGCGCGATCAGTGCGCACGGGACTTCATTGCCGGCATGAACCCGGAGGGGCACGGACTGCTGCCGTCTATGCTGGCCGGGTTCTATGACGAGGCGGACGACCGCCACACGCCGAGAGAGTTCAGCCCCGCGACGTACCAGCCGGCGCAAGGCGATACTGTGCTGTGCATTGATGTAGAGGACGCCGAGAAATGGCTCACGCTGGGCAAGTCGTACCGGGTCCATGCGGTACTGGGCAGCGCGCTTGTCATTATGGACGACAGCGGCGACGCCGAGGGGCGGCACCACGCCTCGCACTTCGTGGCCGTCTGAGACACCGGCCTTGCGCCGGGATGGATTCTATGGGGCTGGCCCGCAGGCCAGCCCCATTTTGCTTTCTAAAGCGTACCGGCATGCGCCTGCCGGTATTGGTTCCCCGGATTCCATTCCGTCCTCTGACCGAGACAGAACCACCTGGGCACCTTCCGGGCCGCGTGCGTCCGGCATCTGTTTTTCGTTTCGCTCGCGCTGCGTGCCAGACACCTCGGCCCATGAAGACGCGCCTGCGGGGCAACAGATCCCTCTCTTTTGTTTTCGTCCTCTGACCGAGACAGAGAAACGCAATACGACTGGCCCACGTCAAGGGCACGACACCCACAGGGGGATGGCTGCGAGGCTATCGGGTGCGCAGGCAGGGCACTACAAGGAACACCAAGCTCATCTCAGGGTCAGGAATCCACGTATCCCGCTTTCGATGCGAACAGGTAAGGAGAATTATCTGTTCGAGCAGGAGGCAGGCGAGGGATACAGGAAAAACCAGCTATCTAGGGTCAGATGTACTAACCCACAGAAGTAGAGACTGGCGATTCCACGCTGTAGTGTCGCTATCAATTGCTGCCATGTCTCGGTAGCCCATTTACCCATCCAACTGAAATTACGGCGCACAAGATGCGCCGCACGACCCCATTGAGGAGAGAGTATGAACACTCAGGTACACCCCCTTGAACATGACACGGGCGAGGCGGCCCGCTTTGCCGTGCAGTCGCACCCGAGCACCCGAGCCGAGTACCGCCGACTGGTAGAGAA
Source organism: Cupriavidus sp. YAF13 (assembly GCF_052113425.1). Lineage (NCBI taxonomy): Bacteria > Pseudomonadati > Pseudomonadota > Betaproteobacteria > Burkholderiales > Burkholderiaceae > Cupriavidus > Cupriavidus sp. YAF13. The sequence continues at coordinate 1,823 of NZ_JBFRDD010000002.1, forward strand.
GCTGACCGGCTACCTGCCGACCTGGGCCGCACGAAAGAAACCGGGGCGAAAGCCCAACGCAGAACGTTCCCCGCTGAGCGTAGCCATCGGCGGGGCCGCTGAATGACGGGCCGTACCGACAGACCAGCGTGGCCTAGCGGCGAGGCACACTCGATGCGCGAGCATCAAGCAAGGCGATACAGGGCGAGACGGGGCGCGGAACTGAGCGTGTCGCTTCAGCAGGCGGCGCGGCGGAACGCCGCCATTATCGAGGACAGACTCGCGGGGATGAGCACACAAGAGATTGCTGGGAAATACAACGTGTCCGCCAGCCTTGTGTCCCTTATTACAACTACCTGCGAGCCGTTTCGTGCGTAGCCACCGCGTCGCCGCAATCGCCCCCTCAACCCACCTTCAAGCCCCGGCCCAGCGCCGGGGTTCTCATTTTATGGCGTTGCATCAACCTGCGCGCCTGATACAAGGAGATTCACAATGGCAATTCCCGATTCCTTCGCCCTCAACTCCAGTGGGCAGGTAGTTCTTCAGGACGCGGTGCAGACGAGTGGTCCGGCCACCCAGCTAGATGGTAGCGGCAGCAATGCCGTGCCGACGGCGGTGGGCGCAGGCGTCCCGACGACCGACGTCGCCGGCATCGCACAGACCGGCATGAAAACGCTGGAGGCAGTGAACAAGCTCGCGGAAGGCGCACTTAGGCCGTACGTTGAGCGCATGGAGAAGCAGCAGTATTACGAGGGGATGTCCAAGGTCGCGCAGGGGCAGGCGCTTCAGCAGATCGAGAAGGACGACCCGTGGTACATGAACATCTTCGGACCGTCGGCCACTGTGCGCGGCGCGCAGGCTATGACGGCCACGACCGCGCTCCAGCAGGCAGAGACGGAGTTCATGGGCAACATGGAATCCCTGCGCCAGCAGTCCCCGGACGCGGTGCGGAAGTTCCTCGTGAACCAAGCCGCGACGATGGGCAACACTGGCGACCCGCTGGTGGACGCTACGGTACAGGCCAAGCTGGCCGAGTCGTGGGGACCCATGCTCAAGACGCACATGCGGGAGCACCTCGCGTGGCAGCAGACGGACATGATGGACAAGCAGACGAACCAGAACCTGTCCATCGGAAACGGGCTGACGGCGCAGCGGAAGGCCGCTTCCACCGGCTGGGACCCTACCGAGCGGGAGACTTCGTACGCCAACGCGGTCGCAGCCTCCTCGCCGGCCCCGGGCCAGACCCGGGACTCGTGGAATCGTGGCATGACGCAGTCACTTGTGGCGAATCTCCGTAACGGGAACTTCGACTACTACAACGCGATCAAGGCCAGTCCGCTTTGGGGCCAGATGGACGTGAAGGTGCGGGAGCAGATCGAGGACTCTATGCCGCAGTACGTGGCGAAGGACGCGCAGCAGAACCCCGCCACCACGACCATCACGAACAACATCGCCGGCTTCGAGTTCAACCTCGCGCACGGTGCCACGGGTATCACGACCGAGCAGGAACTGGACTCCCACATCGACGGGTATAACGACCAGTTCAAGAGCCGCACTGGTGCGAGCGAGCCGCTAATCAACAACACGAAGCGGGCCGCGCTACACAAGCAGTGGCTAGCCGGCCAGGACGCGATGCAAAAGGCCACGGCCAAGGCAGGCGCAGCGGACAGCAAGTACCTCGATTCTGCGAACGTCGCCGCTATGGCCTTCGCCACGGGCAACTACGCCAGCATCAAGGGTATCGAACTCGACCCGAAGGCCGTGGCCGACGTGATGAACGAGTCGTTCGACCGGGAGGTGGGCAGCGGGGACGCGGGGCGCACGACGAACTACTTCCGCCGCGCCGCACAGGCGTCCCCGGATGAGAAGCTGCAAAGCCCCAAGTTCAAGATGATGCTGGATTCCGGCATCAGCGGGTTCCTGACTGGCGGCAGTGCGGCCCCGTCCAAGGCGCAGATTCAGGCGCTAGGCTGGGCCGCTGAACTGTACAAGTCCGGCGAGAACGGCCCGGAGGCACTGACGAATTACCTCGGCGCGGAGAAGGCGGCGAAGGTGGCCGGTTTCCTGAGCAGCGGCGTGGACTTGAACGACCCGAAGGGCGTTGTCGAGTTCCGCACCGCGCTACAGAAGGGTCGCGCCGACCTGTCGCCCACCTCGGACGAGCGCAAGGCGGTGCGGTCGGTGATCTCTGCGGAGAACCCCGGCTGGCTCAAGCAAGTCGTCCCGTTCATGGGTCCCGGCCAGCTTACCAAGTACAAGCTGACGGACGAGGTGGTAGCCAACCTTGCGAAGACGGTGGCCCCGGATGCGGTGCGCTACGCCACGGCGTACAACGTGCCGCTTGAGACGGCCACCAAGATCAAGCTGGCCGACACGATCAAGAACGCCGACCTGCTGCCAGGCACGATCATCCCCGCGCAGCACAACGTGCAGGGCGAATCGTCGCTGAACGCCGCAGTCAACCGGATCATCCCGGGAGGCGGTGTGCAGTCCACTCAGGTGTACCAGTCCGCCGTGCAGAACGTCATCGACGCGCAACTCACTGCCGGCGTGAAGGCGAAGGGCGGCGACATGGCGAACTTCGACCCGAAGGACTATGTCATCCGCAGCGGGCGGCAGGTCGGCAACGGCATGCTCACCGTGTTCATGTTCCCGAAGGACGACACGAAGGCCGCGCTACAGGGGCCGACCATCGTGAATCTCATGCCGCAGCCGGTGGCTGATGAGATTACCCGCCTCACCAAGGAGCGCGGAACCCGCAAGGCCCCAGGGCCTGTGCAATCCCCGACCCTCGACCCAGCCGGGTTCGAGGCCAACCGCAAAGAAGCCATGCGCAAGGCAGGCATCGAGTAACTGAGCGGGCAGTGTGGGGCGGATTCAATCGAGTCCTCCCGGCTATTCACGTTTCCTATTGGGAGAATCACATGACGCAGTACATGCCGACGCAGGACCAGATCAACAAGACCTACGCTCAAGATGAGGAGTTGGGCCTGCCGCGAGGATTGACCGCGAAGCAGATTACGAAGGAATCGGCATGGAACCCGAGCGCTGTGTCCCCGAAGGGTGCGCTGGGATACGTTCAACTCATGCCGAAGACCCTCGCCGCCGTGCAGCAGCAGATGGGCCGCACCATCGACCCGTCGAACTTCGACGACGCGCTGGCTGCCCACGGGCACGTCATGAAGCAGAACCTCACCAAGTTCGGCAACGTACCGGACGCATTGCGGGCCTATAACTCGGGCTGGGAGCCTGAGAAGTGGGACAACGCTGAGACGAACGACTACGTGGACACAATCTACGGCCACGGCACTGAGACGGGCGGGGCCGGTGGTAATGGCTCGGCTGGTATGTCCTCCGTGGCGAAGACATTGGACCGCAGCCGCCGCCTCCGTGGGCAGGTGCAGGCGGTGTCCGACGCAGCAGCCGCGAGCGGTGCAGGCCCCATCGGCAAGACGGATACCACCATCCTCGACGACGCCTCCACGCAGACGATGCAGGTTGCTGCGGATTCGACGCACCAAGTCGGCGCGATGGAGTCCTTCGCACAGGCCGCAAGCTGGGACACCTTGGCCGGTGACATCAAGCGTGCATTTACGCAGGACGCGGCCACGCCGAACTGGACCATCCGCGACGACCAGCAGCAGTCGATGCGCGAGGAGACGCCGGCAGTGTGGGCGAACGACGACCTCCGCAACTATGTGCTGGGCGCGGTATCCGACAAGGATTGGTCACAGCGCATGGGCAACGCCATCGAGCGCGCTGACTTCCAGAAACGGTACGAGCAGACCGACGGCATCGCCGGCTTTACCGCTGGTGCGATGCAATTTGCCGCTGGCTGGGGCGACCCTGTAATGCTGGCCGCAACCATCGGCGCGGGCGCTGTGGTCAACGTGGCACGTGGCGCAGTAGCTGCCCGCTCCAGCGGACTGCTGTACGAAGCGGCTGCCGGTGCTGCTGGCAACGTGGCGCAGGAAATCACCATGCGCGAGGTTCGCAACCAAGACCTCGATGTGCCGGCCCTGATTCAGCAGGCCATCATGGGCGCTGCCCTCGGTGGTACGGGTCGCCTGTTTGTCCCGCGTGGCAACCACATGCCGGACGCCTCGGAGCGCGCTGCCGGTGCGAACCTGCAAGGCGTAGCCGAGCGCACCATGCGCGACCCGGTGGACCCGGCGCAGCGCGACCCGCTGGCAGGAGATGGCCTGATCGGCCACTCGCTGGACGACGTGTCCGCGAAGAATCCCCTGGCCGGCTTCGACCCGGAAAGCCCGATCAAGACCGGCCAGCCGATGCTGACATCGGTAGTTGACCGCGAGGGGATGCGCCAGGGCGGCACCGAGAAGGTGGCCGGCAGCCACGATTCCGCAGCCAATGACTGGCACAAGATGGACGAGCAGCGCATGCTGGCCGCCGTCCGGGACGAGGAAGCCATGATGTCGAGTAGCACGGACAAGGTTGGCGACCTCCGCCGCCGTGCCGCCAACGATGGCTCGCAGGCGAACGTGGTGGACCTGCCCGCACGTACGCCGGCTACGGCGCACGCCGAGTTCGACGCAACCGGCAAGCAGGTGAACAACGAGATTCAGCACGCAGGCCAAGGGGTCCGCGCCGAACTGGACCGCATCGCATCGGGTACCGACGAACTGGCCGCAGCACTGGCGAACCGCCTGCGCTCTGCACTCAAGGACGACGTGGCATTCACCCGCACCGATGAGGAGAGCATGCGCGGTGCGAAGGGTCTGTATTACCCGGTGGAGCACAAAATCGAAGTCCGTGCAGACGCGACCGACTACACCGTGCTGCACGAGGCCGCACACGCGCTCACCGTAGCTAAGGTGCAGTATGGGCGAGCCAAGCCGGACACGGCGCACGGCAAGCTGGTGAAGCAACTGGAGGAACTCCGTGCCGTAGCTCGTGCAGCGTACGAGGGTGACGACCACATGACGCGCTACTACCTGTCCAACGCCGACGAGTTCATTGCCGGCCTGTACAGCGGCAAGACCGAGTTCCTGCAGCACATGACCGAACTGAGGGTGAAGGGCGAGTCCGTCCTGAGCAAGCTGTTCGACTCCGTGCGTAAGCTGCTGGGCCTGGACGTGTCGGAAGCCTCCGCGCTGGCGAAGGCGATGGGCATCACCGACCAGATTATGGACGCCCCGCTGAACGCGACCATCAAGCGCGCAGACGGTGCGGACTTCTCCATCCGTCAGGACGCCCCGACCCGGGACGACCTCGTGCAGAACGAGCGCACCCGCCTGTGGACCCAAGCCATCGCGGAACACCAAGAAGTGAAGGGCATCGCGGCGAAGCGCGCCGAGGCTTGGTACAACAGCCCGATCCACCAGAAGACTCTAGGCAAGGTCGGTGCGATTCTGGACTCGGTCGGCAACACGCTGGCCCGCAGCACGTCCAAGGGCGTGCGCATGGTTGCGTCCATGCTGGCCGAAGACCCGAGCGGCCTGAACCGCCAGCACGCGGACTCCGCAGCGATGGACAGCGAGCGACTGAAGCACGGCTTCCGCCAGCCGTTCATCGAGGTGTACAAGCGCGTGGTCCCGGGCCTGCTGTCGGGTAAGGAGCTACTGCTGTACCGGGTAGGCTACAGCGGCGCAGCGGAGAAGCGCATCGGTAAGCAGGTGGCTGAGTACCGCCTCGCCGCCCGCAAGGCCCGCCTGGAGGGGACGCCGTTCGACGAAGGCGCGTACGACAAGAACGTGGTCCTGCTTGGCAAGCACCTCGACGGCTTTTGGGGGAACATCCTTGAAGCCTCGAAGGCTGCCGGCGAGCCTATCGGCAAGGCCCTCGGCGGCAAGGGTTTCCAAGGCCACATGCCGTACCGCTGGGACTGGCAGGCCATCCACGCCGCGTACAACGAGACGCCGGAGAAGTTCAACTCCATGAAGCAACTGTTCCGCGACCAGTACACCGCGAAGGTCGTGGAGCCGGCCCTGCGTGAAGCTGCACAGAAGGCCGCCGACCCGTCTGAAATCATCGCGCTGCGAACCCAGCTTGAGGCCAAGGTGGAGCACCTGATCGGCAACTACATTGACCAAGTGCGCCGCGACCCGAAGTCCCGCATCCAGCATACGGACAACCACCTCGCCAAAATCTCTGAACAGCTTCTGCTGGACGAGTTCCGTGGCGAGAAGGTGACGGGCGCACTGGCCGACGAGTTCAAGAAGCGGATCAACGAAATCAAGAACGACCGCACCCGCACGGAATTCGACCTCCTGTCCGAGCACAACGGCGTACGCCTGCTGGACTACGTGGACTCGGACATCGGGCGCATGGTGGACTCGAACTCGCAACGCTTCGGCGGGCAGATTGCGCTGGCCCGTCGCGGACTGGCCGACAACGCGCAGATCGACGCCATGAAGGATGCGCTGTTCCACGATGGCGCGACGCCCGAGGACCTCGGCAACATCGACTTCCTCGTGCGCAGCCTGACGGGCGACTTGAGTGGTGACGAGTTCGGAGCGGCCAAGCTGATGTCGCAGGGCGCGTACGCCTCCATGATGGGTAAGCTGGGCTTCAACGCCCTGGCAGACGCCGCAGGCATCGCCACGGCCACGGGCGTATCCGGCATGTTCCGGGCGCTGGGCAAGGGCTTCGCCAAGGACACCGCCCTGGTGGCGTCACTGCGCAAGTTCGCCCCGGGCGCGCTGGTGCATGATCCGCGACTGTTCAACCAGACCTCGGACTCCATCCACGCGTCCGCCGCTGGCGGTCTGTCGGAGGGTTCGTTCTGGAGCCAGGCAGGGCAGTCTGCCGCCTCGGTGGTGGGCCACCTGTCGGGTATGCACGCAGTCTCGAAGATGCTGCACAACGGCCTCGTGCCGGTCCTGGCTGACGATGTAATTACGGCCATCCGTACGGGGAAGGGTATCAGTGTCGCCCGTATGGAGGACATGGGTCTGAACGCCGAGCGCGTCGCGCGCATCAAGGAGCAACTGGACACGCACGAAGCTGGCCGCAAGGCCGGCGAGGCTATCCAGTGGGAGAAGTGGGACGCGACCGCCGCCGACGACCTCGTGGCCGCCATCCAGCGGTCGGCAGGGCAGGCGCTCCAGCGCAGCTACGTGGGCGAGGCCCCTCGCTGGGTGTCCGAGACGACGGTGGGCCGGGTGATCGGCCAGTTCCGCCGCTTCGGCTTCTTGGCTGCTGAGAAGCAGACCATGCGCAACGCCTTCATCGCTGACAGCAACTCCGCGATGGGTGCAGTGGTGGGCCTCGGCCTTGCCGCCGCGCTGTACCGGGCCAAGCTGGAAGTGAACACCCTCGGGATGTCCGCTAACCAGCGCGACAAGTACGTCGAGGACAACTTCACCGGCATGAAGGGTATGCAGGGTGTCATGGTCATGTTCAACATGAGTGGTATGGCCGCTGACGGCCTGGACTTCGCCAATCTCGTGATGAACGGGCAATTGTACGGTGGCTCGTCTCCTGTTGCCGCGCTGGGCTACCTGTCGAGCCTGACGGGCGGCGTGGCCGCGCTGACCTCCGGGGCAGGGAAGGCCGTTTTTGGCACCGACCCGGTGGACTGGCAGAAGCAGTTCCGCCAATCCCTCCGCATGGTTCCCGGGGCGAACACCGTCTTCGGCACGGCGATTAGCAACGCACTCAACAACGACGAGTAACGTCTACGCCTCGTGAGACGAAAGTAAATTCGTAGTCTGAGGGCGAGTCGCAGACCGGAGCCGGCGAGTACAACAGCATTGCCGTGGGCGACATCACCGCCCATGAGCATCCGGACGGGCGACGGGACAATCTCCAGTCGCCCGTCCCTTCAATGCCCCGACTTGCGGGCGATTCATCTATCCGGACTTCTCCAGCTTATGCACCAGTACCCGGCACTTGTGGAGGTACTGCGCCGCGCTGGATGGTACATCGATTGACGAGGAGACAATGAACCACACCACACACACGCTTGAGAGTGACAGCACAGAGCGAGAGCACTTCCGCGCCATTCAGCGCCACAGCAACGCAGTGGGCCACTACCGTCGTGTGGTGGAGAAGCTAACGGGCGGGCTACTAAGTTGGGCCGGGCGGAAACGACTGGAGCGGAAGGCCAAGGCTCTGCTGGTAAGCACTATCCCGCAACAGGTGTAATCACATGGGAGGACACATCGGCGATGTATGACGAGACTGAATTGGTCACCCGCGCCTCGGCACGCGCGCGCGCCTTGACTCATTTCTTCACGGGGAAGCCGTGCAAGCACGGCCACACGTCCAAGCGGTTCACTAGCAGCGCTGCCTGCGTTGACTGCAAGCGGATGCGCGATGCCTCGGATAAATACCGGGAGAAATCTGCGCAGTATCGGGACGCCAATAGAGGGGCCGAACGCGATCGGACCACTGTCCATCGGATTGAGGTCCGGATGGGTCGTCCGCTGCCTGCGGCCTACGACCGCAAAGCGTGTGAGGCGTTCTACGCCGCATGCCCGGAGGGGATGCAAGTTGACCACGCTGTGCCGCTGAACGGCGAGTTCGTGTCCGGGCTGCACGTCTCGTGGAACCTCCAGTACATCACCCCTGAGGAGAATGGCAGGAAAGGAAACGCCTTCGGTGCCGGCGCACAGGATGCCGCCAATGCAGACTTTTTCGCCGTGGCTGCGTAAGGCAGTAGTGATGGGCGGCGAGCGAGGCCACCCGGGCGCACGGGGAGGGGCTATCGAACTAAGGGCTGCGGCATCGCATTTGCTGTGGCCCCTGTCTCCCCAGCGCATGTTGCGTTCGAGTGTCCCGCCGTAAGCGTAAGAGCAAGCGGGGCACAGCGCCCGCGCATCCGCGCGCCATCTGCATTAGATGTCCAGCTTCGCCGCCAAGTCCTTGACTTGCAGGTGCGTGTACCGAGCCAGCATTCGTATGTCCTTGTGGCCCGTGATTGTCGCCACTTCCATTTGTGACAGCCCCTTCTCGAAAAGCCGGCTGGTAGCCTCGTGGCGCAGATCGTGGAACCGGAAGTTCTCCAGCCCGGCGCGCTTCACCATGCGTGTGAACGCGAGTTTGAATGCGTTTACCGTGAGGCCTGGGAAGACGGGACCGGAATCGAGTTCTCCAGCGCCGCCGAGTTCGTGGGCTGCGACTCGCCTCAGAGCGATGAGCACTTCCATCGCGCGCCTGGACAGAGGCACGCCGCGCGGCGTGCCGTTCTTCGTTGCAATGAGCTGGATTGACCGATGGGCGAGGCTGACGCGATTCCATCGGAGGTCGAGTATCTCGCTACGGCGCATGGCAGTCTCTAGCGCCAAGTCTAAGATCGAAACGATGTAGGGGTTTCGCGTCTCCTCGCCTGCCCGCCGCAGGGCTGCCTCCTCGGGCGGAGATAGTCGGCGCACGCGCCCCGGTGGGTTCTTGGGGCGGCGAACGGAAGTCAGGACGCTCTTGCAGAGGGCCACATCCCACTCATAGACGGCCAGCTTAAACACCGCGTTGAGGATGTTCAGTTCTCGGTTGACCGTGCTTGGCGCGACGTGCTGAAGCCGCTGTTCTGTCCATTCTTTGATGTCCAGACGAGTCAGGTTCTCAAGGTGGACGCGGGCGAGCGGGTACTTCAGGATGCTGCGCGTGTGATTGACCTCGGCCTCCGCTCCCTTCTTGTGGATAGTCTCCTCACGGAGGTTGCGGTGGAGTAGGTCAGCCACGATGCGCGGGCGCTCCTTGAACTCCGCGACTCGTTTCGCGTGTGCCTGTTCTCTCGCGGCTGCCCGCGAGCGCGCCTTTAACTCCGGCTCCGTGGACAGTATCCACGATTTGGCCTCGTCGCGGCTAGGGAAAGTGCTGGAGGCGATTGGAACGCCCGCGAGGCGAATCTTGGCCTGGAATGTGACCACGTCGCCCTTACTGCGCCGCCGAATGATGGTGCCCATACCGTTCTCCTGTTACAGGTTTGCGGTACTGGGCGCTTACGTGCCGTTCCTCAGTGCTGAACTCTGCCCAACCGACTCAAGAAGACAGGTGTGGACAGGCGAATTATGGCACCCGCCATCTGCCCGATAAAGGTGATCCAGCCTTGCATAGGCTACGTGACGATAGTTACACTTTGGCATCGTGCGGCACCGAAACGCTTGAGACTAGGGGGAGCTTATGTTGCGAAAGACGTTCATGGCCGAGATTTATGCTGCGCTTGTAGCAGGCCGCTTCACACTTGCAGACTTTGACGTATCCGTTGGGACCGGGGGCACCAATCTGCTTCGGATTACCTTCCTCCCGCAGAAGGCGTTTGAACTCGCAGTCGATGACGGTAGTCGGCTGCTTCTCAGGATGTCTCCTGGCGCCCACAAGGAGACCGATCTCGTCGCCCTGGACAGTCTTGCGGGCGTACCGAAGCACATAACGGGCTGGACGCGAAACATCTACGCGGAATTAAGGGCCTCGCTACCCGTGATGGGCGAAATTGAAGAACTGCAAAAGAGGCTTGAGGCGCACTTAAAATCGCACGTAGAGAACCCCGCCGAACCTTTCACCGTCGACGAAGCTGCTGCAATGCAACAGAAGCTGGATGCGGTGATTGAAGATCTAGCCCGATTCCGGCAGCGGGATGAGATAACTCAGAAGCAGCTTGACGAGCTTGTGCAGGAAGTCGAACGACTCAAAGACGAACTCAGTTATTTCCCGAAGGGGACGTGGTATCGCTCAGCGGGAAGCAAACTCTGGACACTATTGCGCGGGGTCGCCACCTCCAAGGAAGGACGGGAGTTGGCGTCTGACATCGCACGCAAAGCCATTGGGATGGACTAGCTTTCTTCATTTAGTAGTACACTCGCGGCTGGCGCGCGACATGTGTACCTGCCCCGAAACCCGCATAAACACTAGGGTAGACCGAATCCCTCCGTCTCCGCCACTACATCGTATTGGCGGCGGAACCCCGGAAGATTGCGGTCTTCCGGGGTTTTGTTTTTTGTGCGTCCCGTTTCACTGCTCCCCATTCCACTGCTGCCCCCGCATGTGTACCTGACACAGGCCGACCGGGAGCCAGCATGTACCTCGCCCGCCGAGACGGCATCTACTACCTGCGCAAGCGCGTGCCGATGGACCGCATTGGCGTCTATGGCAAGCGAGAGATCTTGCGCAGCGTTAGCGTCAAGGACCGGGCCATCGACCGCGCACGAATCGATCGTACCGCTCCCTGCACGCGGAACCGCGCTGCGGCGCCGGTCAGCCAGGCTGCATCACGCCCATGATGCGCCGGCCGAGCGAGATGCCCCACTGGGCCAGGCGCTTGTCCTCGGCCCACTGGCTTCGATCCCACAGCGCGAGTGCATCGTCGATACGCTCCCCGCCGGCCTGCAGCGCGCGCGCCAGGGCTACGGCATTGGCTGCCGCCTTGCCCGCGCCCGCGCCGGTATGCGGACGTGCCACAAAAGCGGCATCGCCTAGCAGCATGGCGCGGCCAAAGCGCATGCGCGGCGCCGCGTAATCCTGGATCAGCTGCAGGAAAGGATCGGGGGTCGATACGACCAGTGCCGCGAACACGGGCGCGAGGCTGTCCGCCGCGGCAAGCCGCAGCGCCTGGGCATCGGCATCCTTGACCGCGCCCGGGGGCAGTGAGTGCGTGTGCTGGCGGCCATGGCGGTCCAGCAGCACGGCCGCCAGCGGCTCTCCCGCCGGCAGCGCGCGGTACCAGACCCAGTTCAGGCGCCGTTCGTTGCGCCGGGCCGATCCGTCCTCGCCGGGAATCAGGTAGGTCAGCATCTGGTGTCCCGGCCCGTCCTGGAAGGCGAAGGCATCGACCAGCAGCGACCTGGCCTGCTCGCCCAGCGCTGCCTCGGGCAGCACGCCGCGCCAGGCGACATAGCCAGCATAGGCGGGCGCATCGCCGGGCAGCAGTTGCTGCCGCACCGTGGACAGCGGTCCGTCGGCGCCGACCAGCAGATCCGCGCGCTCGGTGCGGCCGGAGGCAAAGCGGGCCGTCACATGATCGGCCTCGCGGGCCAGCGTGACCAGTTCCTCGCCGGCATGGATCATGCGCGGATCAAGCGCGCCTTTCATCAGGGCATAGAGTCCGTTCCAGGCGATTTGCGTCTGCGGCATGTCGATGCGGCGAACTACACCCGCGCGGTCCAGGAAGATGCGGTCCTTCGACGGCACGCCGAACTCTGGCGGGTGCGCGACCCCGGCGAAGGCCAGCGCGTCGAGCACGCTGGGCTGCAGCACTAGCCCGCCGCCGCGGCTGTCGAGCTGCTGCGGCGAGCGCTCGAAGACATCGACCTCCCAGCCGATGGCGCGCAGGCAGATGGCGGTAAAGAGCCCGCCGAGCGAGCCGCCGATCACGATGGCGCGGTAAGGTCTGGACGTGGGCATGGTGGGCACGATGGGCATGATGGTCATGGCGTTGAAGGTTCAGGGGCCGGGCGCCGGTCAGCGCCCGGGTCATGGCACGCTGCGCGCTACGGCGCGATTTCCCTGCGCAGCCGCTCGCCGCCCAGCGGCATGTCGCGCAGCCGCTTGCCGGTGGCGTCGAACAGGGCATTGCCGATGGCGCCCGCCGTGGGCCCCATGGCTGCTTCGGCCACGCCGAGGAAGGGCGTGCCGGGGCGGTCGATCAGGTGCACGTTGACGGTGGTGGGCACGGCGGAGAAGCGCATGATCGGATAGGCACTCCAATCGAAGCTACCGATGCCGCTGGTATCGAAGCGCAGCTGCTCGTACAGCGTCCAGCTCGCGGCCTGCAGGACGCCGCCCTCGATCTGGTTGCGCACGCCATCCGGATTGACGATCTGCCCGCAGTCGACGGCCACCTCCGCATGCTCCAGGCGTACCAGTCCCGTGTCGCGCACCACCGAGATCTCCAGCGCGATCGCCATATAGCCCATCAGGTTCTTGTACCTGGCGAACGCGAAGCCGACGCCGTGGCCGGGCTTGCGGCCGCGCCGGGGCCAGCCGAACCTGGCGGCCGCAAGCTGGATCACGTCGCGCGCGCGCAGGTCTTCCAGATGCCGCAGCCGGAACGCCACGGGGTCGGTGTTGGCCGCGGCGGCCAGTTCGTCCATGAAGCTCTCGATCGAGAAGACGTTCATGTGCGCGCCCAGCGAGCGCATCGCCGAGGTGCGCAGCGGCATGGTCGGCGAGAAGTGGTTGACGATGTGCGAGGCCGGGAGCTTGTAGAGCGGAATCGCGTTACGGTCGCCGCCGCCTTCGGGCTGCACCATCGGGGCCGAGGGCGCGGGGACGAAGGGCCTGGCCAGCTGGGTGGCGGGCAGCAGCCGGCCCGCGTTGATCACGCGCTCGTTATGCGAGCTGCTCCACAGCGCGTAGTTCCAGTCGACGATATGGCCGCTGGCATCGAGCGAGGCCTTGACCTCGGTGGCCATGGCCGGCGTGAAGTGGTCCCACAGGTTCTCCTGGTCACGCATCCATTGCACGCGCACCGGCTTTCCCGGCAGGGCGCGGGCCAGATAGGCGGCATGTGCGGCGGCGTCGTCGGCGCCGTTGTGCCCGTAGCAGCCCGAGCCTTCCACGTGGATGCAGCGCAGCTTGTCCTTGGGCATCGACAGCATCTCGGCCAGGCCGTCGCGCAGCGGGTAGACACCCTGGGAGTGGGTCCATACGGTCAGCACGCCGTCCTGCAACTGCGCGACGGCGCACGAGGGGCCGATCGATCCGTGCATCAGGTAGTGCTTGGAATAGCTGGCGGCCAGCGTCCTGGCGCCTGCCGGCACTGCGCCCCGTGTGTTGGCGATCTCGATGTGCTGCGTGGAGAGTGGCTTGAGCTGCGCGATCACGTCGGCGGGGCGGGGCAGCGCGCGCCCCTTGCTCCAGCGGCAGGCGGCGCTGAGCGCGCGCTGAGCCAGTACCGCCTGCCATTCCCCCGCGGCCACCACGGCGAGCAGGTTGCCGTCGCGCACGACGGCGATCACGCCGGGCATGGACTTGACGGTGGTCTCGTCGACCGACAGCAGCGCGGCCTCATAGGCCGGCGGCAGTACCACGCGCGCATGCACCATGCCCGGCATGGCCAGGTCCTGGACATAGCTCGGCTTGCCGGTGACCTTGCCGGGAATGTCCAGCCGGGGCATCGGCGTGCCGATCACGGAGAACGACTTGGGGTCGCGCAGCGGCGAGGCGGGTGTTGCCGTGCGGTGCAGGTTCACCGCGGGCAGCAGTTCGCCGAACGACAGCGAGCGCCCGTCGGGGGCCGTGATGCGCGCATTGCCGACCGACAGCGATGCCGCATCGACACGCAGCTGCCGCGCGGCGGCGTCGGTCAGCAGCCCGCGCACCTGGGCCGCCGCGTTGAGCAGGGCGCTGCCGCTGTCGGCCATGGTGTGGCTGCCGGCGGTCAGCCCTTCGTCCGGCGAACGGCCGGTATCGGCGCTCAGGAAGGTGATCAGCGCGGGCGCCATCTGCAGTTCCTCCGCCGCCACCTGCAGCAGCGCGGTGCGCACACCGGTGCCCAGCTCGACCTTGCCGGTGTACACCGTGACCTGGTTGTCGGGGGCGATCCTGATCCAGGCGTCGAGATAGGGGTTGGTCTTCAGGCTGCCCGCCAATGCTCCGTACTGCCGCGCGACCTGCACGGCGGCACCCTCGTCGGCCAGCACCATTTGCGCCATGGCCTTGCGGCCTGGCAGCAGCGTGAAGCCCACCACCAGCGAGCCCGAGACCAGGATGGCGCGGCGGCCCAGGTCGATGGGGTCGTCATGGCCGCTCATCGCGTCCCCTCCTTGCTGCCCTCGCCCTTGACCCCGCCCGGGCGCACGGCGCTGGGCATGCCGGCCACGGCGCGGATGGCCGCCAGAATGCGCATATGGGTGCCGCACCGGCACAGGTTGGGCTCCATATGCGCGCGCAGCTCGGCCTCGGTGGGGTGCGCGTTGACCTCCAGCAGAGCCTGCGCACGCATGATCATGCCGGCGATGCAATAACCGCACTGCGCCGCCTGGTGGTCGATGAACGCTTTCTGCAAGGGACCCGGCTTATCGGCGGTGCCCAGGCTCTCGATGGTGCGCACCGGCCGGGCGCCGACCGATGCCACCGGCATCAGGCATGAAAACACGGGGCGGTCGCCGACGATGACGGTGCAGGCGCCGCATTGGCCCAGGCCGCAGCCGAACTTGGCGCCGTGCAGGTGCAACTCGCCGCGCAGGGCGTAGAGCAGTGGCGTGGACGGATCGATGTCCAGCGCGTGGCTGGCGCCGTTGACGGTGAGCTTGATCATCTCGATTCGTCCCCTTTCCTGAGGTTAGCTACGGTGTCCTGCACGCCGGTCCACGGCGGCTGCCGGGTGTAGGTGGCGCGCAGGTAGGCCGCCAGGTCGGCAAGCTGCTGGTCGTCGAAGGCCTGTGCGAACGCAGGCATGTAGTGCATCGCGTCCTCGCCGTTCCACGCCACGCCTTGCAGCATCATCTGGATGGCGTTGCGCGGCGTGCTCGCGTTGACCGCGGAACTGGTGGCGAGGCTGGGGCGGGCACCCGCGCTCTGCATTGGCGAACCGGGGCCATGGCAGGCGGCGCACGCCCCGGTGAAGAGCGTCGCGCCGCGCGCGATGGCGGACTGGTCGGTCACGGCCGCCGAGACCGGCACCACGGCGGGCGCGGGTGCCGGCTCGTGCAGCGACATCAGATAGCTCGCAATGGCATCGACGTCCGCCTCTGGCACGGTGGCCAGTTCGAGCGTGACCGGCAGCATCGGCCCGGCTGCAGCGCCATGCGCCGCGGAGATGCCGGTGCGCAGGTAGGTGCTTAGCTGCGCCTTGGTCCAGGGCGCTGGCCCGCTCGCCAGGCGGTTCAGCGGCGGCGCTTCCCAGTTGTCCACCACGCCGCCGTCGAAGGCGCGGCCCGGTTTTTCCCCGCCGATCGCATTGAGCGGCGAGTGGCAGGCGGCGCAGTGGCCAAGCCCGTCCACCAGCAGGCGGCCGCGGTTCCAGGCTTCGTCCTGCGCGGGATCGCGCTGCGCTTCGCCGGGCCGCAGGAACAGCACGTTCCAGAAGGCGACCAGGGGCCGGAAGTTGAGCGGGAAGATCAGTGCGTTGGCGGGCGGCCTGGCAGTCACGGGCTCGCGCCGCATCAGGTAGGCGTAGGCCGCCTCGATCTCGCGGTCCGACATCCTGGTGAAGTGAATGTACGGAAACGCCGGATAGAGCTGGTGGCCGTCGCGCGCGATACCGCGCCGCATGGCGCGCGTGAAGGCGTCCAGCGACCAGTTGCCGATGCCGGTTTGCGCATCGGGCGTGATGTTGGTCGAGTAGATGGTGCCGAACGGCGTGACCAGCGGCAGGCCGCCGGCGAAGGGCTGGCCGCCCTTGGCCGTATGGCACACCGCGCAGTCGCCGAGCGCGACCACGCGGGCGCCCTCCAGCGTCAGCGCCCGGTCGAAGGAAGCGGGCGCGGGGATCGGCGCGATGGCCGGCTCCCACATGATGCCGGCGGCGGCCACCAGGGCAACAGCCGCCGCCCCTGCCGCCGCGAGAAGGATGGGCCGGCGTTTCATGCCTGGCCTGCCGGGAGTAGATGCCGGTTCATTGCGGGAATCCTTGTATCGATAAAGACCCGCGGCGCGCATTCCATGCATCGGGACTTTTGGCAGCGGTGGGAAGGCACGGCTCAACTCGCATGGTAGGAGCCGTGTTGACCGGCAACAATCAGACCAGTGGTCTGTGACGCTCAAACCAAGGTATGAGAGGGTGGTGTGCCGGCGCGCCTGGCGCAGGCGGCCGCGCGATCCGGCGACGTGTGTGGCCGGGGCCGTAAGCCAGGTGCCCGGGCGGATATTGACCGCGCGGCTTGCCGGGCACGCCGATCGCTTGTCGGCCATCCGCATTCACGCCGCGGCCGGATAGTCGGTGTAGCCTCCGGCACCGCCGCCGAAGAAGGACGTGGCATCGGGCGTGTTCAAGGGCAGGCCGCCCCGCAGCCGGGCGGGCAGGTCGGGATTGGCGATGAACGGGCGGCCGAAGGCGATGATGTCGGCACGGCCGCTGGCGAGCGCGTGCTCGGCGGTGTCGCGGCCGTAGCCGCCCGCCAGCATCAACACGCCGCGGTAGGCCGCGCGCAGTTGCTGGATGATCGCATCCCAGCGGGGATCGGCGTGCTCCTCCTTGACGGTGCCGACCATGGCCGGCTCGACCAGGTGCAGGTAGGCCAGGCCCCGGGTGTCGAGCTGGCGCACGATGTAGCCGAAGGTTTCTTCAGGCGATGCATCTCCCATGCCCATGAAGCGCCCCATGGGCGTCAGCCGCACGGCAACGCGCGCGGGCCCGACCTCCGCCGCGATCGCGTCCACCACCTCCAGCAGCAGCCGTGCCCGGTTCTCGATGCTGCCACCGTAGGCGTCGTCGCGCTGGTTGCTGTTGGAGTTGATGAACTGGTCGAGCAGGTAGCCGTTGCCGGCGTGGATCTCCACGCCGTCCATGCCGGCAGCCATGGCGTTGCGGGCGGCGTGCCGGTAGTCGGACACGATATCGCGGATGCCGTCGAGGGTCAGCGCCTGCGGCACGGGCACGTCGCTCCAGGCGCCGTTGCCATGCGCATCGATGATGAAGGTCTTGCCGGGGACGGGCAGGGCGCTGGGTGCCACTGGCAGCGCGCCGCCGGGCTGGAACACCGGGTGCGAAACGCGGCCGACGTGCCACAGTTGCATGAAGATGATGCCGCCTTGCCCATGCACGGCGTCGCTGACCGCCTGCCATCCCTGGATTTGCGCCGCGCTATGGATGCCCGGTGTCCAGGCGTAGCCCTGTCCCTGCTGCGAGATCTGCGTGGCTTCGGTGACGATCAGCGCCGCGCTGGCACGCTGCCGGTAGTACTCGACATTCATGTCGGTGGGCACGTTGCCGGGCTGGCCGGCGCGCGAGCGTGTCAGCGGCGCCATGGCAATGCGATGCGCCAGGGTATGGTTGCCGAGGCGAACGGGGGTGAAGAGATGGTGGGTCACGGTGGTTCTCCGTCAGGTGCGATGGGTCGGTCGGTGGCAGCAGGCTTGCCTTCGCGCCGCTGGCCGTCTCGAAACGAGATGACCTGAAGGTTAGGTGCTAACCCGTCGCCGGAGAATCGGGCCACCGCGCAACGTTGCGTTGCGCTGGCGGCAAGGGGGAAAAGGGAACGGGGGGAGGGCGTCAGCCGCCCGCTTCGTGCCGGCCGGTCGGCCCGGGAATCCGCGAGAGAAAGTCGAGGAAGGCGGCGATGCGCCGCGAGCCGCGCTGGTTCGGCAGGTAGAGCGCGGTGATGGCCGAACTGGCGCGGTTGGGGTTGACCGTCCAGTCTTCCAGGAGGGCGGTCAGCCGCCCGCTCTGGATGTCGTCGTCGACCAGCCAGTCGGGCAGCAGGGCGATGCCTGCGTCGGCCAGCGCCAGTTCGCGCAGCACTTCGGCGTTGTTGCTCTTGAAGGTGCCCGGAACGGGCACCTGGATTTCTTCGGTGCCGCGCAGCAAGGTCCACATCTGCTGGCCCGCGCCGTACGTGAAACGCAGGCACGCGTGCCCGGCCAGCTCCGCCGGCGCGGCGGGGATGCCGCGCTGCTGCAGATAGCCCGGACTTGCCACCACCCTGCGCCGGAACGTGCCGATCTGACGCGCCACCACTTCGTCAAGCGACGCGGCGCTGCCCAGGCGGATGGATAGATCCATGCGTTCGCCGAGCAGGTCGACGATCTCGTCGGTCAGCGTGACTTCCAGTTCCAGTTTCGGATACTGCGCGATCAGGCCGCCGAGGAACGGCGCGATGCAGCGGCGCCCGAACGCCACCGGCAGCGACACGCGAAGCTGGCCCACCGGTGTATCGCCACGGTCGGCGATCAGCGCGTCGGCTTCCGCCACCGCGTCGAGGATCTTGCGCGCCCGCTGGTAATAGGCGGCGCCGGCTTCGGACACCGTCACCTGCCGCGTCGACCGGTTCAGCAGCACGGTCCCCAGCTCCTCCTCCAGGCCATCCATCATGCGGGTCACCGATGACGTGGCCAGGTTGACCCGGCGCGCGGCGGAGGAGAACCCCTTGGCGTCGACTGTCTCGACGAACAGCTTCAATGCCAGCAGCTTGTCCATAGGTAAGACTCCAGCGGTAAGGGTGCCGTCTATCCCTGCGGGGGCTCAGTTGCCGGGCTTGTCGGGCGCGCGCAGGGAACGCATGACGGCAGGCGCGCCGTGGAGGAACATGTCCACCTTGCGGCGGATCACGGCGCCGATGTCCGCGGGCACCTTGAGGCCATAGACCCATTTGCGCACGCCGAGATAGAAGATGGCCGCGTGCAGGCCCCAGATCATCTCGACCTCGGCCTCCAGCTCGGCCGCGTTGCGCGGCTCCGGGATGCCGTACGCGGCGCGCACCTCGGCCAGCACGGGCAGGAAGACCTTGCTGCGCAGCTTGTTGAGGTACTTGTTGTTGATGCCTTCGCGCGTGAGGCCGGCAAAGATGAAGACCCGGATCCATTCCTCGCGCAGGATCACGGAGGCGTAGTCGAGGTAGAACGCATACAGCCGTTCGGTCAGCGGCGTGGCGCGATCGGCGATCTGGCGTTCCCAGTCGGGCCGCCATTGGAACACTTCGCTGTAGACCCGGTCGATCAGCGCCTCCTTGCTGGAGAAGTAGCGGTACAGCAAGGGCTGGGTGACGCCAATCTGCTTGGCGAGATCGCGCGTGCTGCCGGAGAATCCGTTGCGCGTGAAGTGCTCGATGGCCTTCTGCACGATCTGCTGCTCCCGCTCTTCGGGGAGCAGCCGTTTTGCGGTCTTGGCCGGGGCAGGGGTCTCCGGCGGCGTTGCGTCTCGTTTCATTCGTTCACCTGTGACAGGCACGTCCCGTGCGGAGCGTTTGCGGCATTGTACCAATCGGGTGATAAATTGTGAGGCGCTGGCCGGGCTGCCGGCACTGTGGCCGGCAGCACAGGACACGGGACCTACTGCGGCTTGACCAGGCCGAGCTCGCAATCGACCAGCTGATTGTTGAAGGCGCCGCGTTCGCGCGCGCCGCGCGCGGACCGGTCGGTGACCGAGAAGACGTAAATGCCGGCAAAGGCCGCCAGCATGGAGAACAGCGCCGGATATTCGTAGGGGTAGATGGCGCTCGCATGGCCGAGCACCTGCACCCATACGGTCGGGCTCAGCACCGTCAGCACCACTGCGGTCAGCAGACCAAGAGAGCCGCCCACCACAGCGCCCCGCGTGGTCAGTCCGCGCCAGTAGATCGACAGCAGCAGCACCGGGAAATTCGAGCTGGCGGCGATCGAAAAGGTCAGGCTGACGATAAAGGCAATGGTCTGCTTCTCGAACAGGATGCCCAGCAGGATGGACAGTACGCCCAGCACGAGCGTGGTCATCCGGGAGACGCGCATCTCCTCCTTGTCGGTGGCGTTGCCCTGGCGCAGGACCTTGGCATAGAGGTCGTGCGAGATGGCCGAGGAACCTGCCAGCGTCAGCCCCGCCACCACGGCCAGGATGGTCGAGAACGCCACCGCGCAGATGAAGCCGAGAAAGAGGTTGCCGCCAACGGCATGGGCCAGGTGCACGGCCACCATGTTGACGCCGCCGATCACTGTGCCGGCAGGCGTGTGGTAGGCCGGATCGCTGGCCACCAGCGCGATGGTGCCGAAGCCGATGATGATGATCAGCGCGTAGCCGATGCCGACGATGCCGGTGGCATACAGGATGCTCTTGCGTGCCGCCTTGACGTCGCCGACGGTGAAGAAGCGCATCAGGATATGCGGCAGGCCGGCAGTGCCGAAGATCAGCGCCAGGCCGAGCGATACCGCCGAGACGGGATCGGAGACCAGGCCGCCCGGGCGCATGATGGCCGCGTGCTTGCCGTGGGCCTCGATGGCCTGTGCGAACAGCGCATTCAGGCTGAAGCCGAAGCGGCTCATGACCATGAACGCCATGAAAGCGGCGCCCGCAAGCAGCAGCACCGCCTTGATGATCTGGATCCAGGTGGTAGCCAGCATGCCGCCGAAGAACACATAGACCACCATCAGCACGCCGACCAGCACGACCGCCGCCGTGTAGCTGAAGCCAAACAACAGCTCCACCAGCTTGCCGGCCCCCACCATCTGCGACACCAGGTACAGCAGTACGATGACGATGGAACTGGACGCGGAGAACGCGCGGATGGGGCGCTGCTGCAGGCGGTAAGAGACCACGTCCGCCAGCGTGAAGCGGCCCAGGTTGCGCAGCGGCTCGGCGATCAGGAACAGGATGATCGGCCAGCTGGCGAGAAAGCCGATGGAGTAGATCAGGCCGTCGTAGCCGCTGGTGAAGACCAGCGCGGAGATGCCCAGCAAGGAGGCCGCCGACATGTAGTCGCCGGCAATCGCCCAGCCGTTCTGCAGGGCGGTGATCTTGCCGCCGGCGGCATAGTGATCGGCCACGCTGTGGTTGCTCCTGGCCGCCCAGCGCGTGACCACGAGCGTGGCGGCAACGAACATCAGGAACATGGCGATGGCGATGACGTTCATGCCCTGGCCCACCGAGCTTTGTGCCGCGCACGCGGGCGAGGCGGCAAGCAGCAGGGTTGCGGCAGTGGCGGAAATGGAGAAGATGGCGGATCGTTTCATTTTGCTGCCCCTTGCTTGAGCTCGCCGATGCGCTGGTCGTACACGGTGTTGGTGCGATGCACGTACACCGCAACCAGCAGGAAGGTCAGCGCGAACATGCCGAAGCCGACGGGAATGCCCACGCTCATGGGCTGGCCCAGGGTCAGTTGGCGGCCCAGCAGCGCGGGCCGGAAGGCGAGCGTGAGGATGTAGCCGAAGTACACCGCCAGCATGATGGCGGTCAGGGCCCACGCGAACCTGCGCCGCGCGCGCACCAGGGACTGGAATGCCGGATCGGCGAGCAGGGGATTCGGTGGGGGCGCAGCGGGCGCGGCGCTTTCGCGGGCGGCTGCGGCAAAGGTGGGGGCGGTGTGTTCCAAGGCTGTCTCCATTGGGGGCGTTTGGTCTGGCGGGAGGGCGGCGGCGCGCTCAGAAGCGCGTCGAGACCGCCGTCTCGCGCATCACGGCTTCCGGCGTGCGATAGCGCTCGGCCATCTGGCGGTCGGTCTCGTTCTTGAGCTGCGCCTGCATATAGGCGCCGAGGTGGCGCGCGTGCTGGACGATGGCCGCGCCCACCTGCACGCGCTCGGCGCTGTAGCTTTCCAGTGCGGCACTGACGCTGCCATGCGCTTGCAGGGCCTTGACCAGCGAGATGGCGTCGCCCGCGGCCTTGGTCACGCCCATGCCGCAGTGCGGGCGCGCCACGAAGGCGGCGTCGCCGAGCAGCGCCACGCGGCCGAAGGCCATGTGCGGCACCTCAAGGTCGAAGATGGGCTGGAACAGCGGCTGCGCGGCCTTGGTCACGACCTCGCCGAACTGGGGCGCCAGGTTGGCCAGCGCGGCCTCTTCCATGCTAGCAAGCACATCCGGGCGGATCAGCCCGGGCGGGATGCCGCCGGACCAGCGCTTGCCGCTGGCGTCGGTCAGCAGGTCGGGCAGGTCCACGTCTTCGCTGGTGGCGCGATACCACACGAAGTTGTAGCGGCGCTCGCCAACCCGGGTGCTGTTGCCCTGGCCCGCCACCGGGTAGCCGAGGATCTGCTCGCGCGGCGGCAGGCAGAAGGCGAACTTCTCGAACAGCATGTCGCGCGTGGCTTCGCTCAGGCTCGTTTCGTCCACCAGGCCGCGCCAGGCGATGTAGCCGGCGTACTGGAGCCTGGCCTCGGGCAACAGGCACTCGCGCAGCGCGGAGCGGAAACCGTCCGCGGCGACGACGAGATCGGCGTGATGGATCGAGCCATCGTCCAGCATCACCACGGCGCGGCCGGGCTCGCTGCGCACCGACACCACATTGGCGCCCGTGCGGTAGGTACCCCCGGTGAAGGCGGACCGCAGCACGTGATACATCTTGCCCCATGCCGTCAGCGTTTGCGGCAGCTCACGCTGCGACAGCACGCTGCCGTCCTGGGCCAGCGTCAGCCGGGACTTCACCTGCACGCCGATGGCGTCGTCCACCTCGACCCCGGCGGCGGCCAGGGCCTCGAACAATTCCGGATGCGTGACGATGCCCGCGCCGCGCCCGGCAAGGGCGTCGGGAACGCGCTCGCATACCTCCACTTCCCACCCGCCGCGGGCGAGCAGGTTTGCCGCGAACAGCCCGCCCAGCGAGCCGCCCACGATGATGGCCTTCGGCCGTGTCGATAGGGTTGTCATAGTCAGTCTCCTGCCACTTCGGGGTGGGGTGCGCGCGCGCCGTTGCCCGGGATTTCAAGGCCCGCCACCTCGGCGGCGGGGTAGTTCAGTTCGATGGTGACGCCGGATGGGTCCTCGATGAACACCTGATGCAGGCCCAGGCTGGGGACGGTGCGGTCGCGCCACGGAATGCCTTCGGCTTCCAGCTTTGCCCACATCTGCGCCACGCCGGTGGCCAGGAACGCGATGTGGTCGAGGGCGCCGGTGCCCGCCGCCAAGGGTGCGCGGTCGCCGAGGTAGCCGGACAGCCCGCCGGGGTTGCCGGGGTCGGCACCGATGATGTGCACCGTGCCAAAGTCACCCTCGTCCCCGCCCATGTACAGCCAGGCGCCGGGGAAATCGAAGGGCGGGCGATAGCCTTGCCTGAAGCCGAGAATGCGTTCGTAGAAGGCGCAGGATTGCTCGAGGTCCGTGGTGCGGATCGAGAAGTGCGCGAGCTTGCGGATGGTCATGGTTGCCTTTGCTATTGATCGATCGATTAGTGATCGTTTGATAAATTGTAGGGCGGCTGAACGGAACAGCCAAGAGCGGAAAAGGGGAGTACTTACCCTGATTGGCGGAGTGCATGCCGGCTGCGCCACTTCTTCGCGGCACGGCTCCGTGCCTTAATGCAGTGCGATTCCCATGATGCGGTTACCCATGTCGATGCCCCACTGGGTCATCTGCTTGCCTTGCGCGAGTTCGCCCTGCTGCCAGCGTTGCAGCGCCTGGTCCGGGTCGGCCGTGTCGTCGAGCGCTTTGGCCAGCGCCACGGCATTGGCCGCGGCCTTGGCGGTGCTGCCGGCGGTATGGGGGCGGGGCATGAAGGCGGCATCGCCGGTCAGCAGTACGCGGCCGAACACCATGCGAGGCACCTGCAGGTCCTGGATGGCCTGGACGAAGATCTGATCGGTGTGATCGATCAGCGCGCGGAACGCGGGGTTGGCGCGCGCGGCGGCGGTCTGGCGAAACCCTTTCTCCTGCTCGGCCGACAGCAAGCCCGGTGGGATCGAATGGCTGCGGCGTTTTCCGTGGCGATCGGTGAGCACGGCATCGAGCGCCGCGCCGGGCTCGGCCTTCAGGTACCACAGCCAGTTGAAGCGGCGTCGTCCGGGCGCCGTGGCGCCGTCGGCGCCGGGCACCATGTACTGCAGCATCATCGAGTCGCGGTCTTGCTGGAACACGAAGTTCTCGTGCAGCAGCGGCCTGGCCGCCTCAGGCAGGCGGCCTTCGTCGACCAGGCCACGCCAGACGACATAGCCGGCATAGCTGGGGGCGACGCCGGGCAGCACGATACTGCGCACCGTGGAGCCAGCGCCGTCGGCACCGACCAGCAATTCGCCGCACGCCTGGCGTCCATCGGCGAAGGTGGCGCGCACGCCGTGTTCGTTCTGCGCGATCGCAGTGAGCGCCGCGCCGCGGTGATAGTGCGCTGCCGGAAAATGATCGAGCAGGGTGGCATACAGCGTGTTCCATGAGGTCTGTGTCTGCGGCATGCGCTGGCGGTGGAGCACGTCGCCGCCTTGATCCAGGAACAGCCGGTCGTGCGAGCGCACACCTAGCGCTCCGTGCGCGGCGATGCCGGCGAACGAGAACGCCCGCAGTACCTCCGGCTGCAACACAATGCCGCCGCCACGGCTGTCGAGGTCCGATGCCGAACGCTCGAACACGTCGACCTGCCAGCCCACGGCGCGCAGCGCGGTGGCCGCGAACAGGCCGCCCAGCGAGCCGCCTATGACCAGGGCCTTGCGCGGGCCGACGGAGGATGCGTCATTGGTGTCCATGTGTGGCTCCAGAGTGCGAGTGGATGCATTGCATCGTAGAAGCGTCCGGGCCCGCAGAGAATGCATGGCGGGGGCAAAGCAGTTTTGCGTGGGCGGCAACGGGGTGGGCGCACTCGCCCCGCGAACCTGGCGTTGCGCCGCCGGCAACGCAGGTTTGCGCTGGCATGCCATTCCGCTGATGCGGCCCGCCGTCTACGCTGGCTGCATCACTCACGCAAGGAGCCGTCATGAAACCCGTTGACACCCAGATCACCTATGACTTTATTTGCCCGTGGTGCTGGATCGGCCATCGCAACCTGAAGGCCGCCATTGAGCGCGTGCCGGCCGAGGTCGCCCCCGCGATGTCTTATGTGCCCTACGAACTCAACCCGGACATGCCGGTGGAAGGCGCCGACCGCAAGGCCTACCGTACTGCGAAGTTCGGCAGCTGGGCCCGTTCGCAGGCCATGGACGCAGAGGTGGCGATGATGGGGCGGCGCGCCGGGCTTGATTTCAACTATGACCTGATCACGGTCACGCCCAATACCCGGCTTGCGCACCGGCTGATGGCTTTCGCCCAACAGACCGGCGACGCAGCCATGGTGGAGGCACTGTTTGAGGCCATATTCGCTGCGTACTTTTCCCGCGGGGAGCACATCGGCCTGATCGATGTACTCGTGCCGCTAGCCGTATCGGCTGGATTCGATGCGCAAGCCGTGCGGCACCACTTGTCTGGCACCGACGGCGAAGCGGAGGTCGTGGCGGCGCAGGCGAAGGCGCTGCGCGAGGGGGTCCGCTCCGTGCCCTCGATGCGGATCGGCAACACCGTCATCGCTGGGGCGCAGCCCCCTTCCATCATGGAAAAGGCATTGCAGGCGGAAATGGGCAATGCCATTTAATAGTGAGCGCAGCGGCAGCGTGCACCGCGCGGCTGCCGCAGAGAATCTGGAGAACACAGAAATGAACAAGCAAGCGACGCTTCATTACGTCTACGACCCGTTTTGCGGATGGTGCTATGGTCTTGCGCCGCTTGTGTCGGCGGCCGACGAAGCTGGCCTGAGGGTGGTGCCGCACAGCGGCGGCATGCTGGCGGGAGAACGGGCGCAGAACATGTCCGCCGAATGGCGCGATTTCGTTCGCCCTCACGAGGAACGCATCACCGCGCTCAGCGGGCAGCCTTTCAGCGAGACGTACCAGCAGGGCACGCAGTACGACTACGATGTCAGGCTGGATTCCGGCCCGCCCACCGCGGCGATGCTGGCCGCTGAATCCGTCGCCGGCGCAGGGCTAAAGATGCTCGAGCGCCTTCAGACTGCGTATTACCGCGAGGGACGCCCGATCGCCGAGCGCAAGGAACTGATCCAGATTGTCGACGAACTGGGGCTCGATGCTGCATCGTTCGCAAACGCCTACGACGAGGCGGGCGCGACGCTGCCGGACCATTTCGAGCAGACCCGGGCGCTACTCGATGAGATCGGCGGCCGTGGTTACCCGGCGCTGGCCATCGAGCAGGACGGCAAGATTTCGAGGCTGCGCCTGGGGCGGTACCTCGGGAAGCCGGAGTTGTTCAAGAAGGCAATGGAGGAGGCTTTGGCGCAATCAGTGCGTGCTCCGGCGTCATTCAGGCGGTTGGGTTGATACCTTGCCCACGCGAATCGCGCGGCGCTGCGGTGCAGGCAGTCAGCGGATTAGAATGCTCGAACCGGCGCGCTCCACGCTGACCCGGCGCCATCCGGGCGCCGCAGCGCGCGCTTGATTGGCGACTTTCCGTATCCAGGCTTTTATCGTGACCATTCGCAGCTTCCAGGGCAAGGCCCCCCAACTCGGCGACCGCGCGTTCGTCGACCCCAGTGCCGTCGTGATCGGCGACGTAGAGATCGGCGCGGACAGTTCCATCTGGCCGCTGGTGACCATCCGTGGCGACATGCACCGCATCCGCATCGGCGCGCGCACCAGCGTGCAGGACGGCAGCGTGCTGCATATCACCCATGCCGGCCCCTTCAATCCCGACGGCTTCGCGCTCACCATCGGCGACGACGTGACGATCGGCCACAAGGCGCTGCTGCATGGCTGCACGGTAGGCAGCCGCATCCTGATCGGCATGGGCACCATCGTGATGGACGGCGCGGTGATCGAGGATGAAGTGATCCTCGGCGCCGGCAGCCTGGTGCCTCCGGGCAAGGTGCTCAAGAGCGGGCATCTCTATGTCGGCAGCCCGGCGAAAGAGGCTAGGGCGCTGACGGAAAAGGAGCTTGGTTTCTTCCGCTATACGGCGGCCAACTACGTCAAGCTGAAAGACCAGCACGTGGCGGAGCTGAAGGGCGCTTGACGGGTTGCCTGCCTGGTTCGCGGGGATATCCCGGCCGCTCTTGCCCAGGATCGCCGCGAACCCCAGTCTGTCGTCCAGCGCCGCGCAGGCATTGATGCTTGTGAGGGCTTTGCCTTTACAATAGAAGATCACATTTTCGAGAAAAAGAACAATGAACTTCTATCAAGGCAAGGTTTCGGTGCGAGCGATCTCCGCATTGCTGGTCATCGTTTGCGCGTCGCTCTGTGTAGCGCCGGCCAGTGCGCAGTCCATGGCGAATATGGGCGGGTCGGAGCAGGTTTCCGTCGGCACGCTGTCGATCCTGGCCGCGCCTGTCGTCAGCGTGGCCGGCAGCACCGGTGGCGCGGGCCCGGTGCAGGGTTCCTTGCTGGCAGGCATGGGCAGCGCCTTTGTCGTTTCCGGCATTGCGCAGGGCGGGAAGGATACCGTCGAGGTGATCCTCGACTCGGTCAGCACCGCGGGCAAGGCTTCGGTCAAGGTCGCCAAGAGCGGGTTCGAGAAGCTGGGCGTCTCGGTCGGCGCCACCGTGAACGCCGTGGCCGATTCGACCGGCACCGTGCTGGTGGTGTCAGGCAAGGTGCTCGCCTTCATTCCCAATTCGGTCGGTGAGGCGTTGCTTTATCGCGAGCGTGTTCCCTCGGCCGCGAAGCCGTGAAGGGGCACACCATGATCTCGAACTGGATGGGCCGCACCGGCCGCGCCGGCGCCTTGCTCGCCTTGCTGCTGGTTCCGCTGCTGGCGTCGGCAGGGCAGAGTTGCGAAGACACGCCGCTCAGCACGCAGACGCTGCGCCAGGCCATGGCCACGGCGCAGAAGGTGACGGCGGAGATGGAGCGGCGCCAGGACAACGTGGCGCTGGTGGGCCGGGTGGGGCAGGACCTGTCCAGCTACGGCCTGAAATACAGTCACGTCGGCATCATCTACCGCAACCCGGCGGACGGGCGCTGGCGCATTGCCCATTTGCTCAATAGCTGTGGCACCGCGCAGTCGGATCTGTGGTACGAGGGCGTCGGCAATTTCTTCCTGGACGACATGTTTTCGTACGATGCCGTCCTGATCGTCCCTCCCAAGCAGATCGCCGATCGCCTGCTGCCGCGCCTGCAGGATGGCGCAGCCCTGCGCTCGGTTCACGATATCAACTACAGCCTGGTATCGTACCCATTCTCCACGCAGTACCAGAACTCCAACACCTGGGTGCTGGAAACGCTGGCAGCCGTGGAAGCCAGGGACGCCAAGATTGTCAATCGCGAGCAGGCGCAAGCCTGGCTCAAGCTGGCCGGCTACCAGCCGTCCGAGATGAAGATCGGTACGTTCAAGCGCCTGGGTGGCCGCGTGTTCAAGGCCAACGTGGCCTTTGACGATCATCCCGCTGAACTGCGCTTCTCCGACCGCATCAGGACCGTCACCGTCGATTCCGTGATGCGATTCCTGGCGGACCGCAAGGAGGGCTGGCAGGTCGTGGAAATTCCGGCGGCGCGCTAAGCCGCCGGCGCCGCTTGCGCTCAGATCACCTTGCCCGGATTCATCAACCCCTGGGGATCGAGCG
Organism: Cupriavidus sp. YAF13; assembly: GCF_052113425.1. Lineage (NCBI taxonomy): Bacteria > Pseudomonadati > Pseudomonadota > Betaproteobacteria > Burkholderiales > Burkholderiaceae > Cupriavidus > Cupriavidus sp. YAF13. The sequence goes on from NZ_JBFRDD010000002.1 coordinate 30,570, forward strand.
CCTGCTTGATCGCCCGCATCATCGCCAGCTCCACGCCGCTCTTGTAGCGGCGGTTCTCCTCGCGCTTGAGTTGTCCCAGCCCATGCTCGGCGGAGATCGAGCCGCGGTGGGCGTGCACGCTGTCATGCACGATCAGGTTGATGGCTTCCGAGTTGCCGAGGAAGGCATCATGGCTTTCGCCCACGGGCGGCGACACGTTGTAGTGCAGGTTGCCGTCGCCGAGATGGCCGAAGGTGACCATGCGCGCGCCGGGGAAGGCTTGCTGGATCAGGGCGTCGGTGGTGTCGATGAAGTCGGCGATGCGCGAGATCGGCACGGCGATGTCGTGCTTGATGTTCTTGCCTTCGTCGACCTGGGCGAGCGGGATATGTTCGCGCAGGTTCCAGAAGTCGCGTGACTGCTGCACGGATTCGGCGACCACCGCGTCTTGCACCACGCCGGCTTCGAAGGCTGTTTCCATCAGCGCTTCGAAGATGGCGCGCGCATGGTCTTCGCTTTCATTGTCGGACAGTTCCAGCAGCACGACCTGGGGGTGCGGGCGGTCGAACGGATAGCGCAATTGCGGATAGTGCGTGGTGACCAGCGACAGGCATCGCTCGGACATCAGCTCGAAGCCGGTCAGCATGGCGCCCGCGCGCTGCTGGGCGATGGCCAGCAGGGCCAGCGCAGCGCGCGGGTTGGCCACGGCTGCCAGCGCGGTGACGCGGGCGCGTGGCAGCGGGTAGAGCTTCATCACGGCGGCGGTGATGATGCCAAGCGTGCCTTCCGCCCCGATGAACAGGTCGCGCAGGTCATAGCCCGTGTTGTCCTTGCGCAGGCCGCGCAGGCCGTCCCAGATCTCGCCGGCAGGCGTTACCACCTCCAGCCCCAGGCAAAGCTCGCGCGTATTGCCATAGCGCAGCACGGCCGTGCCGCCCGCGTTGGTGGAAAGGTTGCCGCCGATGGTGCAGCTGCCCTCCGCGGCCAGGCTCAGCGGGAACAGCCGCCCGTGCTCGCGCGCGGTGTCCTGCAACTGCTGCAGGATCACGCCGGCTTCCACGGTGATGGTGTTGTTGAGCGGGTCCACCTGCCGCACGCGGTTCAGGCGTTGCAGCGAGATCACCACCGAAGCCTGGTCCGCCTGCGGCGTGGCGCCGCCACATAGCCCCGTATTGCCGCCTTGCGGCACCACGGCCAGCTTGTGCGCGTGGCAGGCGTGCATGGCGGCGGCGACTTCCTCCGCCGTGCCCGGCCGCAGCACCGCCACTGCCTCGCCCGTGTAGCGCTTGCGCCAGTCGGTCAGGTAGGGGGCCTTGTCGGCGGCGTCGGTCAGCACGTGCTGCTCGCCGAGCGCGGCGCGGCACAGGGCAAGGAAGGATTCGAGGTGCGAGGCGTTCATGGCGGTGGGTCCGGGAGGGCGGCCGCCGTCAGGGCGGCCGCGCTGAGATGGATCGGTGCGGGCTGATGGCGAGCTCGCCGGCGTGGTCATTTGCCGGGCTTGGCCGGCTGCAGGGCCTTGGCACGGCGCTTGTAAGGGCGCAGGTAGAGGATGGTGCCGAAGAAGAACAGCAGCGTCAGGGCCACCTCGGTCCACGCCAGCGAGGAAGATGGCGCGCGGTCGCTGGTGGCGCGCACGATGCCTTCGGTGAAGAACAGCAGGATCAGCATCGACGACCACTGCATCGTGTAGCGGTTGCGGGTCAGCACGCCGCGCAGCGGCAGCAGCAGAGGCAGGAACTTGAGGATCAGCCAGGAGCCGCCCGGACGCAGCGGCGCCAGGAACCATTCCCAGGCGATGCACAGCACGATCAGCGCGATCAGGCTGCCGGCGCTCAGGCGCCACAGGGTGGCGTTGTGCAGCGCGCCGTCGCTGGTGTTGGCGGTGGACGGGGCCGTGGTGTGCGACGCGTCCGGGACTTTCGGGGCGGCGCTCATGCGCGGCTCCCGCCGGCCAGGCGCAGCGCGGTCTCGGCCAGCCGTTTGCCCATGGCGCGCGCGAGCGTGGCTTCCTCTTCGGACACCGGCGCGCTGTTGTCCACGCGCGCGTGGTGGCTTGGGCCGTAGGGCGTGCCGCCGCCGGTGGTGGTCATCAGCGCGCTTTCCGAATAGGGCAGGCCCATGACCAGCATGCCGTGATGCAGCAGGGGCAGCATCATGGACAGCAAGGTGGTTTCCTGGCCCCCGTGCAGGCTGCCGGTGGCGGTGAACACGCAGGCGGGCTTGCCGGTGAGGGCGCCAGACAGCCACTGGGCCACCGTGCCATCGAGGAAGTACTTCATCGGCGCGGCCATGTTGCCGAAGCGCGTGGGGCTGCCCAGGGCCAGGCCCGCGCACTCCTCGAGGTCGCGCAGTTCGGCATACGGCGGGCCTTGCGGGGGGATATCCGGAGCAGTGGCTTCGCTCACCGTCGAGACCGGCGGCACCGTGCGCAGGCGCGCCTGGGCGCCGGGCACGCTGTCGATGCCGGTGGCGATGTGTTCGGCCAGCTTGCGGGTGCTGCCGTGGCGGCTGTAGTAGAGGACTAGGAGTTCGGTCATGGACGGAGCTACGGCGCCAAACGGTGTAACCGGGGAGGCGCCAGGATGGAGCGGTCCCGGGAGGCAGGCCGGGTTTGTGCCTTGCGCTGCGCGCGAGGGCAATGCGCGTATTATAGTTGCGGCCTCGCCACGGAATCCGGTAAGGAGTTTCCCCCGCATGTTTGCCGCCCGCATCGTTCGCCTGCGCAGGGAATGGAATCTGCAAAAACTACGCGCGCTCACGCGCTACGCGCTGCGTCGCGCCGGCGAAGGCCGCTTGCCGCAGGTTGCGGCCAGCCTGACTTTCACCACGGTGCTGGCGGTGGTGCCGGTGCTGACCGTGGCCTTCGCCTTGCTGGCGGCCTTCCCGGTATTCCGCGAGTTTCGCAGCGCGACCGAATCCTTCCTGTTCCAGAACCTGATTCCTGGCAACGTCAGTAATTCCATCACCAGCTACCTTGGCCAGTTCGCCAAGAATGCCAAGGGCCTCACGGCGGTGGGCCTGGGTGGCCTGATGGTGACTTCGGTGCTCACCATGCTGACGGTGGAGGACGCGCTCAACGCGATCTGGCGCGTCAAGCAACGCCGCCCGCTGGCGCAGCGCGTGCTGGTGTTCTGGGCCGTGCTGACGCTGGGCCCCGTGCTGATCGGCGCCAGCCTGTCGATCAGCTCCTACCTGATCTCGGTCTCGGCCGGCTATGTCGGCACCATGCCGTTCGGGCTGGGGCTGGTGGTCGGCCTGACGCCAGTGCTGCTGTCGGCGGTCGCCTTTGCCTTCCTCTACACGGCCGTGCCCAACGCCAACGTGGAGTGGCGCGACGCGATTGCCGCCGGGCTGGTGGCAGCGCTGGCCTTCGAGCTGGCCAAGCGCGGCTTCGGCTACTTCGTCACCCATATCCCGACCTACACCGCGGTCTACGGCACCTTTGCCGCGCTGCCGATCTTCCTGCTGTGGATCTACCTGAGCTGGCTGGTGACGCTGCTGGGCGCCACCATCGCCGCCAACCTGCCGGTGATCCGGCAGGGCTACTGGCGCCGCCGCACCTTTGCCGGCAGCGAGTTCTTCGATGCGCTGGGCGTGCTCTACCTGCTCTATCGGGCGCGGGACGAAGTGCCGCGCAGCGTCGGCGAGCTCGATCTGGGGCGCAAGCTGCGGGTGGAGGCCGACTACCTGGCTGGCCTGCTCGGCAAGCTCAAGGGCATGCATCTGGTCGGCAGGCTGGCGCAGGATCGCGGCCAGGCGCACTGGGCGCTGTTGTGCGATCCGGGCCAGGTGACGCTGCGCACGCTGCACGACCGGCTGGTGCTGAACCTGCCGCGCCTGCCGCGCACGGCGCTGGCGCAGCAACTCCAGGGCGCCGATGCGCTCAAGCAAGTGCTGGACAATCCGCGCCTGGACCAGCCGCTGGAGGCGGTGTTCCGGCGCCAGCAGCAGGATCAACAGGCGCAAGCGCAGACCGGGACGGACGCCCAGGAACGCCCCGCCGATCCCGCGCGGCGCACCCTGGAGGTGGTGCCGCCCGGCTGGCACGGCCAGGTCTGATGGCCGCGCAGGCCTAGAAGGGAATCCTGCCGCGCCAGATATCGCCGTACATCACCCAGTCGCCCATCAGGCTGTAGAGCGGATGCCGGAAGGTGGCGGGCCGGTTTTTCTCGAAGACGAAATGGCCGACCCAGGCGAAGGCATAGCCGGACACTGCGGCCGCTGCCAGCCACCACCAGTTGCCGCTGAGCAGGAGTGCAAGCAGGCACAGCAACGCCACGGTGGAGCCGGCGAAATGCAGGCGGCGGCAGGTGCGGTTGCGGTGCTCGTTCAGGTAGAAGGGGTAGAAGGCGGCGAAATTCTCGAACTCACGGGGGTGGGCCTGGGGCATGGCGGGGCCTGGGGGGTGTTCGGGGACTTTTAGTTTAGGTGGGGGGTAACTGCAACTGCAACTGCTTAACGTCAAAGGCAACTGCAGTTTCACCACCCCTGCGGGGCGGCGACCTACTTTTTTGTCTTGCCAAAAAAGTAGGCAAAAAAGGCGCCCCATACGGCCTTGGCACACCTTGACGGCTCGCTTCGCATCGCGCTTGGGTGATTTCCGCCTGACGGGCGGGAATCACGGCTACACCTAGTCGTTCACCTTGTCCGCTGGTTTGCCCCCTTACCCACTTGTGTGAGAGGGGCCGGCGGAGACGGCGGGCGCTCGCCACGCCGCAGCCTTCAACCCGCCGCTACCACCTTGCGCGCGAACGCTGCCAGCGCGTCCAGTACCTCATCCGGCCTTTCCCCCATCAGCGCGTGCCCGCAAGGCACCGTGACCGTGCTGGCCGAGGCCATCCTTGCCGCGAGCGCCTGAGCGGCCTTGGGCGAGGTCATCATGTCCTTGCTGCCGCTGATGAACAGGGCGGGGCAGCGCACAGCGGCCACGGCGGCGTCGCCATTGGCGTAGGCGTTGCAGGCGGAAAAGTCGTTGTGGAAAACGTGGCCTTCGGGGTTGCGTTGTGCTACGCGTTCCATCAGGCGCTGGCTGCCGCCTTGCATCCACGAGCCCGGACCCGGCGAGGACGGCTTGTTGGCGAGGCTGGAGTGCGACCACGCGTTGACCATGGCGATGGCCTGGTCCACGCGGTTGAGCGAGGCGTTGAGCAGGGCGTCGGCGACTTTCATCGGGTAGGCCGTGGCAAGCAGGGCGATGCCGCGCACCGCGTCAGGATGGCGGGCGGCCGTTTCCAGCGCGATCAGCGAGCCCATGCTGTGCCCGAAGACCAGCGCGGGGGCGCTGACGCCGGCTGCGCGGACCAGTTCGATCACCCAGTCGGCCATCGCCTCGACCGTCTTGAGGGGCTCGCCCTCGCTGCGGTTGTGGCCAGGCAGGTCCACGGCCAGCACGCTGAAACCGTGGTTGGCGAACCAGCGCGTCTGCAGGGCCCAGACGCTGTGGTCGTTCTGCGCGCCGTGCACGAACACGGCACAGGGCAGGGCCGGGTCGAAGGGTTTGCCGCCGGTGTAGGCGTAGGCCTTGCGGCCTGCGATCGTCAGTTCCATCAGGCTTGCCCTCCCTTGGCGCTCATGGCTTTTTCGGCGGCCTTGAGGCCGCGCTTGAGGTCGTCGATGAGGTCGTCCGGGTCTTCCAGTCCGACCGACAGGCGGATGGTGCCTTCGCTGATGCCAGCCGCCTGCAGCGCCGCGGCGTCCATGCGGAAATGGGTGGTGGAGGCCGGGTGGATGACCAGCGAGCGGGCGTCGCCCACATTGGCCAGGTGTGAGAACAGCGCCAGGCTTTCGATGAAGCGCTGGCCTGCGCCACGGTTGCCCTTGAGGTTGAAGCTGAACACGGCGCCCGCGCCGCGCGGCAGCAGGCGCTTGGCGAGTTCGTAGTCAGGGTGGGATTCCAGCTCCGGATAGGCGACGGACTCGACCATCGGGTGCGACACCAGGAACTGCACCACGCGGCGCGCGTTGTCCACATGGCGGGCCATGCGCAGCGGCAGCGTCTCGATGCCCTGGAGCAGTTGCCAGGCGGCCATCGGGCTCAGGCAGGCGCCGAAGTCGCGCAGGCCTTCGCGGCGCGCGCGCAGCAGGAACGGCGCCACCGTGCTCTCCTCGGTGAAGACCATGTTGTGAAAGCCAGCATAGGGCTCCGACAACTCCGGGAAGCGCCCGGAGGCTTCGAAGTCGAAGGTGCCGCCTTCCGCCAGCACGCCGCCGATGGTGGTGCCATGGCCGCCCAGGAATTTGGTGGCCGAGTGATAGAGCAGGCCGGCGCCCAGCTCGAAGGGCTTGAGCAGGTAGGGCGTGGTGAAGGTGGAGTCGACCAGCAGCGGGATACCGTTGTCCTGGCCGAGCTGCGCCAGGGTCGGGATGTCGAGCACGTCCAGCCCGGGGTTGCCCAGGGTCTCGCCGAACAGCAGCTTGGTCTCGGGCCGGATGGCCGCGCGCCAGGCGTCGATGTCGCGCGCCTGCACGAAGGTGGTCTCGATGCCGAAGCGGCGCAGCGTGTAGTGCAGCAGGTTGTGCGAGCCGCCATACAGGGCGCTGGACGCCACGATGTGCGAGCCCGCGCCCATCAGCGTCGCCACCGCCAGATGCAGCGCGGCCTGGCCCGAAGCCACGCCGATCGCGCCGGCGCCGTTCTCCAGGGCGGCGATGCGCTCCTCGAAGACGGCGACCGTCGGATTGGAGATGCGGGAGTAGACGTGGCCCGCGCGTTCCATATTGAACAGCGAGGCGGCGTGCTCGCTGTCTTTAAACACGAAGGATGTCGTCAGGTGGATGGGCGTGGCCCGCGCCCCCGTGGCGGGGTCGGGGGCGGCGCCAGCATGCAGCGCCAGGGTGTCGAAACGGGTACCGGACATGGCTTCCAGGGCTAGAGTTGTCTCCGGATCGCATCGTAGCATCCGCTGCCGCCGGGGGCACGGCAAATAGCCTTGGCGGCCCCGGCGGCGGCCCGTGCTTTACTTGTGCGGCTGGTTTCGGCTAGGATCGGCGCATCAGGCCGTGCCGGCAGCGGCAGGTAATAAACAGCAAAACAGCAGATTCAGAGAAGCGGAGACCATCATGAAAGTCAGCGACATCCTGCAGATCAAGGGCAACACGCTCTATACGGTGAAGCCGGAAACGTCACTGCTGCTGGCGGTCAACATCATGGCAGAGCACGATATCGGCTCGCTGGTGGTGATGGAATACGGCGACCTGGTCGGCATGCTGACCTTCCGCGAGATCATCAAGACGCTCTCCGCCAACGGCGGCAACGTCGGCACCACCAGCCTGCGCAAGGTCATGGACGACGCGCCGCTGACCTGCACCATGGAGACGGACGTCAATGAAGTCCGCCGCATGATGCTGGAGCGCCACACCCGTTACCTGCCGGTGCTGGACAACCGGACGCTGATGGGCGTGATTTCGTTTTACGACGTGGCCAAGGCCGTGGTGGAAGAGCAGAGCTTCGAGAATCGCATGCTCAAGGCCTACATCCGCGACTGGCCGGAAGAAAAGACCGATTGAGCCGCCATGGCGCGAGAGGCGCCACGTAGCGGCGGCCGGGTTGTGTCGATCGAGGCGCTGCGGGCTGTACTCCCTCCCGGGGCGCGGCCCGTAGTCCGTACAAGTGGTAAATGCCGCGCAACGACGCGGCATCTTTTTGAGCCGACCGCTACATGAGCGCTACATGAGCCAACAAAACCAATTCCGTCTGCTCCGCACGCGCCGCTTCGCGCCGTTCTTCTGGACCCAGTTCCTGGGCGCCATGAACGACAACCTGTTCAAGGTCGCCTTCACCTCGCTGGTCACCTACCATACGGCGCTGTTCGACGGCGTTGACGCCAAGAGCGCGGCATTCCTAATCTCGGCCATCTTTATCGCGCCGTTCGTGCTGTTCTCGGCCACCAGCGGCCAGATCGCCGACAAGATCGAGAAGTCCCGGCTGATCCGGCTGGTGAAGACGCTGGAAATCGCCATCATGCTGCTGGGGCTGGCGGGATTTGCCATGCACAGCGCGCCTTTGCTCTACACGGGCACCTTCCTGATGGGGCTGCACTCGACGCTGTTTGGGCCGGTCAAGTTCGCATACCTGCCGCAGCACCTTGACGAGACCGAACTGGTGGGCGGCAACGGCCTGGTGGAGATGGGCACCTTCGTGGCCATCCTGCTTGGCACCCTGCTTGGCGGCGAACTGGCCGGGCTGACCCATGGCGAGAAGATCGTGGGGCCGTTCTATGTCGGCGCAGCTTGCGTAGCGCTGGCGCTGGCCGGCCGCATGGTGTCCGCGCGCGTGCCGGACTCGCCGGCGCCGCAACCCGACCTGCGCATCAACTGGAACCCGTTTACCGAGACCTGGCGCAACCTCAAGCTGGCGCGCACCGACCGCACGGTGTTCCTGAGCCTGCTGGGGATTTCCTGGCTCTGGTTTTTGGGCGCGACCTTCCTCACCTCGTTTTTCAGCTTTTCCAAGGACGTGCTGGGCGGCGACCAGAACGTGGTGACGCTGCTGCTGGCGGTGTTCTCGCTGGGCATCGGCACCGGCTCGCTGCTGTGCGAGCGGCTGTCCGGGCGGCATGTCGAGATCGGCCTGGTGCCGTTCGGCTCGATCGGCATGACGGTATTCGCGGTCGACCTGTTCTTCGCCAGCAACGGCGAGCGGCACAGCGAACTGTCCGGGCTGGCCGGCTTTGCCGCCGACCCGCGCCACTGGCGCGTGCTGATCGACCTGTTCCTGCTGGCGATGTTCGGCGGCTTCTACAGCGTGCCGCTGTACGCGCTGATCCAGAGCCGCTGCGCGCCGACGCACCGGGCCCGCATCATCGCCGCCAACAACATCCTCAACAGCTTCTTCATGATCGGCTCCTCGCTGCTGGCGGTGGTGCTGACCCAGGCTGGCTTCAGCATTCCGCAGCTGTTCCTGGTGGTGGGGCTGCTCAACGCCGTGGTCGCCATCTACATCTATTCGCTGGTGCCGGAGTTCCTGCTGCGCTTTATTGCCTGGATCCTGGTGCACACGGTGTATCGCCTGAAGCGCGTCAATGCCGAGCACATTCCGGCCGAGGGCGCGGCGGTGCTGGTGTGCAACCACGTCAGCTTTGCCGATGCGGTGGTGCTGATGGCCGCCAGCCCGCGGCCGGTGCGCTTCCTGATGGATCACCGCATCTTCAAGGTGCCGCTGATGTCGTGGTTCTTCCGCCAGGCCAAGGCGATCCCGATCGCGCCGGCGCACGAGGATCCGGTCATGCTGGAGCGCGCCTACGACGAAGTCGCGCGGGCGCTGGCCGGCGGCGACCTGGTCTGCATCTTCCCGGAGGGCAAGATCACGGCCACCGGCGAGCTCAATCCTTTCAAGCAGGGTGTGCAGCAGATCATCCGGCGCACCCCCGTGCCGGTCGTGCCGATGGCGCTGCGCGGGCTGTGGGGCAGCTTTTTCTCCCGCAAGGGCGGCAATGCCATGTCCCGGCCATTCCGGCGCGGCATCCTGAACCGGCTGGAGCTGGTCGTGGGCGACCCGATCGCGCCGGAACTGGCCACGCCGGAGGGCCTGCAGGAAGTCGTGCAGGGCTTGCGCGGCGAGTGGCGCTAACGACAAGCGGGAGGCGGCAACCATGATCACGCTTTACACCTTCGGGCCGGCGTTCGGCCTGCCAGACGCCAGCCCTTTCGTCACCAAGGCCGACATGCTGCTCAAGCTCGCGGGGCTGCCGTACCGCGCCGCGCAGGGCGGCCTGCGGCGCGCGCCCAAGGGCAAGCTGCCCTATCTCGACGACGAGGGCCGCGTGGTGGCGGACTCCACGCTGATCCGCTGGCATCTGGAGAAGACCTACCACATCGACTTCGATGAAGGGTTGACGCAGTCCCAGCGCGGCACGGCCTGGGCGGTCGAGAAGATGCTGGAAGATAACTTCTACTGGGCGGTGGCCGACGCGCGCTGGAACCACGACGCCAATTTTGCCCGGGGCCCGGCGACGTTTTTCCGCGCCGTGCCGTGGCCGGTGCGCGGGCTGGCGATGCGTTTTGTGCGCTCGAAGATCCGCCGCATCCTGTGGACGCAGGGGCTCGGGCGCCATAGCCCGGCCGATCTGGCCGCGATCGCCGGCCGCGATGTGGCGGCCGTGGCCGACGTGCTGGGCAGCCAGCCCTACCTGATGGGCGACGAGCCTTGCGGCGCCGACGCCACGGTCTTTGCCTTCATGGCCGGCGCGCTGTGCCCGCTGTTCGACACGCCGATCCGCACCGCCGCCGAATCCCACCCCAGCCTGGTGGCCTACGTGGCGCGGATGCGAGAGCGCTTCTATCCGGACCTGCAGGCGGCGCCCGCGCCCTGAGCGCGAGCCGGGGAGGGCCGGAAGGGCGGCAAAAGCCTTACAATGTAGCCCGTTCCCCAATTCTCACGCCCTGCGCGGTCTCCCATCATGTCCGGCAATACTCTCGGCCTGCTCTTCACTGTCACCACTTTTGGCGAATCGCACGGGCCGGCCATCGGCGCGGTGGTGGATGGCTGCCCGCCGGGCATGTCCCTGACTGAGGCCGACATCCAGCTGGACCTGGATCGCCGCAAGCCCGGCACCTCGCGCCACGTCACGCAGCGCCAGGAGCCCGACCAGGTCGAGATCCTCTCCGGCGTGTTCGAGGGCAAGACCACCGGCACGCCGATCTGCCTGCTGATCCGCAACACCGACCAGCGCAGCAAGGACTACGGCAATATCGTCGAGACCTTCCGCCCGGGCCACGCCGACTATACCTACTGGCAGAAGTACGGCATCCGCGACTATCGCGGCGGCGGCCGCTCGTCGGCCCGCCTGACGGCACCGGTGGTGGCGGCGGCGGCCGTGGCCAAGAAGTGGCTGCGCGAGCAGTACGGCACCGAGATCCGGGGCTATATGTCGCAACTGGGCGAAGTCCGCGTGCCGTTCGTGGACTGGGCGGAAGTGCCGGAAAATCCCTTCTTCGCCCCCAATGCGGAGATCGTGCCGGAGCTGGAGACTTATATGGACGCGCTGCGCCGCGACGGCGACTCCGTCGGCGCGCGCATCGAGGTGGTGGCGAGCCATGTGCCGGTGGGCCTGGGCGAGCCGCTGTTCGACAAGCTCGATGCGGATATCGCGCATGCCATGATGGGCATCAACGCCGTCAAGGGCGTGGAGATCGGCGCGGGGTTCGAGAGCGTGAGCCAGCGCGGCAGCGTGCATGGCGACTCGCTCAGCGCCGAAGGCTTCCGCGGCAATAACGCCGGCGGCGTGCTTGGCGGTATCTCGACCGGCCAGGACGTCACCGTCTCGCTGGCAATCAAGCCCACCTCCAGCATCCGCACCCCGCGCGAATCCATCGATAAGGCAGGCCAGCCAGCCACGGTGGAAACCTTCGGCCGCCATGATCCCTGCGTGGGCATCCGCGCCACCCCCATTGCCGAAGCCATGCTGGCGCTGGTGCTGATGGACCATGCGCTGCGCCACCGCGCCCAGTGCGGCGACGTCAAGGTCGACACCCCGCGCATTCCTGCCCAGTCGCCGCAGTCCGGCCAGTCGCGCTGAGTTGGCGCAGGCGGAACAACACGCCCGCGCCGCGGGTGCCGGGCGCGTCTCAGAGACGCGCTTCGGCCTGTTTTACCTCGGCTACTACGGCTACGTCGGCGTCATCTCTCCCTATGTGAGCCTGTTCTTCGCCGGGCGCGGTTTTTCCCCGGTACAGATCGGCGTGCTGATGGCCTGCTTCCAGGTCAGCCGCATCGTCGGCCCGTATTTCTGGGGCTGGCTGTCCGATGTGATGCACACCCGCGTGCGCCTGCTGCGCCTGGCCGCCGTGACATCCCTGCTGGCCTTCCTGATGGTGCCCGGCGTTACCAGCTATGGCGGCATGATGGCGATGATGATCGGGCTGAACCTGATCACCAGCGCCATGTCTCCGCTGGGCGACGCGCTCACCATTTCCACGCTGCGCCGTTACGGCGCCTTCGATTACCGCTACGGGCGCATCCGCATGTTCGGCTCGGCCGGCTTTATCGCGGCCGTGCTGCTGGGCGGGGCGCTGTTCGAGCGCTACAGCATGGAGGCGTTCCCGTGGCTGGCGAGCGCCATGCTGGCGCTGTTCCTGGTGGTGGTGTTCGGGATGCGGGATGCGCCCGACGACGGGCCGCGCGTCAAGCCGCCGCCGGCGCTGCCGCTGCTGCGCCGTCCCGATGTGAGCTGGTTCTTCGGCTCGGCGTTCCTGATGATGTTCGCCCATGCCGCGCTGTACGTGTTCTATTCGCTGTACCTGGAGCAGCTTGGCTACAGCAAGTTCGCCATCGGCGTGATGTGGACCATCGGCGTGGTGGCCGAGATCGTTTTCTTCTTTTACCAGGGGCGGTTGTTCGCAAGCGTACCGTTGCGCACCATCCTGGCCGGCACCTTCGTGCTGGCCGCGATCCGCTTTGGCCTGACCGGCTATTTTGCCCAGTTGTCATGGCTGATGGCGCTGGTGCAGGTCCTGCACGCGGCCACCTTCGGCGCGCACCATAGCGCCAGCCTGAAACGCCTGCAGCGCTGGTTCGCGGGCCCCTTGCAGGGGCGTGGCCAGGCCCTTTACACCGGCCTTTCCTACGGCCTTGGCGGCACCTGCGGCGGGCTGGCGATGGGGTGGACCTGGAAGGCGCTCGGGCCCGCTCACACGTTCGGGCTGGCGGCACTGGCGGCGGCGGGCGGCGCGCTGTGCGCGTTCATGACGTTCCGTGCGGAGGCGGCTTCCGACGCCAAGGCGGATGCCGCTCCGGCCGGGCGCTGACGCGCGCCGGCGTTTGGATCGTTCAGGGCTTCACAGCAGGCCTGCCACGTGCTCGGCTAGCGCCAGCGACGACGTCAGCCCCGGCGACTCGATGCCAAACAGGTTGACCAGCCCGGGCACGCCATGGGTAGCGGGGCCGTCGATGCGGAAATCCGCCGCCGGCTCGCCCGGGCCGCTGATCTTGGGGCGGATGCCGGCATAGCCCGGCTGCAGCGCGCCATCGGCCAGCCCCGGCCAGTAATTCCGCACTTCACCGTAAAAGCTGTCGGCATCGGCCGGATCCACGCCGTACTCGATCTCGTCGATCCAGCGCACATTAGGGCCGAAGCGCGCCTGGCCGCCCAGGTCGATCGTCAGGTGCACGCCCAGGCCGGCGGCCTCCGGCACCGGGTAGATCAGGCGCGAGAAGGGGGCGCGCCCGGCCAGCGTGAAGTAGCAGCCTTTAGCGTAGTACTGCGATGGAATATGTGCGGCAGGCATGCCTTCGATGCTGCGCGCCAGCGCCGGCGCGGTCAGACCGGCCGAGTTGATCACGGTGCGCGCCAGCAGCGTGGTGGCGGCCGCCTCGCCCTGGCTGCCCACGTCGAGGCGGATGCCATCCGGCATCACGGCGCCGCCGGCCACGGGCGACTGCACCGCCAGCATGGCGCCGGCATTCTCGGCGTCGCCCAGCAAGGCCAGCATCAGGCCATGGCTGTCGACGATGCCGGTGGATGGCGAGAGCAGGGCGGCGCGGCATTGCAGGTTTGGCTCCAGCGCCTGCGCCTCGGCCTGGCTGAGCAACTGCAGGTCATGCACGCCATTTGCCGCGGCCTTGGCCCGGATGCCTTCCAGCGTGGCGACCTGGGCCTCGGTGGTGGCTACGATCAGCTTGCCGCAGCGCTGGTGTTGAATGTGGTGCGAGGCGCAGTAGTCGTACAGCATGGCCTTGCCGCGCACGCACATCGCGGCCTTGAGCGAGCCGGCCGGATAGTAGATGCCGGCGTGGATCACTTCGCTGTTGCGCGCGCTGGTGATGGTGCCGAAGGCGTTCTCGGCTTCCAGGATGATGACTTCGCGGCCCTGCATGGCCAGTTGTCTCGCCACGGCCAGGCCCACTACGCCCGCGCCGATTACCACGCAATCTACTTGTTCCATTGTCGTTCTCTGCTGATGCGGCCGGCGCCTGTCAGGCGATGCGTGCCGCGGGTCCCTGGATTGTGTTGTGCGGTGGATAGGCCCTGCGCGCTGCGCGCCAGGGCTTAACGCAAAGTCAGCCCCATGCGCTTGGCTGCCGCGCCGAGGTGCCTGCGTGCGGCCTGCCGCGCCGCGCTGGCGTTGCCGGCGGCAATGGCCTCCACCAGCGCGGAGTGCTCGCTGTCCGCGCCCTGCGAGCCGCCGCGAAAGCGGGCGGCGTTTTCCCAGGCGGTTTGCCGCGCCGCCAGCATGTGCTGGCCAACAAAATCGGTCAGGCCGGTGAAGCAGGGGTTGTGCGCGGCCTGCGCGATGGCGTGGTGGAACGCCACGTCGGCGGCTGCGGCGCTGGTGAAATCTTCGGCGTGCTCGCGCATCGCGGCCAGCGCGGCGTGGATGGCTTGCAGGTCCTCTTCGGTGCGGCGCAGCGCGGCCATTTCGGCGCAGGCGCACTCCACCACCATGCGCAACTCGAATAACTGGGCCGGGGTCGGGCCGCCTTGCAGTTCGGGGGCCATGCGCCACACCTGGCCGCCGGGCATGTCCGATACATAGGCACCGGAGCCTTTGCGCGTGACCAGCAGCCCATCCGCCTTCAGTTGTGCAATGGCCTCCCGGACGATGGGGCGGCTCACGCCAAAGGTCTCGCCGAGGGCGGCTTCGGCCGGGAGCCGGGCGCCGGCGGCAAAGCGGCCGGCCGCGATGTCGGCGCGCAGGGCGTCAGCGATACGTGCGGCAAGCGAGGCGGGGCGGCTTAGGACGGTCATCGATAAATATGTAAGGCTGTCAGACAGATTGTGGAGAGATTTTGCGAGGAAAGCGGGACGGCGTCAAGGCATGCCTGCCCTCTTGGTTGTCGGATTGTTCTTAAGGTTTTCCAGGAATGCGCCGATAGCAAACTGGATGAGATGCGCTATTCACTTGGTACATCGCGGCGCCTTGAGGCAGCCGCGCCAGCCGCTCTGTGCACTGAGCGCCTCGCTAGGTGGTGGCCGGGACGACCGTTCCTGCGTTCCCGTAGCCGCTGTTGGATCTGCCACGCCCGCCGCCCGGGCGTTCACCGGTGCTAACCATGATTGCACTCACCCCTAACGATCTCCCCGTCGGCCAGCCCTTGCCTTGGTCCTTGCTGGACGAGGCAGGCAATCTCGTGCTCGGCAGCGGCAGCGTGATTCCCGAGGACCGCGACGTCGCCCTGGTGTTCCGTCATGGCACTGTGTGCCGGCCAGAGGACGACCCGGGCGAGCCGGGCGAACCGGCGGACAGCGGGCGGCTGGTCAGTGCGGGGCCGCTTGGCCTGCAGGTAGGTACGCTGCTGCAGCTCAAATCGCCGGGGCAGACCGGGCGCGCCGCGGCCAGCCGGCTGATCGGATTTGTCGAGCAGGGCCTGTTCGTGACCTGGCCGCAGCTCGGCGGGAAGGAGCTGCAGCTCAAGCCCGGCGAGACGGTGTTGCTGCGCGGTTTTTCCGGTCACGCCATCCTCAGTTTCGAGTCGACGGTGACCGCCATCTGCCGCAGTCCATTCCGCTACCTGGTCTTGTCGGCGCCGGCCGAGCCGCAGCAGATGCCGGTGCGCAAGGCGACCCGCGTGCCGACGCGGCTGGCGGCTTACCTGGTGGATCCCGGCAGCACGGATGATGAGGCCGCGGCACAGCACCAGCCTGCCCGCCTGGTGTTGCTGACCGACCTGAGCACTGGCGGAGCGCAGATCCAGATCGCCGGTGCGGTGCCGGCATTCGGTGCGCCGGTACGCTTGTGCTTCCATCTGCGCACCGCCGCGCTGGACAGCGAGATCATGGTCGACGGGATGGTGCGCAATGCGTTGCCTGCCGAGGGCGATGCGGAGTTTCCCACGTTTGGCGTTGCGTTCGACGCGCTCGGCGAGCGCGAGCTGACGCTGCTCCAGTGCTATATCTATGAGCAGTTGCTGGCAAATGCCAGCATGCAGGTCACCGCCGCGTGAGAGGGGGCGGCGTTTGGAGCAATCCTGCTAACACGGATTCTTGCCCGAATCACGCTTCCCGTTTCTACTGTCCCTTACAAGAAAATCGGGCACGGCATACTGGCATTGCGACGGGCTGGTATCCAGATCCCTGCCCCAAGGAGACATCATGAAGCGCATATTCCGCCTTGGCGCGCACTTGCGCGCGCCCATCCTGGCGGCCCTGCTAGCCGTTGCCATGCCAGCCATGGCCGATATCGCGCAGGGCGGCGGCCGGGCGAGCGCTTTGTCGATGGACGAGCGCGCGCTGGGACTGGAAGATTTATCGAGTGGAACCAAGCCAGTTAGCGCCGACACCGGCGCTGACGGCGCACGCCTGCTGGCCGGGATGTCGCCCCTGGACGTGGCTTCGGCCACCGCCCTTGGCAAGCCGCGCGAGGCTGGCGGCATGACGGACGTGGTGCTGGCCCTGATCGACGGGATTGGGCAGGTGCCGCTCGCCGGCCCGGCACTCATCACGCTGATTGCTGGCGTGGCCGATGTGATTGGCTGGTATCAGAGCGTGGCCGACGACAAGCCGCTCTACCATGATTCACTGACGTCGCCCGCGACGTCGAGTCCGCAGGCCTGAGCCCCCCAAAAAAAACGGCACCGGATCCGGTGCCATTTTTTTTTGCCCTGCGGCGAACTTACATGCCCACGTAGTTCGGGCCGCCGCCGCCTTCCGGCGTCACCCATACGATATTCTGGGTGGGATCCTTGATGTCGCAGGTCTTGCAGTGCACGCAGTTCTGCGCGTTGATCTGCAGGCGCTCCTTGCCGTCGTCGTTCTGCACGAACTCGTACACGCCGGCTGGGCAGTAGCGGCTTTCGGGGCCGGCAAACTTGTCCCAGTTGACATTGACAGGGACGCTTGCGTCCTTGAGCGTCAAGTGGGCCGGCTGGTTTTCCTCATGGTTGGTGTTGCTGATGAACACCGAGCTGAGGCGGTCGAAGGTGAGCTTGCCGTCCGGCTTCGGGTAGACGATCTGCGGGCACTCGGCGGCCGGCTTGAGGTAGACGTGGTCCGGCTTCACGCGGTGGATGGTCCAGGGCGGGTTGCGGATGCCCAGTTTGGGCAGCAGCCATTGCTCGATGCCGGTCATCAGCGTGGCGGTGGTGCGGCCCTTCTTGAACCACTGCTTGAAATTCTTTGCCTGCAGCAGTTCCTTGTGCAGCCAGCTGTTCTCGAAGGCGGTCGGGTAGGCCGTCAGTTCGTCGTGCTGGCGGTTGGCCTGCAGCGCGTCATAGGCGGCTTCGGCGGCCATCATCCCGGTCTTGATGGCAGCATGGCTGCCCTTGATACGCGAGGCGTTCAGGTAACCGGCGTCGCAGCCGACCAGGGCGCCGCCCGGGAATACGGTCTTGGGCAGCGACAGCAGGCCGCCGGCCGTAATGGCGCGCGCGCCGTAGCTGATGCGCTTGCCGCCTTCAAAATACGTGCGGATTTCCGGGTGCGTCTTGAAGCGCTGGAACTCCTCGAACGGGGAGAGCCAGGGGTTGGTGTAGTCCAGGCCCACCACGAAGCCCACGGCGACCTTGTTGTCTTCCATGTGGTACAGGAAGGAGCCGCCGTAGGTGGCCGGGTCCAGCGGCCAGCCGGCGGTGTGCACCACCAGGCCCGGCTGGTGCTTGGCGGGATCGATCTCCCACAGCTCTTTCAGGCCGATGCCGTAGCTTTGCGGATCCTTGCCGTCGTCGAGCTTGTACTTGGCGATCAGCTGCTTGCCCAGGTGGCCGCGCGACCCTTCAGCGAAGATGGTGTACTTGGCGTGCAGCTCCATGCCGAGCTGGAAATTCTCGGTCGGCTCGCCTTCCTTGTTGATGCCCATGTTGCCGGTGGCCACGCCCTTGACCGAGCCGTCGTCGTTGTAGAGCACTTCGGCGGCCGGGAAGCCCGGGAAGATTTCAACGCCCAGGCCTTCGGCCTGTTGCCCCAGCCAGCGCGTGAAGTTGGACAGGCTGACGATGTAGTTGCCGTGGTTGTGGAAGCACTCCGGCAGCAGGACGGACGGCGTGGCTTTGGAACCGGTTTCGTTGAGGAACAGGAACTTGTCTTCAGAGACCGGTTGGTTCAGCGGGGCGCCAAGTTCCTTCCAGTTGGGGATCAGCTCATCGAGCGCAACCGGGTCCATGATGGCGCCGGACAGGATGTGGGCGCCCGGCTCGGAGCCCTTTTCCAGCACGCAGACATTGACCTCGTTGCCTTTCTCCTGGGCGAGCTGCTTCAGGCGGATGGCGGTTGCCAGGCCGGCGGGGCCGCCGCCAACGATGACGACGTCGTATTCCATGGCCTCGCGGGGGCCGTACTGCTCCAGGAGCTGTTGCTGATTCATTGTCTCTAACCCTCTATTCTTGGCAACTTGCGCGCAATTGTGGGAAATGCCGTGTTCGGTAGTACCGGGGATGCGATGATCGGGGGGAACTTGGGGCAGGGGCGGCGCGGCGCACTCGCCAAATCGTGGCGGCCATGCGCGTTTTTCCTCTTTCCCTTTGTGGCCCGAGTTCTTAGAATCTCCGGCATTGTCCGGGACTCGCCATGGTCAGGCAAGATTTTTTTTGGAACGACCGTTCTTTTTTTGATATGCTGCCTTCGGTTTCAGCAGGCAGATTTCGCGAGGAGCGCCCGTTGGCCGTGGCCATGGCAGGCGGCGCCGGGGGCTCCCGAACATAGAGGCCATTATGGGATTGTCGATCAATCTGGAAGGCAAGGTCGCGCTGGTGACAGGCGCTTCAAGCGGTCTGGGCACGCGGTTTGCCCACGTCCTGGCGAGTGCCGGCGCCAAGGTCATCCTGGCGTCGCGGCGTACCGAGCGGCTCAAGGAGCTACGTGCCGCGATCGAGGCCGAGGGCGGCAGCGCGCACGTGGTGCAGCTCGACGTGACCGACCACGACAGCGTGCGTTCCGCGGTGGCGCATGCCGAGACCGAGGCCGGGGCGATCGACATCTTGGTCAATAACTCGGGCGTCTCTACCACCCAGCGCCTGACCGACGTAACCCCTGACGACTTCGATTTCGTCTTCGACACCAATACCCGGGGCGCTTTCTTCGTGGCGCAGGAAGTGGCCAAGCGCATGATTGCACGCGCCAAGGGTGCCGAGAAGAACGGCAATCCGCTGCCGCAGTCGCGCATCGTCAATATCGCCTCGGTCGCCGGGCTCAAGGTGCTCTCGCAGATCGGCGTGTACTGCATGAGCAAGGCCGCGGTGGTGCACATGACCAAGTCGATGGCGCTGGAGTGGGCGCGCCATGGCATCAACGTCAACGCCATCTGCCCCGGTTATATCGACACCGATATCAACCACCACCACTGGGATACCGACGCCGGCCAGAAGCTGGTCCAGATGCTGCCGCGCAAGCGCGTGGGCAAGCCTGAGGACCTGGACGGCCTGCTGTTGCTGCTGGCGTCCGACCAGTCGGCATTCATCAACGGCGCGATCATTACCGCCGACGACGGCATGGTGTAGCTGCCAGAAGGGGCGGCGCACGCTTCGCGCGCGCTTGCCGGCAGGTTGGCCCTGGCCCGCGCCAAAAGCGGCGGCGGGGCGTGCGATTCACGGTCCCTGGGCGTACCGGTCCCCTTGGGCACCCTGCGGAATCGATGGCCTGCCGGATTCCCATGGCCAGAAGACTGCCTGTTGGCGCGAGCCAGCGTGGGGTGCTTGGGTACCCCTGTCCAGCAGGCGTAACGCGCGGCATGGAGCAAAAGTTCCCGCGCGCTCTGCAAGTCTTGGCATAATCCGCCATGTCTTGAGATTAAGTCTTTACATAATTCAAAGAGAAAATCCGTGCGCAGCCAGCGGCGCCGCGCGGACCGGACCGGAGGCCGGGGAGATGCAAGCAGATCGGGAGGGGCGGCGCGATGCCGACCCAAAACACGTCACGGCCATGCCGGACGAGACTGGCGCCAGCCAGCAAGGGGACAGCGGCTTCAAGGTATCGCCGCGAATTGAAGACTGGGTTGGCGTGATCGTCATGGTGCTGCTGGTGTGCATCACCTTCGCCAACGTGGTGGTCCGTTATTTCACCGATGAATCGTTTGCCTGGACCGAGGAATTCTCGGTCTTCCTGATGATCGTGCTGGCCCTGGTGGCAGGCAGCGCGGCCGTGGCGCGCGACCGCAATATCCGCATCGAGTTCTTTTTCGATCGCGGCAGCGCGGCGCGCCAGCGGCGCCTGGCGGTGCTGTCGGCGGTGGCCGTTGCGGTCATGTTCATCGCGCTGGCGGTGCTTGGCGCTCGCGTGGCGTGGGACGAATACACGTTTGGAGAGACCTCGCCGGGCATTGGCGTGCCTAGCTGGTGGTACTCCGTCTGGCTGCCGGTGCTGTCCGCCGCCATCGCGCTGCGGGCGCTTGGCGTAGCGGTGCGCAACCTGCGCGCGCTCAAGGCCCTGCATGCCGAGCGCATCGACGGCGCAGCGGCGTCGGAGTCCACGCCATGACCCTCATTGCCATTATCCTGTTCGTGGTGTTCCTGGGCTTGATGATGCTGGGCGTGCCGATCGGCGTGTCGCTGGGCCTTGGCGGCCTGGTGGCGATCGGCCTGTCCAACCTGGACACCCAGATGTTCGGCCTGCTGGCCGTACCGCAGAATTTCTACGCCGGCCTGGGCAAGTACCCGCTGCTGGCGATCCCGATGTTCGTGCTGGTCGGCTCGATCTTCGACCGTTCCGGCGTGGCGCAGCGGCTGGTGACCTTCGCCATTGCCATCGTCGGGCGCGGTCCGGGCATGCTGCCGCTCGTGGCCATCCTGGTCGCCATGTTCCTGGGCGGCATCTCCGGCTCCGGCCCGGCCAATGCGGCCGCGGTGGGCGGGGTGATGATCGCCGCGATGTCGCGGGCCGGCTATCCCGGCGCGTACAGCGCGGCCGTGGTCGGCGCTGCCGCGGCGACCGACATCCTGATCCCGCCGTCCGTTGCGTTCATCATCTACAGCGTGCTGGTGCCCGGCGCCTCGGTGCCGGCGCTGTTTGCCGCCGGCATGATCCCTGGCATCCTGGCCGGCGTGGCGCTGATCGTGCCGGCCGTCTGGCTGGCGCGCAAGCACAATATGGGCGCCATCGAGGCCGGCTTGCCGCGTCCGCCGTTCTGGAAGAGCCTGCGCGAAGCGGCCTGGGGCCTGGTCGCGCCGTTCCTGATCCTGGGCGGCATGCGCGCGGGCTGGTTCACGCCAACCGAAGCCGCCGTGGTGGCGGTGGTGTACGGCCTGTTCGTCGGCATGGTGATCTACCGCAGCATCGGCATGCGCGACCTGTTCGTGATCTTCCAGGAGGCGGCGGAGACTTCCGCGGTGATCCTGCTGGTGGTGGCGCTGGCCGGCATCTTTGCCTACGCGCTATCCACGCTGGGCGTGATCGATCCGCTGGCCAATGCCATCGCGCATTCCGGGTTGGGCGAATACGGCGTGCTGGCGCTGATCGTGGCCTTGTTGATGACGGTGGGGATGTTCCTCGACGGCATCTCGATCTTCCTGATCTTCGTGCCGCTGCTGCTGCCGATCGCCAATGCCTTCCACTGGAACCCGGTGTGGTTCGGCGTGGTGCTGACGCTCAAGGTCGCGCTTGGCCAGTTCACGCCGCCGCTGGCGGTGAACCTGATGGTCTCGTGCCGGATCGCGCGCGTGCGCATGGAAGAGACCGTGCCCTGGGTGGTGTGGATGCTGCTGGCGATGTTTGTCGCCATGCTGCTGGTGCTGGCCTTCCCGCCGCTGGCGACCTGGTTGCCTGACTACCTGGGTTATTAAGGCTGAAGCTGGCGTTTGCTGGCGTTCATCAGGCAGGGCGGGACTGGCTCCCGCGCTGCCAGGTCCGCGCTGGGCCACGCTCAGCGCAATGCATAAGAAACAAATCACACACAACAGATCCTGAGAGGAGAGAACCCATGAAACGTCGTGCCCTGATGCTGTCGCTGGCAGCCACCATCGCCGCTGCTGCCCTCGCGCCCGCTGGCGCCATGGCGCAGAGCTACAAAGCCGAGTACAAGATGTCGCTGGTGCTCGGCCCGGCCTTCCCGTGGGGCAAGGGCGGCGAGATCTGGGCCGACCTGGTGCGCCAGCGCACCAGCGGCCGCATCAACATCAAACTGTACCCGGGCACCTCGCTGGTGGCTGGCGACCAGACCCGCGAGTTCTCGGCGATCCGCCAGGGCGTGATCGACATGGCGGTCGGCTCGACCATCAACTGGTCACCGCAGGTCAAGGAGCTGAACCTGTTCTCGCTGCCGTTCCTGATGCCTGACTACAAGGCACTGGACGCCCTCACGCAAGGCGAAGTCGGCAAGTCGATCTTCGCGACCCTGGACAAGTCCGGTGTGGTGCCGCTGGCCTGGGGCGAGAACGGCTTTCGCGAAGTCTCCAACTCCAAGCGCGAAATCCGCAAGCCGGAAGACCTGAAAGGCATGAAGCTGCGTGTGGTGGGCTCGCCGCTGTATATCGAGACCTTCAATGCGCTCGGCGCCAACCCGACCCAGATGAGCTGGGCCGACGCGCAGCCGGCCATGGCCTCGGGCGCGGTGGATGGCCAGGAAAATCCGCAATCGGTGTTCGCCGCCGCCAAGCTCTACACGGTGGGCCAGAAGTACGTGACCACCTGGGGCTACGTGGCTGACCCGCTGATCTTCGTGGTCAACAAGCAGATCTGGGAAAGCTGGACGCCGGCCGACCGCGAGATCGTCAAGCAAGCCGCCATCGACGCCGGCAAGCAGGAAACGGCACTGGCCCGCAAGGGCCTGGTCGAGGCGGGCGCGCCGGCCTGGAAGGATATGGAAACCCACGGTGTGAAGGTGGCGCAACTGACGCCGGCCGAGCACGATGCCTTCCGCAAGGCCACGACCAAGGTCTATGACAAGTGGAAGAAGCAGATTGGCGTGGATCTGGTGAGCAAGGCAGAAGCCTCGATCGCCAAGCGCTAAGCGGCTGGCAATCGCCAAGGCGTGGGGCGGCGCTAACGCTCCCCCACGCCCGTGGGGCTGTTGCGGGAATGGCACCGCCAATCCCGCAATGGTTACAAAACGCGGTCCTTGCTGGGAAGCTTGTTACAATCCGCCGTCGGTGGGGTGCGCGTTGCGCATCATTGCCGTCGGGCAGTGCCGCATGATGCACCCCGATTTCCTGAACCGTATTTCGTCCCCGTCCCAGCCGGAACGCCATGTTGAATAATTCCTGCCGCGCCCCCTTGCTAGCCAGCCTGATCGGCCTGGCCTTGTCGCTGTCCGCCTCCGGTGTCGTGGCGGCGGCCGAGCCCGTGCCGATGTCGGTGGCCCCGGCGCCGCTGACCGCTTCGGGCAGCATGCCGCAGGCCTCGCCGGCATCCCTGGGGTTGGTATCGGAGCTGCAGAAGCGCCTGCGCGACAGGTCGGTGCGCGAGCTGCGCACCAGCTACAACGGCGACTACGGCACCACGCTGATGCTCGCGGACGATCAGGTGGTTTGCTATGTGGCGCTGTTTTACCAGAAGAATCTCTGGCGGGTTTTCCGCTTCGAATCGATCGGGGCGGCGGAACAGGCTTACCGCCAGGTAACGCAGCAGAGCGCGGCCTGGGCCGATGACGATATCCGCCGCCAGGTGCTGGCATCGCAAAAACGCGCGTTTGACAAGGCACTGCAAGAAACCGAGGCGCGTGCCAATGCGCTCAATGAAGACGTGCGCGTGATGCAGGCGCAGCGCCAGCGTATCGCCGAAGAGCAGAAGACGGCGCGCGTCGAGGTTCAGAGCGCGGAAATCGAGAGCCGAGCCTCCCGTATCCGCCTGGAGCAGCTGCAGCAGCAGATCCGCCGCATGGAATCGTCCCTGACGGATTCCGGCCTCGGCATCCCGGGCGCGCCCGGCAGCGATCGCCCTGTGCGCCGCTAAGCCATCGCGTTAAGCCATCGTTCCTGGCTTTGCCTGTCATGCCGGCGGCGTCCGTCGCCGGCCGGCACTCGCCTCAACTTCTGAACGCAGATTCGGCTTGCTCCGAGATGAGCAGGCTTGGCGGATCGAAGGCCAAGGCAGCCGTCCTCCTGATGTGCCGATGCGCAAACCGTCGCTTTCGCCGATGGAAGCGACCGGCTCCCGGTGTTACGCTCACGCGGATGAAACCCGTATTCACTCTGCACATGCCCATCCGTTGGGGCGACATGGACGCCATGGGCCATGTCAACAACACGGTCTACTTCCGCTACCTGGAACAGGCGCGCATTGCCTGGTTCGAGTCGCTGGGACATGGCGGCAAGGACGCCAGCGGTTGCGGACCAGTCATCATCAACGCCCACATGAGTTTCCTGAAGCAGTTGCGCTATCCCGGGGATATCGAGTGCCGGATGTTTGCGGGCGACCTGGGGCGCACGAGCTTCGAGACCCGCATGGAGATCCGCCGCATCGACCAGCCGGACGTGGTGTACGCGCAAGGCGGCGCCAAGGTGGTCTGGTGCGACTACGAGGCCGAGAAATCGGTGCCCGTGCCGCCGGCAATCCGGGCGCTGATGGAGTAGGGCGTCGCCCTTAGTGGTTGACCAGGCGTTGCACCAGGTCGACCGAGGTATGCGCGCCGTACTTCTTCATCAGCCTGGCCCGGTAGATGTCCACCGTGCGGGGGCTGATGGAAAGCAGCTTGCCGATCTGCTTGCTGGTCTTGCCATCCACCAGTTGCGCGGCGATATCGCGTTCGCGCGCCGTCAGCTCGGCGGTGACCGGGCGCTTTTGCGATAGGTCTTCGAAGGTCCAGATGCCGGCGCCCAAGGGCTGCTGGCGGTCCAGCGAGCGCCCGGTGACGTGGCACCAGAACAGGTCGCCCCCGGCGCGCTTCATGATGCGCTCGTCGGAGTAGGAGCCTTTGGCGTTCATGATCGGCACGATGCGCGCGCCGGTGCGCTCGAACTCGTCGGCGGTGGGATAGAGCACCTGGAACGATTCGCCGATCAGGGCGGCCCGGGTGGTGCCAAAGATGTGGCAGAGCTCGTCGTTGCAGTCCTCGATCATGCGCTCGCGCGACAGCACGAGGCCGACTGGGGCGAGCTGGAAGGCGGTCTGGTAGTCGATGGCGGGCATTTGCTTATGTAATTGTACGTATTGGCGCGGGATGCGACGCTTGCGTATGCTGTCGGACGGTTGGCAGCTGGACGATCTCCGTCCGATTGTACCGTTACAATTTCCCTGCGTGACTCGCTGGCATCACCTGGAGGCGGGCGCAATGACAGGAAATCACCGAGGAAGGAGCAAACATGAACAAGGTCTACGCCAGTGCCGCGGAGGCGCTCGCGGGCGTCGTTCGCGACGGCCAGACGATCGCGGTTGGCGGTTTCGGTCTGTGCGGCATCCCGGAGGCGCTGATTGCCGCGCTGCGCGACAGTGGTGCCAAGCAGCTCACCTGCATCTCGAATAACGCCGGGGTGGACGGTTTCGGCCTGGGCCTGCTGCTTGCCACACGCCAGATCAAGAAGATGATTTCGTCGTACGTGGGTGAGAACAAGGAGTTCGAGCGCCAGTACCTGGCCGGCGAACTCGAACTGGAATTCACCCCGCAGGGCACGCTGGCCGAGAAGCTGCGCGCCGGCGGCTCGGGCATCCCGGCCTTCTTCACCAAGACCGGCGTGGGCACCATCGTGGCCGACGGCAAGGAAATCCGCGAGTTCGATGGCCAGCAGTACGTGATGGAACGTGCGCTGACCGCTGACGTGGCCCTGGTCAAGGCATACAAGGCGGACCGCGCCGGCAACCTGGTGTTCCGCCGCACCGCGCGCAACTTCAACCCGATGTGCGCGATGGCCGGCAAGGTCACCATCGTCGAGGTCGAGCACCTGGTCGATACCGGCACGCTGGATCCGGATGAGGTCCACACCCCGGGCATCTTCGTGCAGCGCATCGTGCTGAACGCCAACCCCGAGAAACGCATCGAGCAGCGCACCGTGCGTGCCGCGGGCTAAGGAGAATCATCATGGCATGGACACGTGACGAAATGGCGGCGCGCGCCGCGAGCGAACTGCAGGACGGTTTCTATGTGAACCTGGGCATCGGCCTGCCGACGCTGGTGGCCAACCACGTGCCGCAAGGCATGGAAGTCTGGCTGCAATCCGAGAATGGCCTGCTGGGCATCGGCCCGTTCCCGACCGAGGCCGAGGTCGACGCTGACATGATCAACGCCGGCAAGCAGACCGTGACGACGCTGCCGGGCTCGTCGATCTTCTCCTCGGCGGATTCCTTCGCGATGATTCGCGGCGGCCATATCAACCTGGCTATCCTCGGCGCCATGCAGGTCAGCGAGAAGGGCGACCTGGCCAATTGGATGATCCCGGGCAAGATGGTCAAGGGCATGGGCGGCGCGATGGACCTGGTGGCTGGTGTTGGCCGCGTGGTGGTGCTGATGGAACACACCGCCAAGAAGAAGGACGGCAGCGAGGACATCAAGATCCTGGCTTCGTGCGCACTGCCGCTGACCGGCGTGGGTGTGGTCAATCGCATCATCACGGACCTCGGCGTGATCGACGTGACCGAAGCGGGCCTGAAGCTGGTGGAAACCGCGCCGGGCGTGAGCCGCGAAGAGATCCAGAGCAAGACGGGCGCTCCGCTGCTCTGATACGCGCTGCCGCAATGAGAAAAACCCCGCGAGCTTGCGTTCGCGGGGTTTTTTGTTCTCAGCGCCGGGGCGCCTTTGTCAGCTGCTGAGGGTGCTTCCGGTGCTTCAGGTGCTGCGCTTGTTGTAGCTGGCGAAGACCGATGCGCCGCCATCGGCGCGGACCAGCAGGACATCGAACGGGTCCTTGCGCGTGCCCTGTTCCATGCCTGGCGAGCCGACCGGCATGGCGGGCACGGCCAGGCCCACGGCCTTGGGTTTGCTGGCCACCAGCCGCTTGATGTCGGCGGCCGGCACATGGCCCTCGATCGCATAGCCGGCGATGCGGCCGGTATGGCAGGAGCCGAAGCGTTCTGGAATGCCGAAGCGGGCGCGATAGACGCCGGTGTCTTCCACGTCGCGCACGGTCACGGCAACGCCGTTCGCGCGCAGGTGCTCGACCCAGCCCTCGCAACAGCCGCATTGCGGGCTCTTGTACACCTCGATGGCGAGCGGGGCGGCAGCGGCGCTGGCGCCGGCGCGCAGCCCCAGCGAGGCGGCGGCGCCCAGGGTCAGGGCGCGCAGAACGTGGCGCCGTTGCATGCTCTGTGCCTTTGTTTTCATTGCGCTCATTGCGCCACCCAGCCGCCATCCATGTTCCAGGCCACACCGCGCACCTGGCGGGCCGCGTCGCTGGCCAGGAACACGGCCAGCGCGCCAAGCTCGTCGGGCGTGACGAACTGGCCCGAAGGCTGCTTCTCGATCACCAGTTCGTGCTTGGCCTGCTCCACTGGAATGCCGTCCTTCTGCGCGCGCGCTTCGACCTGCTTTTGCACCAGCGGCGTCAGCACCCAGCCCGGGCAGATCGCATTGGCCGTCACGCCGGTCTGGGCGGTTTCCAGCGCGGTGACCTTGGTCAGGCCGGCGATGCCGTGCTTGGCGGCTACGTAGGCGGATTTTTGCGCGGAGGCCACCAGCCCGTGGGCGGAGGCGATATTGATGATGCGGCCCCAGTCCTTGCGCTTCATGCCGGGCAGGGCGAGGCGGGTGGTGTGGAAGGCGGAGGTCAGGTTGATGGCGATGATCGCGTCCCAGCGCTCGGGCGGGAAGTCCTCGATATTGGCCACGTGCTGGATGCCGGCATTGTTGACGAGGATATCGGCGCCGCCGAATTCCGCGTCGGCGTAGCGCATCATGTCCTCGATCTCGGCGGACTTGCTCATGTCCGCGCCGTGGTAGCCCACGCGGATGTCCGTGCCGGCCTGCGCGATCTCGCGCTTGGCGGCTTCTGCATCGCCGAAGCCGTTGACGATAATGTTGGCGCCCTGGGCGGCCAGCGCCTGTGCGATGCCGAGCCCGATACCGCTGGTGGAACCTGTGACCAGTGCCGTCTTGCCTTTAAGCATGTTTGCCCTTTCGTCGGAGTGCTTTGCACGTTGGAATTGGACTGCGCGAGGGACCCGTCGCGCGCCAGCGGCAAAGGCATGGCGGCGAGAACCCCGATGCTGTGGCATTGTAACTGCTGCAGCGTACAATCCACCTTTGCCCAACCCGGGCGCCACCATGCCGGCGGCGCCATTCTTGCTACCGTCTTGCCAGGGAGTTCAGATGTCGTCAGTCAGTCCGCGCCTCGGCTTCGTCCAGTGCATCAGCCCGGCGGGTCTTCACCGCATGGCCTATCACGAGTGGGGCGATCCCACCAATCCCCGGGTGCTGATGTGCGTGCATGGCCTGACGCGCACCGGCCGCGACTTCGACACCGTTGCGGCCGCCTTGTGCGGCGAGTACCGTGTGGTGTGCCCCGACGTGGTCGGGCGCGGCCGCTCGGACTGGCTCGCGGACCCGCGCCGCTACGTGGCGCCGCAGTACGTGTCCGATATGGTCACCCTGATCGCCCGGCTCAATGTCGAGCAGGTCGACTGGTTCGGCACCTCGATGGGCGGCCTGATCGGCATGGGACTGGCGGGCCTGCCCAAGTCGCCGGTGCGCAAGCTGCTGCTCAACGACGTGGGCCCGCGCATCGCCGCCTCGGCGGTGGAGCGGATCGGTGCCTACCTGGGCCTGCCGGTGCGCTTCAAGACCTTCGAGGAAGGCCTGGCTTACCTGCAGACCATCAGCGCGTCTTTTGGCCGGCACACGCCCGAGCAATGGCGCGAGCTCAACGGCGCCATCCTCAAGCCCGTGCAGGGCGCGGAAGGCCTGGAATGGGGCTTGCATTACGATCCGGCGATGGCGGTGCCGTTCCGCGAGACCACGCCCGAGCAGGTGAGCGCGGGCGAGGCAGCGCTGTGGCAGATGTTCGAGGCCATCCAGGCGCCCACGCTGTTGGTGCGCGGCGCGCAGTCCGACCTGCTCACGCGCGAGACGGTGGCGGAAATGGTGGCGCGCGGGCGCAACGTGACCTCCGTGGAAGTGCCGGATGTGGGGCATGCCCCGACGTTCATCGATCCCGCGCAAGTGGCCATCGCCAAGCAGTTTTTCCTGGGCGCGGGCTGAAGCGAGACGCGCTGCCTGGGCCCGATGATCTTGATGTTTTACCCGACGACTAAAGTATTGCCATGAGTACCAATGAACTGAAGCGCGCCCACGTGGGCAAGCGCCTGTCCGAATACGCGATCTACAACGGCGTGGTCTACCTCGCCGGCCAGGTGCCGGAAGTCGATCCCGGCGCGGACCTGCGTGGCCAGACCGCCGAGGTGCTGGGGCATATCGAGCGCCTCTTGAACGAAGCGGGCAGCGACAAGAGCCGGATTCTCTCGTGCCAGATCTTCCTCACCGACGTCGACCAGATCGGCATCATGAACGAAGTCTGGGACGCGTGGGTGGTGCAGGGCCATACGCCCCCGCGCGCCACCGTGGAGGCTCGCCTGGCCAATCCGCAGTACCTGATCGAAGTGGTGGTCACCGCCGCGCTCAAGTAAGGCTGGGGCAGCGAGATGGTGACGTCGACTGACCTGACCGGGCAGATTGCCGGCACGCCCGATGCCGGGCTGGTGGAGCGCGCCCTGGCGTTCGTGCGCGAGCGCGGCAGCGCGGCGTTGCTGCCCACCGGCGAAACCGTGCTCTCGCATGCCGAGGGCATGCTGCGCATTCTCGACGGCCTGCGCGTCGACGATGCCGCGCGCGCGGCGGCCTGCCTGTTTGCGCTGGCCGCGTTCGTGCCTGGCAGCGAGGAGGAAATCGAGCCGCTCTTCGGCGAAGAGGTGGCGGGGCTGGTCAAGGGTGTGCGGCAGTTGTTGCGCATCGGCGCGATCGCGGTG
This sequence comes from Cupriavidus sp. YAF13, assembly GCF_052113425.1. Lineage (NCBI taxonomy): Bacteria > Pseudomonadati > Pseudomonadota > Betaproteobacteria > Burkholderiales > Burkholderiaceae > Cupriavidus > Cupriavidus sp. YAF13. The sequence goes on from NZ_JBFRDD010000002.1 coordinate 60,236, forward strand.
GGCCACAGCGGCGCGCCTGAAACCACCAAGGACGAAATCGCCGCGCGCCAGGAGCAGGTGGAGGCGCTGCGCAAGATGCTGCTGGCCTTCGCGCAGGACATCCGCGTGGTGCTGGTGCGCCTCGCCTCGCGGCTGCAGACGCTGCGCTGGCTGGCGCAGGTCAAGGCGCAGCCGCTGCCGGGCGTCGCGCGTGAAACGCTGGACATCTACGCGCCGCTGGCCAACCGGCTCGGGATCTGGCAGATGAAGTGGGAGCTGGAGGACCTGGCATTCCGCTTCGAGCAGCCCGACACCTACAAGCGCATCGCGCGGCTGCTCGACGAAAAACGCATCGAGCGCGAAGGCTATATCGCCAGCGCCATCGCGCGGCTACAGTCCGAGCTGGCATCGGCCGAGATCCGCGCCGAGGTGAGCGGGCGGCCCAAGCATATCTACAGCATCTGGAAGAAGATGCGCGGCAAGGAGCTCGACTTCGCCGATCTCTACGATGTGCGAGCCTTCCGCGTGATCGTCGACGACATCAAGGATTGCTACACCGTGCTGGGCATCGTGCACCATATCTGGCAGCCGATCCCGCGCGAGTTCGACGACTATATTTCCCGGCCCAAATCGAACGGCTACAAGTCGCTGCACACGGTCGTGATCGGCGACGACGGGCGCGCCTTCGAGGTGCAGATCCGCACCCAGGAGATGCATCACTTCGCCGAGTACGGCGTGGCCGCGCACTGGCGCTACAAGGAGGCGGGCAGCAAGGGTTATAGCGGCCAGTTCTCCGCCAGCGAACGCTACGACGAGAAGATCGCGTGGCTGCGCCAGCTGCTGGCGTGGAAGGACGACGCCGATCATTCGGTTGCGCACGACGAGTCGCCGTGGGAGCAGCTCAAGCACGCGGCCATCGACGACCACCTCTACGTGCTGACGCCGCAGGCGCGCGTGGTGGCGTTACCGCAGGGCGCTACGCCGGTGGATTTCGCGTACTACCTGCATACGGACCTGGGCCATCGCTGTCGCGGCGCGCGCGTGGACGGCACCATGGTGCCGCTGAACACGCCGCTGAAGAACGGGCAGACGGTGGACATCATTGCCGTCAAGCAGGGCGGCCCGTCACGCGACTGGCTCAACGCGGAACTAGGCTACCTGGCCAGCCCGCGGGCGCGTGCCAAGGTGCGCGCCTGGTTCAATGCGCTGGATTCGCAAGAGACCATGTCGCAAGGCCGCGCGCTGATCGACAAGACCTTGCAGCGCGAGGGCAAGACCGCTGTCAACCTGGATGACCTTGCCGCGCGGCTGGGTTTCAAGATGCCGGACGACCTGTTCGCCGCGGTCGCCAAGGATGAGTTCAGCCTGCGCCATGTGGAGCAGGCGCTGCGGCACCCCGAGGGCGAAGCCGCGGTGGTGCAGAGCGAGGAAGAGGCCGTCACCAAGAAGAGCCGCGCCACCAGCGTGGCGCGTGGCGCCAAGAGCGGTGTGCTGGTGGTGGGCGTGGATTCGCTGCTCACGCAGATGTCCAAATGCTGCAAGCCGGCGCCGCCGGACGAGATCGTGGGCTTCGTCACGCGCGGGCGCGGCGTCTCGATCCACCGCCGCACCTGCCACACCTTCGGGCAGCTCTCGGCGCGCGCGCCGGAGCGCGTGATCCATACCGAGTGGGGCAAGCGCAGTGATGCCGTCTATCCGGTGGACATCCACGTGGAGGCGATCGACCGGCAAGGGCTGCTGCGTGACATCTCCGAAGTGCTGTCGCGCGAGAAGATCAACGTCACCGGCGTGAAGACGCTGTCGAGCAAAGGCGTCGCGCGGATGCAGTTTACCGCCGAGGTTTCCGAGGCCACGCAGTTGCAGCGCGCACTCGGTTTGATCGAAGATGTGGTGGGGGTCTTGCAAGCGAAAAGAAAGTGATGCTATACTTTCGTTCTCCGTAGGCTCGTAGCTCAGCTGGTTAGAGCACCACCTTGACATGGTGGGGGTCGTTGGTTCGAGTCCAATCGAGCCTACCAACGAACAAGCAGTAAGACGTAGGCGCAGTGCAGCAGGCGCATACAGCGGTTAGTTTCAAGCAGTACATAGGCTCGTAGCTCAGCTGGTTAGAGCACCACCTTGACATGGTGGGGGTCGTTGGTTCGAGTCCAATCGAGCCTACCAACGCATAGCAGTAAGCAGTACCGAAGCAGTCCGGTTGATCCCGATAACCTGGAACGGAAAAGGCGCCATGTTCAAGACACAGCGAACTACTACCGCTAATTAGCGACAGTAGTCGAGGTGCGCCTTCGGACCCGGTAGATTGGGGTTAAATCGAAAAACAACGCAGCCTTGGCTGCGTTTTTTTTCGTCTGTCGCTTATTGGCTCCCTGCTATCCTGCTCGGTCGCCCGTGGGTGGATCCGAGCGAAGTCCCCGCTGCCTGGCTCAGGCTGGTTGCATGAAGTGGCATGAGCCCGGCGCTACAAGATGCTTTTTATTCGCTTGCCGGCCGTACGGTGCCGGCGGGTGGATTTCTGATGAGGTGCAAGATGATCGCAATCACGCTGCCGGATGGTTCCCGACGCGAATTCCCCGGCCCGGTAACGGTGGCCGAAGTGGCGCAGAGCATTGGCTCGGGCCTGGCCAAGGCTGCCCTGGCGGGCAAGGTGGATGGGCTGATGGTCGACACCAGCTTCCTCATCGAGCGCGATGCTGCTCTCGCCATCGTCACGGACAAGGATGCCGATGGCGTTGATGTGATCCGTCACTCGACGGCGCACTTGCTGGCCTACGCTGTCAAGGTGCTGTATCCCGAGGCGCAGGTGACGATCGGCCCGGTGATCGAGAACGGCTTCTACTACGACTTCGCCTACAAGCGCCCCTTCACGCCCGAGGACCTGGTCGCCATCGAGAAGAAGATGGCCGAGCTCGCCAAGAAGGACGAGAAGGTAACGCGCGAAGTCTGGAGCCGCGACGAAGCCGTGAAGCTGTTCGAGTCGATGGGCGAGAAGTACAAGGCCGAGATCATCGCCTCGATCCCGCAGGACCAGGAGATCGGCCTGTATCGCGAAGGCGAGTTCGTCGACCTTTGCCGTGGCCCGCACGTGCCGTCCACGGGCAAGCTCAAGGTCTTCAAGCTGATGAAGGTGGCGGGTGCCTACTGGCGCGGCGACGCCAAGAACGAGATGCTTCAGCGCATCTATGGCACGGCCTGGGCCAAGAAGGAAGACCAGGAAGCCTACCTGCACATGCTGGAAGAGGCCGAGAAGCGCGACCACCGCAAGCTGGGCAAGCTGCTCGACCTGTTCCACCTGCAGGAAGAGGCGCCGGGCATGGTGTTCTGGCACCCGAAGGGCTGGCAGGTGTGGCAGGCGGTGGAGCAGTACATGCGTGGCCGCCTGACGCAGGCCGGCTATGAAGAAGTGCGCACGCCGCAAGTGATGGATCGTTCGCTGTGGGAGAAGTCAGGCCACTGGCAGAACTACAAGGAGAACATGTTCGTCACGGAGTCGGAGAAGCGCGACTACGCGATCAAGCCGATGAACTGCCCTGGCCATGTGCAGATTTTCAATCACGGCCTGCGCTCCTACCGCGACCTGCCGCTGCGCCTAGCCGAGTTCGGCGCCTGCCATCGCAACGAGCCCTCCGGCGCGCTGCACGGGCTGATGCGCGTGCGTGGTTTTGTGCAGGATGACGCGCACATTTTCTGCACGGAAGAGCAGATCGTCGCGGAGGCCAAGGCTTTCAACGAGCTGGCGTTCTCCGTGTACGACGATTTCGGCTTCAAGGATATCGCGGTCAAGTTGTCGCTGCGCCCGGATCAGCGCGCCGGTTCGGACGAAGTCTGGGATCACGCCGAGGAAGGCCTGCGCCTGGCGCTGCGCGCCTGCGGCGTGGAGTGGGAGGAACTGCCGGGCGAGGGCGCCTTCTATGGTCCCAAGGTCGAATACCATATCAAGGACGCCATCGGCCGGTCTTGGCAATGCGGCACGCTGCAGCTGGACCTGGTGCTGCCGGAGCGCCTGGATGCCGAATACGTCTCCGAAGACAACTCGCGCAAGCGCCCGGTCATGCTGCACCGGGCCATCCTGGGCTCTTTCGAGCGCTTCCTGGGCATCTTGCTGGAAAACCACGCCGGCGCACTGCCCGCCTGGCTGGCGCCAGAGCAGGTCCTGGTGCTGAATATTGCCGACTCGCAGGCGGAATATGCCGAAAACGTCGTGCAACTGCTGCAAAAACAAGGATTTAGGGCTAAGGCGGATTTGCGTAACGAGAAAATTACGTATAAAATCCGCGAGCATTCCCTTCAGAAGATCCCCTACCTCCTGGTAGTGGGCGACAAAGAACGGGATGCCAGTCAAGTGGCCGTGCGTGCCCGTGGCAACGTGGATCTGGGCGTGATGTCCGTCTCCGCGTTTGTGGAGCGTCTGCAACAGGACGTAGCCAGCAAAGCCTGATGGGATGAGCACGGCTTGTTTTTTGTCTTCTTGAGGTAACGCAACATCGCTACAGACAAAGGTCATCGCATCAATCGCGAAATCAGCGCACCCGAATTGCGCTTGGTCGGGGTTGATAACGAGCAGCTCGGCATCGTCAAGTTCATGGACGCGCTCCGCCTGGCTGAGGATAAGGACTTGGACTTGGTGGAAATCGCTCCTACAGCGGTGCCGCCGGTTGCCCGTATCATGGATTACGGCAAGTTCAAGTACGAGGAAGCCAAGCGCGCGCACGACGCCAAGCTGAAGCAGAAGATCATCCAGGTCAAGGAAGTCAAGTTCCGGCCGGGTACGGATGATGGCGACTACAACGTCAAGCTGCGCAACCTGAAGCGCTTCCTCGAAGACGGCGACAAGACCAAGATCACGCTGCGTTTCCGCGGCCGTGAGATGGCGCACCAGGAAATCGGCGCGCGTGTGCTCGAACGCCTGAAGGCGGATCTGGAAGAAGTTGGCCAGGTCGAGCAGATGCCGAAGATGGAAGGCCGCCAGATGGTGATGGTGCTGTCTCCCAAGAAGAAGAAGTAAGATTTTGCGCGTCGCTGCGGCCCGGAGGGGAATCCCTCCGGGCGCGGCGTCGTGCGAAAGCAGCGCAGAGGCCGCACGCGGCTTTAGCGCAACAATAAGTGGATGCGGGTTTTGCAAGTGTCGGCGCTAGCTGGCCACCTGCATGCATGTCATAGAAGCTGGAGTATTTCATGCCGAAGATGAAGACCAAGAAAAGCGCCTCCAAGCGCTTTACTGCGCGTCCGAATGGTTCGTTCAAGCGTGGCCAGGCCTTCAAGCGTCACATCTTGACCAAGAAGACCACCAAGAATAAGCGCCAGTTGCGCGGCACCCAGGACGTCCATGAGACGAACCTGAAGGCCGTTCGCGCAATGATGCCTTACGCATAACCCTAACGAAAACGAAAGGAGCATTACATGCCTCGAGTAAAACGTGGGGTCACTGCACGGGCCCGCCATAAGAAAGTCATCGTCGCCGCCAAGGGTTTCCGCGGCCGTCGTAATAACGTCTACCGTATCGCCAAGCAGGCGGTCATGCGTGCTGGCCAGTACGCATACCGCGATCGCCGCAACAAGAAGCGCGTGTTCCGCGCTCTCTGGATTGCGCGTATCAATGCTGCTTCGCGTGAGCATGGCATGACCTACAGCGTGTTCATGAACGGCCTGAAGCGGGCTTCGATTGAGCTGGACCGCAAGGTGCTGTCGGACATGGCTATTCATGACAAGCCTGCCTTTGCCGCCATCGTCAACCAGGTGAAAGCCACCGTTGCCTGATGCCGGCTTCGGGGTGCCATGCTAATGTCTAGCGTGGTTTCCCGGGCAAGCACCGACCGCAAGGTCGACAGCATTTCCGCCAAATTTGCCTGAGCAGCGCCTGTCGCCGCGATGGCGGTTCGGCCGGACCTGCAGAAACGGGGCTCCTCACCGAGCCCCGTTTTCATTTCGGATACCGTTTCGCGTGCCGTTCCCGGTTCGATGCAAGACGACATCCGAAACGAAGCCCGCGCCGCCCCCGGTGCCGCGCGGGCTCTGCACCTACATCGCACTTAGTGCCAACCCACGCCCGGGCCCAGCGTGACCCGGACGCCAAATTTATCGCCGACCGCCGCCATGTCTCTGGATCCGGATCAAATCGTCGCCGACGCCCAGGCCGCCTTCGCTGCAGCCAACGACAACGCCACGCTGGAAAACGAGAAAGCCCGCTTTCTCGGCAAGACCGGTGCGCTCACCGAGCTGCTCAAGAGCCTCGGCAAGCTCGACCCGGAAACGCGCAAGAGCGAAGGCGCGCGCATCAACCAGGCCAAGCAGCAGGTCGAGGCCGCGCTGCAGGCACGCCGCCAGGCGCTGGCCGATGCGCTGATGAACGCGCGGCTGGCCGCCGAAGCCATCGACGTCACGCTGCCGGGCCGCGCGGTTGCCCGGGGCAGCCTGCACCCGGTGATGCGCACCTGGGAGCGCGTCGAGCAGATCTTCGGCTCGGTGGGCTTCGATGTGGCCGATGGCCCCGAAATCGAAACGGACTGGATGAACTTCACCGCGTTGAACAACCCGGACAACCATCCGGCCCGTTCGATGCAGGACACCTTCTATGTGGACGGCCGCGACAGCGACGGCAAGTTGCTGCTGCTGCGTACCCACACCAGCCCGATGCAGGTGCGCTACGCGCGCATGCACGTGGAGAAGTACAAGGGCCGCGAGATGCCGCCGATCAAGGTGATCTGCCCCGGCCGTACTTACCGCGTCGACAGCGACGCCACGCATTCGCCGATGTTCAACCAGGTCGAAGGCCTGTGGATCGGCGATGACGTGAGCTTTGCAGACCTCAAGGGCGTGTACACGGACTTCCTGCGCAAGTTCTTCGAGCGCGATGACATCCAGGTGCGTTTCCGCCCCTCGTACTTCCCGTTCACCGAACCGTCGGCGGAAATCGACATGGCCTTCGGCAACGGCAAGTGGCTGGAGATTTCCGGCTCGGGCCAGGTGCACCCCAATGTGCTGCGCAATATGGGCCTGGACCCCGAGCGCTATATCGGCTTTGCCTTCGGTTCCGGCCTTGAACGCCTGACCATGCTCCGCTACGGCATCAACGATCTGCGCCTGTTCTTCGAAGGCGACGCGCGTTTCCTGCGCCAGTTCGCCTGAGGCGCGTATCCGCGCCAGAGCATATCGTCACCGACACCACAGAACAGAATACTTACCGGATCAGAAGCGCCATGCAATTCTCGGAATCCTGGCTTCGCAGTTTCGTCAATCCCGACAAGATTTCCACCGATGCGCTCTCGCACAGCCTGACCATGGCCGGGCTGGAAGTGGAAGAGGTCGGCCCGGTCGCGCCGCCTTTCAACAAGGTGGTGGTGGCGCGCGTGCTTTCCACCGAGCGCCATCCCAACGCCGACCGTCTCAACGTTTGCCAGGTCGATGCCGGCACCGGCGAGACCCTGCAGATCGTTTGCGGCGCGCCCAATGTGGCGCCCGGCGTGCTGGTGCCTTGCGCGCTGGTCGGCGCGGTGCTGCCGCCGTCCGAGGCGGGCGGCAAGCCGTTCGAGATCAAGGTGGGCAAGCTGCGCGGTGTGGACAGCTTCGGCATGCTCTGCTCGGCGCGCGAGCTCAAGCTGTCGGAGGACCACGGCGGCCTGATGCTCCTGCCCGAAGATGCCAGGATCGGCATGGACATTCGCGAGTACCTGGACCTGGATGACCAGGTCTTCGTCATCAAGCTCACCCCCAACAAGGCCGACTGCCTGTCGATCCACGGCGTGGCGCGCGAAGTCGCCGCGCTGACCGGTGCCGCGCTGCATCTGCCGGAGATGAAGCCGGTTGCCGTGACGCTGGCCGACAAGCTGCCAGTGAAGATTTCGGCCCCCGACCTGTGCGGCCGCTTCTCGGGCCGTGTGATCCGCGGCGTGAACGCGCGCGCGGCCACGCCGGCATGGATGGTGCAGCGCCTGGAGCGGGCAGGGCAGCGCAGCATCTCCGCACTGGTCGACATCTCCAACTACGTGATGCTCGAGCTCGGCCGTCCCTCGCACGTCTTCGACCTGGACAAGATCCACGGCGGGCTGGATGTGCGCTGGGGCCGCAAGGGCGAACAGCTCAAGCTGCTCAACGGCAATACCGTGGAGCTCGACGAGCAGGTCGGCGTGATCGCCGACGACAAGGAGATCGAGAGCCTGGCCGGCATCATGGGCGGCGACAGCACCGCCGTGACGCTCGACACCACCAACATCTACCTCGAAGCCGCCTTCTGGTGGCCGCAAGCCATCCAGGGCCGCTCGCGCCGCTTCAACTTCTCGACCGATGCCGGGCATCGCTTCGAGCGTGGCGTGGACTACGCCACCACGGTTGAGCATATCGAGCGCATCAGCGCGCTGATCCTCGAGATCTGCGGTGGCCAGGCAGGCCCGGTCGACGACCTCATCGTCAACCTGCCGCAGCGCAAGCCGGTGTGCCTGCGCGTGGCGCGCGCCGAGCGCGTGCTTGGCATCGAGCTGTCGCCTGCGGTCATCGCCGACGTCTTCCAGCGCCTGCAGCTGCCGTTTACCCGCGAGCAAGGCGCGGACGGCGAAGTGTTCGTGGTTACTCCGCCGAGCTATCGCTTCGATATCGAGATCGAGGAAGACCTGATCGAGGAAGTGGCCCGCATCTATGGCTTCGAGCGCATCCCGGCACGTCCGCCGATCGCCGAAAGCGAGATGCGCCCGACCGACGAAGCGCGCCGCTCCACTCACGCTGTGCGCCACGCGATTGCCGCGCGCGACTACCAGGAGGTGATCAACTTCGCCTTCGTCGAAGAAAAGTGGGAGCGCGATTTCGCCGGCAACGACAACCCGATCCGCCTGCTGAACCCGATCGCCAGCCAGCTGGCGGTGATGCGTTCCACGCTGATCGGTGGCCTGCTCGACAAGGTGCGCTACAACCTCAACCGCAAGGCATCGCGCGTGCGGATGTTCGAAGTGGGCCGCGTGTTCCATCGCGATGAAACGGTCGCCGATGGCGGCCTGACCGTGGCCGGCTATCGCCAGCCGATGGTTGCAGGCGGCATTGCCTACGGCCCGGCCTTCGAGGAGCAGTGGGGCATCGCCACCCGCCCGGTGGACTTCTTCGACGTCAAGGGCGATGTCGAGGCCTTGCTGTTCCCGCGCGTCGCGCGCTTCGAGCCGGTATCGCATCCCGCGCTGCATCCGGGCCGCGCCGCGCAAGTGGTGATCGACGGCAAGGTGGCTGGCGTGATCGGCGAACTGCATCCGCGCTGGCTGCAGGAGTACGAACTGACGCAAGCGCCGGTCGTGTTCGAACTGGACCTGCTGGCACTGCGTGAAGCGGGCCTGCCGGGCTACACCGAAATCTCCAAGTTCCCGGCCGCCGTACGTGACCTGGCACTGGTGGTAAAGCAGTCGGTGCGCGTGCAGGACCTGCTCGACGCCATGCGCGAAGCCCTGGAAAAACAGGGCTCCGCACGCTATTGCCAGAGCCTGGTGCTGTTCGACGAGTTCCGCCCGAAGGCAGCTTCGGCGGCCATTGGCGCGGACGAGAAAAGCCTTGCGTTCCGCTTGACCTTGCAAGATACTGGGGCGACCCTCCAGGACGAAACCGTCGACAGCGCGGTGCGTTGCATGGTCGAAGCCGCCAGCGCTGCATTCCAGGCGCGGATGCGCGGCTGATCCACCAGCTGACATGACAATGGAGCGCCCGGACTTCCGCATCCGGGCGGATCGCCACACTGAATGACAATGAACGATCGACACGCGTATCTCATGGCCTCTGCAATGGGTGAAGCAGGCGACCGCCAGGCAGCCTCGCTCGACGACGATACGTCCGACGCTCGCGTCGCTGAAGTGCCGACCCTCACGAAGGCCGAGCTTGCTGAAATGCTGTTCGACCAGGTCGGTCTCAACAAGCGCGAGTCCAAGGACATGGTCGAAGCTTTCTTCGACGTGATTCGCGAAGCGCTGGAACAAGGCGACAGCGTCAAGCTCTCCGGCTTCGGCAATTTCCAGCTGCGCGACAAGCCGCAACGTCCCGGCCGCAATCCCAAGACGGGCGAGATCATTCCTATCACGGCACGACGTGTGGTGACTTTCCATGCCAGCCAGAAGCTCAAGGGCCTGGTGGAAGAGCGTGCCGGCCTGGTAGCGGTGCCCGGCTGATCGTTTGCCAGCAGCGCGACGACTCGTTATCCTGCTGAATCCGTCTATCACCCTTGTTCGCGCGCTAGCCCGCGCGAACACCACAACTTCTCCCGGCACGGCCTGAAGCCCGCCTATTCACCGTATGTCGGAAAGATCCAGCGAACGCATCTTGTTGCCGCCGATTCCCGCCAAACGCTACTTCACCATTGGGGAAGTCAGCGAGCTTTGCGCCGTCAAGCCGCATGTGCTGCGCTACTGGGAGCAGGAGTTCACGCAGCTCAAGCCCGTCAAGCGACGCGGCAACCGGCGCTACTACCAGCATCATGAAGTCCTGCTGATCCGGCGCATCCGCGACCTGCTGTACGAGCAGGGCTTCACGATCAACGGTGCCCGCAATCGCCTCGACGAAGGGCGGCAGCACAGCCATGCCGCCACCGAGGACGAACAAGCGCTGGCGGCGCAAGCCGCCGGTGAAGCGCCGGTTTTTTCGCTCGACCTCAACAGCCTGCGCAACGAACTGGTGGAAGTGCAGCACCTGCTCGCGCAGCTTCAACAGATCGCGAAGCACGAATAAAAAGTGCACTAACGACTAGCCATTTTTAAAAAGCTTCTGATATAATCTTTTTCTTTCGGGGCGTAGCGCAGCCTGGTAGCGTACCTGCATGGGGTGCAGGTGGTCGGAGGTTCAAATCCTCTCGCCCCGACCAGTATTAAGAAAAACCCGCACAGCATTTGTTGTGCGGGTTTTTTGTTGTCTGTTCAAAACGCCAGCATTTAGCCCGGCAAAATCACGTGACAACAAGCATCGTCGAATTCGCCTGAATCTCTTCGGATCGACGCTGTCATCGCTGCCACGCAGTCTCCCTGTATTAGCTCGCCGGCGAGTCATGCCAGGCCGATGAAGTCGCCTTGCCCCATGTGGCCCAATACGGATCGGCCGGCTCTTCGCGAGTGGCATAGTGGCGCTCGCCCCGTGTGCGCACGCGTAGCGATCTCGCATCGAGAAGGTCGATGCCTTCCGCGAGCGCGAAGCGCAGCCGCGCCCCATCGTGCTCGATCACCAGGCTGTCGATAGGACGAGGCAGGGCCTTGAGTGCGGCGGTGTCGATGCCCATCAGATAGAGCGTTGCACCGGCGGCCTGCGCGGCGGCCTCGGCTTCCGGATTCCAGGTATCCGCCGTGAGCAGCGGGTCGTCCACGGTCAGGGTCTGGCACGCGATGGCCGTGCCGTGGGGGTCGTGGGTGCAGCCGGTGTTGTGGGTGTAGAGATAGATGACGCCAGGATCGCAGGTGAACATAGCTTCACTCAGAAAATACTGTATGGATATACAGTATAGCGGTGCTATCGGCGTCCGGCTAGGCCATCCATGGCCTGTGCTAGCGTAGCGGTGTTAGCGGCGTCCAAGCCATACCCGCCCGTTGCGGTCGCGGTGACCAATGACGTGGTGGGCTAGCGAAGCCCTTTGCCGATCAATCAGGTCAATCAGGTTTGTCGCGAAGGGGCGGCGGACTCTACAATCAAGCCATCGACCGTGCGGTGTGCATGTCCTTTCAGGCAGACGTTTGCTGTGCGCAGGGTTCCGGGGCACTGGTTTGGCCGGATGCCGTTTACCGCGTGCAACGCATAGGATAGGAGTAGGGGATGGCTAAACGCGAACGTGCTGCCAGGGCCTTGCAGGACGAGGTGAGCCGGCGCATCCAGCGCATTGATGACATTGTGGAGGACGGCGCGAAGATCCGGGTGCCGGCACCGCAAGCGCATGCGCGCGATGCGCGCGGGCGCAACTGGGATATGAAGGCCTTCGGCAATGCCGCGGGTTATGAGAGGAGTATCCGGGCCGTGGTGGACAAGGCGCGTGACGAGTTCGACCTGGCCGAGGTGCCGGGCCAGCAGAGCGCCGATCCCTTTGCCACTCCGCCCTCGCTGGAGTGAGCGTTTCGTTGGAGTAAGGCATGCACGCTTGCGATCTCTGCCATCTTCTCGTTGGTGCGCCGACCACGGTGGAGCCGCATGAGAACCTGGCCGCATCGGGTGCGGGCGCACTCGGCATGGACATCAACTCGCGCTGGGTGGACCGGCCTTGGCGCTGCACGGCCTGCGGCGCCTGGATGTTCCAGAATGCCGCCCACGGCGAGCCGCCCAATGTCTGGCGCATGGGGCGCCGCCCACAGGATCGCCCGCAGGACCGGACCTAGGCCCGGCAGCCCCTGGCCCCGGCTGGCCGGACGTTGCGCTGCGGCATGCTACGATGGCCGGCAAAGGGAGACGCAATGAATGAATCCAGAACACAGCATTACCGGGGCTACGTGATATTGATCTCGGTACAGCAACATGAGCGCGGATGCCTGGTGAGTGCTTCGATCGTCCAGGAGGCCAAAGGCGCGGTGCGCAATCCGTCACCGCTGCAGTCGTGGGTGGGGCATGAGCAGGGCGAACTCATGGAAGTCGCTGACCGGGCGCAGGCACGCGCTTGCCGGCTGATCGATGCGACGGTGGACCATGTTGCCTATGCCGCAAGCTGACTGATTGATCCTGGTGGCCTGCCTGGCCTTCCTGGCCATGCATTGGCTCGGGCAGAAGTTTCGTCGGCCAGCCTACATGGCGCGGGATCGCTGTCGTTAATCCGGGTATGAACTCATTCGATGCTTCCGAAGAATCCGCCGCAAATGCCGATGCCATGGGGTGGGGTTCGTCACCGCCCCATGTGCTGGCCGCGGTGCTCAACACCGCTCTGGCCGCCGAGGACCTGAACGGCTTTGCCGCGCTATTGTCCGACATGGCCCGCGATCGTGGCCTCAAAGGCGCGCGTGGCTCGCACCAGTCCATCTACGACATGCCCTATGCCAGCTTGTTGCCGCGCCAGCAGCATCTGCTGGCGGATGCGTTCGAGCTGCTCATCCGCCTGGGCCTGGAGTTGCAGCCGCGCAGGCCACGCATGCTCGGCGGCAGCCCTGGGAGTCTTCTGGCACACGGCAGCCACGAGATCCCCACCGACTAGAGGCCACGATCTGAGTGGCCGTGCGCCTGGCGCGCTGCGTGCGCCATGGAGGACACAGCGGCGAGGCCGCGTGCTAGCATCTCGCGAAAACAGGGTGATGGCAGAGCATGGCCGCTAGCCCTGATCAACCAGATCGCCGCCCCGACGGCGACGTATCACCCGGCCAGATGCCGATCCCGGCCGGGCGATGATGCTGACACGGCACGCGCGCACGGCCGTGGTGTTCGAGGGGAGCGATCGCGTGTTGTGGAGGTTGCAATGAACGAAGACGAGCCTTTCGGGGTAGTGTTCGAGGATTTCCGCGTCATCTGGGTGGCCGAGCGTTTGCAGGATGGCTCATGGACGGCGCGCTATTGCTGGAGTCCGGGTACGTCGGAGGCATCCGGCAAGGCGCTCCAGGCGGCAGTGCTCAGCGGCAAGTCCAAGCGGCTGCTGGGCGATTTCAAGACCGAAGAGGAGACCATCGACGCCATCAAGGCGGCGGTGCTGCTCGAGGCGAAATGGGGCCGGTGAGTCCCGGCTCAAAGCCTAAGGTCCAAAAGGGGCCTTAGGCCAAATATGGCCTATGGCTTGGAAAGCTCCGGCAGCACGACGCTGCTCCATTTCCACGTCCATATGCCTTGGCGCGTCAGGCCAATGAGAATGCGGTCGCCATTGTCCTTGGTGGCCGAGGCTTCCACGGTGTTCAGCGCCCGATAGGACAAACTGTACTTGAGCGCGTCCTTGGCGGCTTCCTCCTTGGCGGACCCCGCTGGTTCGCCCTTGTTTTCCGCAGGTGCGGGGGCAGGGCGCGCGGGGGGGGCTGGCTGCGGCGCCGTGGCGGGCTTCTCGCCGGCCATGAGCGCCATGACGCCGGCGGGCGACACCATGGCGTCGATCATGGTGTTGATGACCGCCTGGCCGATGGCCTGCCCGATGCCGGCAAAGGGCATGTTCTGCAAGGCGGACGTGCCGAGCTTTTGCTGCAGGGACAACGTCAGCTGCGCCTTCAGGCTCTCGCGCAGGGCCGGATAGTCGACATAGCGGGAGAACTTGTCGGCATCGCGCGTTTCGATGGCAGAGCGCATCTGGTAGAGCGCCCAGTAGGGGCTGGCGTAGCTGGTGGCAGCGACGACGATCGCCGCGGCAATCGCGGCTTTGACGGGTTTGTTCATCGGAGATCCGGTGCAAGCGCGCTGGCTAAGGCCCCCATTGTCGCCAATCGGTCGCGCCCGCGTCTACCCGGCTTGCTGGCTGCGTTCCAGCAAGCCGATTTCCCGTACCGCCACCGACAGCATCGACAAGCCGGCCGCGCCCGATGCGCGCTGATCCGCCAGCATGCGCGAGAAACGCTCGATCTGCGCCTGGCGCCCGCCGCGCCATGCCTCGATCAGCTGTGCTGGCGTATCCAGTGCCTGTGGCTGCGCCAGCACGCTGACCGTGAGCGCGCGCTTGAGGCGGCCGAGGTCTTCGAGCGTCGTGGTGCGTGCCAGCAGGTCCCAATGGCTGTCGGCTGGCAAAGCCAGGGCGCGTTCGCGCAGCCAGCCAAAACTGAACTCCGTATCGAGCGCGAAATAGACGCCCGCTACCAGCGCCAGGCTGCGCTGCGTGGCCGCCGCCACCTCGGCGATATCCAGTGCCGCCGCGGAGATCTCTCCCGCGGCTACGCGCAGGGCCAGTTCATCATCCACGCCGGACTGGCTCAGGTCCTGCCGCCATTGCGCCAGCGCGGCGGCCTCCGGCCCGGCCAGCAGTGCGGGTAGCTGGGGTGTGAGCCAGGCCGCGGCTTCGGCGTAGCGCGCGCTGTCGCCATCGGCGGGGCCGCCCGCGTGCGGATGCCGCAGGAACCACAGGCTGGCGTGTTCCAGCAGCCGTCCCACGGCGGCGAACATGCGCGCCTGCACGTCATCGCCGACCTGGTTGTCCAGCGCGTCGATGCGCAGCCAGAGCGGGTCCAGGCCGAACACGTCGCGCGCAATCAGGCAGGCGCGTACGATGTCCGCGGGCCGCGCGTCGGTTTCTTCCTGCATGCGGTGGACAAAGGTCGCGCCGATGCGGTTGACCAGCGTGTTGGTGAGGTGCGTGGCCAGGATCTCCCGGCGCAAGGGATGGCGCAGCATGGTGTCGGCGTGCCGCTCGCGCAGCGGCTGCGGGAAATAGGCGGGCAGGAGGCCGGCCACCAGCGGGTCCTCTGGCAGCGCGGACGTGAGCAGCTCGTCGTACAGCCACATCTTGCTGTAGGCCAGCAGCACCGCGCGCTCGGGCGAGGTGAGGCCCAGTCCGGCGGCCTTGCGCTCACCCAGTTCGTCCTCGGTCGGGAGGAATTCCAGCGCGCGCTTGAGGCGGCCTGCGCGCTCCAGCCACCGGATCAGCCGGCCCTCCGCGTCGAGCAGCGCCGCAGCGGTGCGCCCGGCAACCGACAGTGCCTGGCTTTGGTAGTAGTTGTCCTCGAGCACCAGCAAGCCGACTTCCTCAGTCATTTCCGCGAGCAGCTTGTTGCGTTGCTTCTCGGTCATCTCGCCGTCCGCCACCACCAGCCCCAGGAGGATCTTGATATTGACCTCATGGTCGGAGCAATCGACGCCGGCAGAGTTGTCGATCGCATCGGTGTTGATGCGCCCGCCATTGAGCGCGAACTCGATGCGGCCAAGCTGCGTGAAGCCAAGGTTGCCGCCTTCGCCCACCACCTTGCAGCGCAGCTCGGCGCCGTTGACGCGCACCGCGTCGTTGGCGCGATCGCCCACTTGCAGATGGCTCTCGCGGCTGGATTTGACATAGGTGCCGATGCCGCCGTTATAGAGCAGGTCGACCTGCGCCAACAGGATCGCGTGGACCAGTTCGGCGGGCGAGAGCACGGTTGCGCTGATGCCAAGCCTCGCCTGCACCTCCGGCGTGATCGCGATGGTCTTGGCGGTGCGCGGAAACAGCCCGCCGCCGGCGGAGACCAGGCTCATGTCGTAGTCCGCCCAGCTCGAGCGCGGCAACTCGAACATGCGCTGGCGCTCGCGCAAGCTGGCGGCGGGGTCAGGGTTGGGGTCGAGGAAGATATGGCGATGGTCGAACGCGGCCACCAGCTTGATATGGGGCGACAGCAGCATGCCGTTGCCGAACACGTCGCCCGACATGTCGCCGATGCCGGCGACGGTGAAGTCCGTGGACTGGATGTCGACGCCCATCTCGCGGAAATGGCGCTTGACCGATTCCCAGGCGCCGCGCGCCGTGATGGCCATCTTCTTGTGGTCATAGCCGACCGAGCCGCCCGAGGCAAACGCGTCGCTGAGCCAGAAGCCGTACTCCGCGGAGATTGCGTTGGCGTAGTCGGAGAAGCTGGCCGTGCCCTTGTCGGCGGCGACCACCAGATAGGGGTCATCGCCATCTTCACGCACCACTTCCGGCGGCGGCACCAAGGTGCCGGCGACGCGGTTGTCGGTAACGTCGAGCAGGCCGCGCAGGAAGGTCTGGTAGCAGGCAATGCCTTCTTGCAGGAAGGCGTCGCGGTCGTTCGCTGGCGGCGGGCGCTTGACCACGAACCCGCCCTTGCTGCCCACCGGCACGATCACCGTGTTCTTCACCATCTGGGCCTTCATCAGCCCCAGCACCTCGGTGCGGAAATCCTCGCGCCGGTCGGACCAGCGCAGGCCGCCGCGCGCCACCGGGCCGCCGCGCAGGTGCACGCCTTCGACGCGCGGGGAGTAGACCCAGATCTCGAACATCGGGCGCGGCTCGGGCAGGCCGGGCACCAGCGCGGGGTTGAACTTGAACGACAGGTAAGGGCGCGGCCCGCCGTCGGGGTCGTGGCGGAAATAGTTGGTGCGCACCGTGGCGTTGATCACGCCCAGGAACAGGCGCAGGATGCGGTCTTCGTCGAGGTTGGGCACCTGGTCCAGTTCTGTGCCGATGGCTTGCTGCAGGCGCTCGCAGCGCGCGGCGCGGGCGGCTTGCGTGGCGGGGTCGAAGCGTGCGACGAACAGTTCCACGAAGCGCGAGGCGATAGCCGGGTTGCCGGTCAGCGCACGCTCGATATACGCATCGCTGAAGGTCGACCCGACCTGGCGGAGGTAGCGGGCATAGGCGCGCAGGATGGTCACGTCGCGCGCGGCGAGCTCGGCACGCAGCACCAGGCGGTTGAAGTCGTCGTTCTCGATCTCGCCGTTCCAGGCGCGCGCGAAGGCGTCCTCGAACAGCGCCTTGATGCGCGCGATATCGGCGCCAAGGTCGATGCCGGCCGCGACCCCATCGGCCATTTCCAGTCCGAAATCATGGACCCACACCGGCGCCGCGCCATTGGGCTCGATCAGGTAGGGACGCTCTTCGTCCACGCGCACGCCAAGGTGCTCCAGCATCGGCAGGCTGAGCGACAGCGCGATCGGCGCGCGCGCGCGGTAGACCTTGAAGCGGAATGCGCCGGGCGCGGCTTCGATGGGCCGGTACAGGTTCATGGCGATGCCGCCGGTGGCCTGTGCCGCCTCCATCAGCTCGATGTCCCGCACGGCGATGCGGGCCGGGTAGTCCTCGCGGTAGCCTGCCGGGAAGGAGTCGCCGTAGCGGCGCAGCAGGCGGTTGCCTTGCTCCTCGCCGGTGCTGTCGAGCAGGGCGGCGGCAAGGTCGTCCTGCCAGCGGCGGGCGGCTTGTACGATGCGCTCTTCCAGCTCGTCCGGGTTGATCTCGGGCATGGTGCCAGGCTCGCCGCGCACGATCAGCTGGATGCGCGCGAGCGGCGACTCGGAGAGTTGCGGCGTGAACTCGCAGCTGTTGCCGCAAAAGGCGGTCATCAGCAGCTTCTGGATGCGCTGGCGCAGATCCGTGTTGTACTTGTCGCGCGGCACGAACACCAGGCAGGAGACGAAGCGGTCGAAGCGGTCGCGCCGCACGAACAGGCGGATGCGCTGATGCTCCTGCAGGCGCAAGATGCCCAGCGTGATGTGGAACAGTTCGTCTTCCTCGGCCTGGAACAGTTCGTCGCGCGGGTATTGCTCGATGATGGTCACCAGCGATTTGTAGAGATGACCCTTGGTCAGGAAGCCCGCGCGCGCCAGGATGTTGGCGAACTTGCGCCGCAAAAGCGGGATGTCCTCGCACGACATCATGTAGGTCGTGGAGGTGTACAGGCCTACGAAGCGCCGCTCGCCAAAGAGCTTGCCGTTGGCGTCCGTCAGCTTGATACCGATGTAGTCCAGGTAGCCGGGCCGGTGCACGGTGGAGCGCGAATTGGCTTTGGTCACGAAGATCGGTGACTTGTCTTCGATGACCGAGGTGGCCGCCGCGGGCAGCTCGGTCAGTGTGTCCTCCTCGGGCGGGCGCAGGCTTTCGCTCAGGATGCCGGCGCCGGAGCCGGGCACGCCGCGCAGGTAGAAGCGGTCGTTCTGGGTGACCAGTTCATAGTCGCGTTGGCCGAGGAAGGTGAAATGCTCGTCCAGCATCCACTGCAGGAAGGCGCAGGCTTCCTGTGTATCCGGCTGGTTGCCATCCGGGCGCTGCGCCAGCGTGTCGATGGTGGCGCGGGTGATGGCGGTCATCGCCGGCCAGTCTTGCACCGCGGCGCGCACGTCGCCCAGCACGCGGGCAATGCCGTTGCGCAAGGCCTCCTGCGTGGCGGTGTCGCCGCAGCGGTCCACTTCGAAATGGATGAAGGATTCGAGCCGGGGACCGCCGGCGGGCTCGCTCGTGGTGGTGTCGCCCTCGCCACCCAGGCCCACCTTGGCGATGGTGCCGTCCGTGTTGCGCCAGACCCGGAAGACCGGGTGGATCGCGGAATGCAGGGCCAGCCCCAGCCGGTTGATCTCCATGGTAACGGAGTCGACCAGGAACGGCATGTCGTCGTTGACGATCTCCACCACCGAGTGGTCGGAGTGCCAGCCATGCTGCTCGAGGTTGGGGTTGTAGACGCGCAGCCGCGCATTGCCCGGGACAAAGCGCTGGGCGGTCTGCCAGTGCGCCATGACCGCGCCATAGAGATCGGCCACGTTCCGCTTGAGCAGGTCTTCGGCGTCGGCCAGGTCGTAGTAGTGCCGCAGGAATGGCTCGGCCTGGACGAACATGTCGCCGGGCAGGCGGCCCTGGGCGAACTGCATCAGGTCGGCCAGCAACTGGGCCTGTCGCGCTTCGCTTTCCGCCAGCATGGTGTCTCCCCCAGACGGCTGTTTTTGGCAGTCCGTTGCCGGCACAGGCACAGGCACTGCGTGACGCGCGTCGTGCGTTGCCTGCGTCCTTCCAGCATGACCGTGCTAACTACTGTAGAGCATAAAGGGCGGCACCGCGCACAATCTGCGCGGGCTGGTCTTGTCCGCTCCGGGCTGGCGCGGGCATTGGGATGTATGAGATTTACGACTGGTTTTCATGATTTTATATCGTCGCAGGAATGTGCTTGCGGTGGCTACACTGCCTGTCTGCGCCTTACCCGCCGGTAGGAAGCGCGAGCCGAACTGGGCGTCTGGCCTTGCCGCGGCGCGCGGCGCGGCCTCACTGGCCGGGACGGGCATCATGGAGACATAAGATGTACAAGGAACGTATCCGGCTGGCCAGCCTGCTCGACAAGGTCATGCCGGCCGAGGCCGCGGCGGCGATGATCCAGGACAGCATGACCGTGGGCATGAGCGGTTTCACCCGCGCCGGCGACTGCAAGGCGGTGCCGCAAGCGCTGGCCAAGCGCGCGTCGCACGAGCCGCTGCGCATCACGCTGATGACCGGCGCCTCGCTGGGCAACGATACCGACAAGATGCTGGCCGAGGCCAACGTGCTGGCGCGGCGCCTGCCGTTCCAGGTGGATGCCACCTTGCGGCGCAAGATCAACGCGGGCGAGGTGATGTTCATCGACCAGCACCTGTCCGAAACCGTGGAGCAGCTGCGCGGGCGCCAGATCGCGCCGGTAGACGTGGCGGTGGTGGAAGCGGTTGCGATCACCGAATCCGGCGGCATCGTGCCGTCGACTTCGGTCGGCAACTCCGCGAGCTTCGCGATGCTGGCGCAGAAGGTGATCGTCGAAATCAACCTCGGTATGCCGGCCGGCCTGGAAGGCCTGCACGACATCTACCTGCCAACGGCGCGGCCACATCGCCAGCCCATTCCGCTGGTCTCGGTGGACCAGCGCATCGGCTTGCCCTTCATTCCGGTGGACCCCGCGAAGATCGCCGCCATCGTGATCACGCAAAAGGACGATAGCCCGTCCAATGCGCTGCCGCCCGACCAGGAAACGCGCCAGATCGCCGGGCACCTGAACGATTTCCTGTTGCATGAAGTACGCTCAGGCCGGCTGGCGCCTTCGCTGCAGCCGCTGCAGGCCGGCATCGGCACGATCGCCAACGCCGTGCTGCATGGCCTGATCGATTCCCCGTTCCGCGATCTCACGATGTATTCGGAGGTGCTGCAGGACAGCACGATCGAGTTGCTGGACGCCGGGCGGCTGCGCTTTGCCTCTGCGTCATCAGTGACGTTGACCAGCGCCGTCTACGCGCGCTTCCTGGCAGACCTGGAGCGATACAAGGCGCGCGTGATCCTGCGCCCGCAGGAGATCAGCAACCATCCGGAGCTGCTGCGCAGGCTCGGCCTGATCACCATCAACACGGCGCTGGAGTGCGATATCTACGGCAACGTGAACTCCACGCATGTGGGCGGCACGCACATGATGAACGGCATCGGCGGGTCGGGAGACTTCGCGCGCAATGCGCATTTGTCGGTGTTCGTCACCAAGTCGATGGCAAAGGCCGGCGCC
Organism: Cupriavidus sp. YAF13; assembly: GCF_052113425.1. Taxonomy (NCBI): domain Bacteria; kingdom Pseudomonadati; phylum Pseudomonadota; class Betaproteobacteria; order Burkholderiales; family Burkholderiaceae; genus Cupriavidus; species Cupriavidus sp. YAF13. Next base: position 81,013 of record NZ_JBFRDD010000002.1, read on the forward strand.
ATCTCCAGCATCGTGCCGATGGTGTCCCACGTGGATCACACCGAGCATGATGTCGACATCATCGTGACCGAGCATGGCCTGGCCGATCTGCGCGGCCTGGCGCCGCGCGAGCGCGCGCAGCAGATCATCGCCAACTGCGCGGATCCGTTGTATCGGGAGTTGCTGCGTGATTACGTGACGCGCGCCACGCGCCGCGGCGGGCATACGCCGCACCTCATCGAGGAGGCGCTGGCCTGGCACGTGCGCTTGCGCGAGGAAGGCACGATGGGCGGCACGAAGGCGGCCCTGGCCGCAGCCTGAAGCGGCTTGCGCATGGACCTTCCTTGTTGTTTTCCCGCCTTCATTCCTTTGTCGGTATCCCTTATCTCTTATCCCTTGAAGATGAGCACGGCCAGCACCAGGGAGGAAGCCATTAGGATCAGCAGGTCTAGCATGATGGTCTCCGAAAGGGAGAGGTCCGGGATAGCGAATGGGTAAGCCTGCGCTACGGTTCATGCCGTAGGCGGCCTTCCGAATCCATTCTCGGACAATTCTCACATTTCCACATGCGGCGCCATCTGGCTCAGATGGCGTTTCAAGCGGGCGTTGGGCATTGCCGTGGCGATCCCGCTGCCTGATCTTGCCTGTTCCCTGCGGCCCGGATGGTGCGCTGGCGCACCATCCGGCGGGACGGGCTGCTTGCTGCCTGCCGCTTCCGTCGCGGCTTACTGCTTGGCCTTGGCGCCGTCGGTATAGGGATCGAACTTGCCGGCCTTGGCGCCGTCCGTGTACGGATCGGGCTTGCCAGCCTTGGCCCCGTCCGTATAGGGATCGGCCTTCTTCTTGGTGCCGGAAGCGTTCAGGTTCGACTTGGTCGATTTCTTCGCGCCGTCCGTGTACGGATCGAACTTGCCGGACTTGGCGGCGCTCTTGTTCGGGTCCGTCTTGTTGGTATGGGCGCCACCGTAAAGGTCGCCGCCATCGGTGTAGTTCTTCTGGGCGTGCGCCAGTTGCACGCCGCCAAAGGCGGTGAGGGCGGCGATGATCAGGGCGGGTACGGTCTTGTTGCGCATTTTCATCCTCGTGAGTAAAGCGTGGGTAGTTCGAGAGCAATGGCCACGGGCAGGGGGCATGGCCGCAAAAATGGTCGTCAGACCAGGGTGACTCTACCGACTTGGGATGACCCTGCGAAGTTAATCTTTCTTCCCACTGTATTGAACCGCTTATTGGCCTGGCCGGCTATGCGCCAGATCAAGGCAAGCGTTGTTTTCGGGGAGGGGGGCTTACGGAATGGGAAGGGGCGGGGCGGGTTTGCCGAAGGCGCGAGCCCTGGCAAAGCCCGGCTGCAGGCAGCCGGGCCGTTGCGGCATTACTGGTTACCGGTTACCGGTTACTCGAGCGTAATGTTCTGGTCGCGCGCGATCTTCTTGCGCATTTCCAGCTCGCGCTTGATCTGCGCGGCGTATTGCTGCGGCGTGTTGCCGTCAGGGTAGGCGCCGCTTTCCGCCAGGCGGCGTTTCACGTTCGGGTCCTGCAAGGTCTTCACGGCAGCGTCATGCACCTTGGCGATGATCGCGGCAGGCGTGCCGGCGGGTGCCACCAGGCCGTACCAGGCCATGTTGTTCATGTCCTTCATGCCGGCTTCGGCAAAGGTCGGCACATCGGGCAAGCCATCCACGCGCTTGGGCGCCGCCACCGCGAGGGCGCGCAGCTTGCCGGCCTGGATGTGCGGCATGGACGAGGGCAGGTTGTCGAACTGGCCGCTGACCTGGCCCGCCAGCGTGTCGTTCAGGGCGGGGCCCGATCCACGGTAGGGGATGTGGACCATGTCGGTCTTGGTCAGGAACTTGAACAGTTCGCCGTCGAGGTGGGAGATGCTGCCTTTGCCTGCCGACGCATAGCTGTACTTGCCGGGATTGGCCTTGACCAGCGCGATGAACTCCTGCAGGTTCTTGGCCGGCACCTTGGGGTTGATCGTCATCACGTTCGGCACATTGACCAGGTTGGTAATGGGCGTGAAGTCCTTGATCGGATCGTAGGGGTTGCGGGCGTTGGTGGCGGGGTTGGTCGCCATGGTGCTGACCGTTGCAATGCCGAGCGTGTAGCCATCGGGCGCGGATTTGGCCAGCGCATCGGCGCCGATCACGCCACCGCCGCCGCCGCGGTTCTCCACCACCACGACCTGGCCAAGCTCACGGCCGATGCCGTCGGCCACCGCGCGGCCCACGATGTCCGTGGTGCCGCCCGCGGCGAATGGCACGATCAGGCGGATCGGCTTGGTCGGGTAGGTTTGTGCAAAGGCGCTGTGGCACAGGCCAAGAAGGGCCAGGCAGGCTGCGCTGCCGACATTCAATACTGCTTTCAAGAGAGGCTCCCGAGGGTTCTAGGTCTAATGACGGCCCGGGCGGGCGCGGGTTGGGGCACGGCGATCTGCGTCGCGCTGCTGCCCTTGTTCCTGCTTGCCGCGGGACGCTGGAGATGTCGGATGGGTTCCGTGATGCGGAACCATGTTCCGCATTGTGCTCCAGGCGCAATTCAACCGTGAAAGCGTAGCCGGCGGAATTGGTATCAACCCGCGTATGCATCCCTGCGTGGGAGGGGATCGGCCCGTGGTTGCCACGCCCACGGAGGAGAGATCCAGCAGGATTGGCGCGCCAATGGAAAAAGCCGGAAGCATTGCTGCTTCCGGCTTTTAGAATTCGCTGGTGGGGCGTGAGTGACTCGAACACTCGACCTACGGATTAAGAGTCCGCTGCTCTACCAACTGAGCTAACGCCCCAACGAAGTCCAAGATTATAGAGGACGATTTTTGACTTTGCAATAGCTGCTTTGCTTTTAGATTTTAAATATGTGCCTGCGGCCCGAGCGCGAATTTTCGGCAGTGTTCGAGGTAGCCCACCTCATGGCTGGCGATCAGGTCCAGCACGCTGGTCCATAGCCAGGACGGCGCATCCAGCAGCCTGGAGCGATTGCGCGCCAGCTCGCCCAGCCAGCTGCGCTGGGTGGCCAGGTCCATCTGGCGCGCGTGGGCGTTGCCGACCACCTCACCCAGGTACCTCGCGACGCGGCTGGCTTCTTCCTGTGGCAGCGTTTCGATCTCCAGCTTCAGGTCCTGCGGCAGCAACTCGCGGATGAATACCGCCTTGTCGAGCAACTGCGCAGAAAGAATGCGATCGCCCAGTGCCGGCGAGAGATGGCGGGCGCCTTCCACGACCCGCTCGCCATTGCCGCGTGGCATGTTCACCTTGGGGTAGCCCGGCGCCGCAGCGTTCACCGCTTCTTTGATATCGATCAGGCAGATTTCGGGATTGGGGCTGTCATTGCTGCCAACGGACAGCAATACGGCGAAACGCAATCGTCCCAGCGAGCTGCAGCCCTTGACCCAGTAGGCGGCGTCCATCACCTCCACGCGCGCGCCTTCGTCGCGGGAGGTCAGCAGCGTGGCAAGGTGGGCGATCTCGCGCCGCTCGAAGAGGGCGCCGATTGCGCGCCGCTCGTCCGCGGCGAGCCGCCAGAACCGTTTGCCGAGTGGAATGGAGGGGGTGGTGTCCCGCAGGCGTTCGTGGGCGAGATGCTTCCATTTGCGCCCCAGGGCCTGGCGCATCACGGTACGCACCGCGGCAGGCCGGCGCGAAGTCAGGCCGGCCGCGGCATCGGGATTATCGAAAGCGCTTTCATAGCCCACCATCAGGCTTTCCAGCATGCGTGTGGTAATCACGCCGGGCAGGTCCGAGCCGCGCGCTGCGGTGGCCAGCGACAGCGCCAGGCGGATCAGGTCGTGCGCCGGGTTGCCGATCACGGTCTGGTCAAGGTCGCGGATCTGGATGTCGACGCGGCCCTGGATATCGGCGACCGGGCCAAGGTTGCCCACATGACAGTCGCCGCAGATCCAGATCGCCGGGCCCTCGGGCAGGGCGTGCGGTTGCTTGGCCTCCAGCCATTCGTAGAACTTGCGCGTGTTACCGCGCACGTATGCGTGGGCGGAGCGCGCCATCTTCAGGTTCCGGCACTGCATCAGTGCTTCCTGGCGTTTTGCCGGGCCGGGCGGGCGGGGGGCGCCCCTATGCTTTGCACCGCGCTTCGCGACGGGCTTCTTGCTGCTTGTCTTCGTGGCCATGGAAGTCGGAGCGCCGAGCGCTGGCAGGGTATCGAGGTGGGCAGGTCGCCATCGGCCGGCAACCGATGCCAGCGTACTCCATGCCGCCCGAAAAGACTGTCAGCGCAATACGGATTTCGTACGCCTTGCCAGCGGCTACAATGCGCTCGTCTTCCCAGGCGCGGCATGTCGCTGCCGCGCTGAATCCAACGCCCGAATACACCCGAATACGCCCGAATCCGGAGCCCGTCATGCACGCCAGAGTCCTGTGCTACCTCGACGAGGTGGTGAGCCGTGGTTCGATCCGCCAGGCCGCGCTGCATCTGCACGTGGCGCCGAGCGCGATCAACCGGCAGATCCTGGACCTGGAGACGGAACTGGGCGCGCCCCTGTTCGAGCGCATCAACAAACGCCTGCGCCTGACCCCGCTGGGCGAAATGGTGCTGGCGCACGTGCGCCAGACGCTGCGCGAGCACGAACTGCTGCGCAGCCGTATCGAAGCCGTGAAGGGCGTGCGCCAGGGTGAAGTCACCGTGGCGACCACGGCCGGCCTCGCCGGCTCGCTGATGCCGTCGCTGGTGCATGCCTTTCGCCAGCAGTACCCGGGCATCCTGGTGCGCCTGCTGGATCTGCCCGTGGCCGACATTGTCAGCGCTGTCGAGCGCGGCGACGTCGATCTCGGCCTTGCCTACGACCTGCCCGATATCGCCGCCTTCCGCATCCTGGCCAGCAATGACTGGCACATCGGCGCGGTGGTGGCGCCCGGGCATGCGCTGGCCGCGCAGCCGTCGACCCTGCTCAGCGAGTGCCTGGCCTGCCCGGTGATCCTGCCGGCGCCGTCGATGTCGATCCGCGCCATCCTCGATGAGGCGTTCGCGCGAGCCGCGGTCGCGGTGTCGCCGGTCACCGAGACCACTTCGACCGCGCTGATGCGCCGCCTGGTCATGCTTGGGGCCGGCATCGCCTTCCTGAATCCGCTCGACGTGCTGGAGGAGCGGGAGCGCGGGGCGCTGGCCTGGGTGCCGCTGCGCGACGGCCAGTTGCCGTGCCAGACGCTGCGGCTGGTCGCGCGCGCGCGCAATCCGCTGAGCGCCGCCGCGGAACTGATGGCCGAGCGGATTGGCGAGGGCCTGGTGGCGTTGTTTGCCGGCGTGCGTTAGCGGTGCAGCGTGCCTGGTTGTGCTGTTTTTGCGCACACCGTCGGTGGAAATCGATGCTTTGCCAAGGCCCGCCGGCGTCTTAGACTGTGTGGGCCTGGCCGCATGACGCGCCGGGTATTTTCGCCACCAACCTGAAGATCCTGCCATGCCCCTCATCCTTATCAATGCCGACATCCTGGTGACCATGGATGCGCAACGCCGCGAGATCCCGGATGGCGCGCTGGTGGCGCAAGGCCCGACGATCGAATGGGTGGGCGCCACCGCCGAGCTGCCGCCGCAATACCGCCGGCTGATCGACGAGGGCGGCGCCGAGGTGATCGATATGCGTGGCAAGGTGGTGATCCCCGGGCTGGTCAACACGCACCACCACGTGTACCAGAGCCTGACCCGCGCCGTGCCGGCGGCGCAGGACGCCGAGCTGTTCACCTGGCTCACCAACCTCTATATGTTGTGGTCGCACCTGACGCCGGAAATGATCGACGTGTCGACCCGCACCGCGATGGCCGAGTTGATGTTGTCCGGCTGCACCACCACCAGCGATCACCTGTACCTGTATCCCAATGGCTCGCGCCTGGACGATTCCATTGAAGCCGCGGCGGCAATGGGCATGCGCTTCCATGCCGCGCGCGGATCCATGAGCGTGGGCCGCAGCAAGGGCGGCCTGCCGCCCGATTCGGTGGTGGAGGAGGAGCACGCCATCCTGAAGGACAGCCAGCGGCTGATCGAGCGGTACCACGACGCTTCGCGCCACGCGATGCTACGCGTGGTGGTGGCGCCGTGTTCGCCGTTCTCCGTCTCGCGCGACCTGATGCGCGAGTCGGCGCTGCTGGCACGCAACTATGGCGTGTCGATGCACACCCACCTGGCCGAGAACGATAACGACATCGCCTACTCGCGCGAGAAGTTCGGCCTCACGCCGGCCCAGTACGCGGAAGAGCTCGGCTGGGTCGGCCCCGACGTATGGCATGCCCACTGCGTCAAGCTCGATGATGAAGGCATTGCGCTGTTTGCCCGCACCGGCACGGGCGTTGCCCATTGCCCTTGCTCGAACATGCGCCTGGCGTCAGGCATTGCGCCGGTGCGCGCAATGCGCGAGGCCGGCGTGCCGGTCGGCCTGGGCGTGGATGGCAGCGCGTCGAACGATGGCGCGCACATGCTGGGAGAGGTGCGCCAGGCCATGCTGCTGCAGCGCGTGGGCTACGGGCCCGCCGCCATGAGCGCGCGCGAGGCGCTGGAGATCGCCACGCTGGGCGGCGCGCGCGTGCTGGGCCGCGATGATATCGGCGCGCTTGCGCCTGGCATGTCGGCCGATTTCGTGTCGTTCGACATGGCGCAGGTGGGCTACGCCGGTGCAGGTCACGATCCGGTGGCGGCGCTGGTGTTCTGTACGCCGGGCAATGTCGCCACCAGCGTGATCAACGGCAAGGTGGTGGTGCGCGATGGCGAGTTGCAGACGGTGGAGTTGCCGCGCGTCCTTGCGCAGCATCGCGGGCTCGCGCGTGAATTGTTCGAGCGTGCCAGGCAAGGGTGAGGCAACAATGGAATGTGCCGCGCGTGCGACCCCTCCGGAGAGGGGTCGCGGCATGTCTGTAATGTATTCACACTAGGCCTCGGGTCGTTCCCTGAACGCCCCTGACCCTTCCCCAGCCCGCCATCGATCGCGGGCTTTTTTTTGTGCGTGTTTTTCGAGGGATGAATCGCCGCAGGCGTCGGGAGGGCGGCGACAGACGTGGAGCACCAATGGAAAAAGCCGGAAGCATTGCTGCTTCCGGCTTTTAGAATTCGCTGGTGGGGCGTGAGTGACTCGAACACTCGACCTACGGATTAAGAGTCCGCTGCTCTACCAACTGAGCTAACGCCCCAACGAAGAAAAAGATTGTATCACCGTTTTTGAGTTTGTCAAACCCCCTGCGTAATTTTTCCTGCGCGAGGGTGCTCTGGAAATGCCGCGTGCGATTCCGCCGTCGTACGTGCAATGCCCGGGCAGCCTTGTCCCTTCGCCTTGCACCGAACTCAGGCATTCACGCCGCGGGAACTCGCCCGGGGTTTCGGCAGTCTTGCTTGGGGGGAGCGGGGCGTAGGCCTTTGCGGACGAGTCGGGCCGACCCATGTTAGGATGATTCTTCACTTGCAATGGAGGGCTGTACCGATGGATATCAAGTTCCAAGAGCAAGAGCGTTACGATATCAATAATGAAGGCTTGCTATTTCACGCCGTTGTCGACGGCCAACCAGTCACTTGCGTGGTGACCCGTGAAGCGCTGTGGGAAGGCTTCAGTGCCGACCAGGTGTTGTCGCTGGAAGAGGCATTCCGCGCCGGACGTGAAACCATCGAGCGTGCTGCGGTGGTGCTGATCGAGCAGGGCGCTGCCCAGCCAGTGGTAGTCAAGCGCGCCCATGTGGCGCCGCTCTGAAGCGGATCCCAGTCCGGGCCGGTCATCGGTCCGATCCCGGGCTACCGCTTCAAGTCATTGCGGCTTCTCGCCGCCTGACGCCGGTTTCCCGCCGGCGTTTCTCTTTTTCATTCCCCTTGCTCATCACTGATCTTCCTGATTGCGCCGATCACGTCGATCGCGCTCAAGCCGGTTTTGCCGGGTAGCCCGGCCCGCCAGGGCGGCTAGCGCATTCTTCGAAGATGCGAGCCTGGCATTGCGCACAGCCTGCGGGATCGAGGCGCGCAATGATGGTGTGCAGCGCCTGCCGCTTGGTGGAGAAGATGTGCCCCTCGCCCAGCTTCAGCGCGAAGCCGGTCTGGTCCCACGTCTGCAGCACCTGCGTGCGCGGACGATGGAAATACAGGTCGCCGCCGGTGGCGCGCCGCTCGCTCAGCTCGCTTTCCCACATCTCGGCGCCGGCCAGGTCGATGAAGTTCATGCTCTTGGTCATGGCCAGCAGATGGATCTGGCCGGGATGGGCGTTGCGTGCCTCGTGCAAGCGGTCCGTCACGTACTGGACCGCGCCGAAGTAGATCGCGCCTTCCATGCGCAGCAGCTTGAGCTGGGGGCATTCCGCTTGCGGGCGATGCAGCTCGTCGAGCGGCGTAAAGCGCCGGTCGGGGTCGTCGGCGTCTGGCACCAGGCTGCGCACCGCCGGCCGCGAGGTGCGATAGAGATAGGCCACTAGTGACAGGATGGTGCCGAGCAAGACGGCCATCTCCAGGCGGATGGCCAGCGTGGCGACAAAGGTGCTGATGGCGATGGCGAATTCCGTGCGGCTCAGGCTGGCGATGCGGCGCAGCCGGCCGAAATCGAACAAACCCCAGGCCACCAGCAGCAACATCGCGGCGATGGAGGCCAGCGGGATCTGCGCCAGCAGCGAGGCGCTGGCCGTGACCAGCACCACCAGCAGCAAGGCCGAGAAAATGCTGGCCAGCGGCGTCTGCGCGCCGGCCTCGTAGTTAGGCATGGAGCGGTTCAGCGAGCCACAGGAAATATAGGCGGAGAACAAGCCACCTGCGATGTTCGACAGGCCCTGCCCGATGAACTCGCGGTTGGCATCGATGTGCTGGCCCGAGCGCAGCGCCACCGCCTTGGCGATCGAGATCGACTGGCCGAGCGCCACGATGGTCAGCGCGGCGGCGATGCCAAGCAGGTCGGGGATCGCCTGCCAGGAAATACTCGGCAGGTGGAAGGGCGGGATGGCCGACGGGATCGGCCCGACCACATTGACGTGATGCGCGCCCGCGCTCCAGCCCGGCGCGTTGAGCAGCAGGGCGACGCCGTAGCCCGCCAGCAGGCCGATCAGCATGAAGGGCAGGCGGCGCGAGACGCGCTTCACCGCGATGGTCACCGCCAGCGTGATCGCCGCTACCGTGAACGCGCTCCAGTTGATGGCGCCGGCATTGTCCAGCAGGAAGCGCACCACGCCAAAGGCGCTCGTGCCCGTCGGCACGGCCAGCCCGAACAGGTCCTTGAGCGCATAGAGGCCGATCAGCGTTGCCGCGCCGCAGGTGAAGCCAAGCAGGACCGAGGGCGAGATGAAGTTGGCCAGCGTGCCAAGGCGCAAGGTGCCCACGGCAAGCTGCAGCAAGCCAACCATGATGGTGACCGCGAGCGCCAGATTGATGTATTCGGGACTGCCGGCAAATGCCACCGGGCTCAGCATGGCGAACAGCGCCAGCGAGTTGGCGTTGGTCGGGCCGGACATCACATGCCAGCTGGAGCCGAACAAGGCCGCCACGATGCAGGGAATCGCGGCCGCGTAGATGCCGTATTGCGGCGGCAGGCCGGCAAGCGTGGCAAAGGCCACGCCCTGCGGCAGCACCAGCACCGCGCCAAGCAGGCCCGCAACCAGGTCCGCACGCAAGGAGGCGCGGCTCACGCGGTGACGCCATGCCGGCAACAGGCGCCCGAGCAACCGGCCTGTTGTGCCCTGCGCAGCCGGAGCGGTCATGCTTGCGGGTCTCGTTCGCTAAGGCTCACCAGCAATTCGTCGATCGCGCCATAGACCTTGCCCAGCCGCTCGGCGCCGATCATCTGCTCGAGCTGCTCATAGCGGCGGTCGATCAGCGGCTCCATCTCGGCGATCAGGGCGCGGCATTTGTCGGTCAGCGAGATCAACTGGCGGCGCTGGTCCGTGGTGGAGCGCGAGCGCAGGATCAGGCCCGCTTCCTCCATGCTCGACAGCATGCGGGTAAGGCTCGGGCTCAGGATCAGGCAGGCATCGGCGAGCTGGTTGGGCTCCATCTCGCCTTGCTCGTTGAGGGTGCGCACCACGCGCCATTGCTGCTCGGTCATGCCGTGCTGGCGCAGGATGGGCCGGAAGCCCGCCATCAGCGTTTCGCGGGCTTGCAGCAGCAGGTGGGGGAGGTTGCGGTGGCGGAAGGTAGCCGGTTTCATGCCCGCAAGTGTAGCCGTGCAGACGCCCGGACGCGAGCCGGTGGCTACCCGGATATGCCGAGCGCCGGCTTGGTGGCCGGCGCCTTGACGCAATGCCTCAGCCGAGGTCGAGCGTGGCTACCACCGGCGTGTGGTCCGAGGGCTGCTCCCAGGTGCGCGGCACGCGATCGATCACGCAGGCGCTGCATGCCTCGCGCAGAGCCGGCGACAGCAGGATGTGGTCGATGCGCAGGCCGGCGTTACGGCGGAACGCAAACATGCGGTAGTCCCACCAGGAGAAGCTCTTCTCCGGCTGCTCGAACATGCGGAATGCGTCGGTCAGCCCAAGTGCCTCCAGCGCCCGGAACGCATCGCGCTCCGGCGGCGACACCAGGTTCTGCCCCTCCCACTTCTTGGGATCGTGCACATCTCGGTCTTCGGGCGCGATATTGAAGTCGCCCAGCAGCGCGAGCTTCGGGTACTTCACCATTTCCTCCTGCAGCCACGCGGTGATCGCTTGCAGCCAGCCCAGCTTGTAGGTGAACTTGTCGGAGTCCGGCGCCTGCCCGTTGGGGAAGTACGCGCACACCAGGCGCACGTCGCCATAGGTCGCCGCCACCACGCGCTGCTGGGGGTCGTCGAAGCCAGGGATATTGCGCACCACGTCGGCGGGCGTCGCCATGGTGGCATTGCGCGCCAGGATCGCCACGCCGTTGTATGTCTTCTGGCCGGTGAACACGCTGTGGAAGCCGGCGCTCTCCAGTTCGGCCAGCGGGTACTTGTCGTCCGGCATCTTCAGTTCCTGCAGGCACAGGGCATCGATCGGCGTATCGGCCTTTTCCTGCTCGATCAGCCAGTCCAGCACCTGCGGTAGCCGGACCTTGAGCGAGTTGACGTTCCAGGTTGCGATTCTCATGTTCAAATGGCTTATGGATTGACGGTTGCCAGGGGCGCCACGGGTATTCGGCCCGGAGCCGCCCCTAGTTTGCCTGCACATTATGAACGACCTCCGCGGCCACAGGCACGTTCAGAGGCAGGCGCCCTCAGGCCCAGGTCTCATGCAAGTGTCGCCACGTGACGCGCGCATCGTTGCCCGCCACGAACAGCGCCGTGGCACGCCGCTCGGAAGCGCCCGCGTTCCAGGCCTGCGTTTCCCGGTAGCTGACCGTGGCCGAGCGCGCGTCCTCATGCACGAGCGTCAACGCGTCGATCCTGATTTGCAGTCCGGGCCGGGCGCCGCGCAGTCGTGCGAACAGCGCGGGAAAGCCGCCTGCCTCCATGCGCGCACCGGCTGGCGAGATCATGCTGAAGTCCGGACCAAACCGTTGCAGCAGCGTTTCCAGTACGGTTTCGGGGCACGCGGGGTTCGATAGCCATTGCTCGATCAGCACATGGGTGTCGGCGATTTCACGCAGGCAAAGCGCGGCGATGTCAGGCATGGATGGGGTTTCCTTCAGGAGTAGGCAGGGCGGGTTGCCCCGGGGTTAGGGAAGCGTTGTCGATGCTGCCGGCTGGCGATGATGCCGATCGTCCAGACGCCAGACGACAAGCAGCGGCACAAGGGTGCATAAGCTGGCGACGAGAAAACACCCATGGAACACCTGCGTCACGATCGTGGCGTCGCCCGCGAAGGCAAGCTCGGCCAAACCTTGCCGGGCCAGCCACTGGCCCAGTAAAAGACTGGCCATGGCGACGCCGGCGCAAAACGACAATTGACGGTTCAGATTCCATATTGCGCTGACCGGGCCCATTCCCGCCGGGGACACGTTCAGCAGCGCCAGGGTTTGCGCAACGCTCGAGCCGATGCCGCCGCCGGCTCCCATCAGCAAGAAGGCGGCCACCATGCCCGGCCATGCGCCAGGTTCGCTCACGGTCGCCAGCATGGCGATGCCGGTCGCGTGCACCGTGATGGCCGGCAGCAGCAGGGCGCGGGGCCCCAGCCGGTTGAAGAGGCGCCCGGCCAGCGTCATGCCCGCGGCGGCGGCCAGGGCGTACGGAATCATCAGCGCGCCCGCACTCACGGCCTTCAGGCCCAGCACGCTGCGCAGGAAGAACATATTGAGCAGGCTGACGCCGGTAAACACGCCGGGTACAAACAGGTAGACGACCATGGCTGCCCGTAGCATCGGATCCCGCAGAACGCGGAAATCCAGGACCGGATGTTCCCGCCGGCGTACATGCCGCAACAGCAGCAAGCCTGCGGCGATGCCGCCCGTGACAAGGGCGGTGCCAACGCGAGTCTGCCCGGTGTGCTCGAATCGGGACAAGCCGATCAGCAGCAGCGCAAGCGCCAGGCTGGACAGCCCGATGCCGGCAACGTCCGGCCTGTGTCCCTGGGTGGCTTCGCCGGGGCGCAGCCAAAGTACGGCAAGCACGAGCGCAACCAAGGCCAGCGGGATATTGAGCCAGAAGACCCAGCGCCATCCCAGGCTGTCCACGACGTAGCCGCCCATCAGCGGCGACAGCGCCGGCGCGAGCAGCGCGCAGGCCATCACGATCACTGACAGTTGCGCGCGCTCGGCCTGCGAGTAGAGACGATAGGTCATGGCTTGCCCGACGGGAATCAACAGCCCACCCCCCAGGCCTTGCAGCAGGCGCCAGGCGATCAGCGCCTCAATGCTGCCGGCGAATCCGGCGCCGGCCGCTGCGGCGGAAAAGATCCCCAGCGACGCCACGAAGATCGCTTTATCGCCGTAGCGGCCGGCCAGCCAGGTGCTTGCCGGAATCACCAGCGTCAGCCCCAGCGTGTAGGCATTGGCCACCCATGCAACGGCCCCCACGGACGCCTGCAGTGAATGGCCGATATCGGGGAACGCGACCGATGCCATGAACATATTGACCAGATCGATAAAGAAGCCGAGCAGGTAGACCGACGCAACGCGTGATTTGTAGGGCATGGAAAGTCGAGCGATGGCGGCAAGCGCCATGCAGGTGCGGTCTGGAAGACGGCATTCTAGAAACCATGGAGGAATAAGAAAACAGTCCAGTGGCCGATATACTGTTCTCTGATTTTTGACAATGGAGCACCGAGAACGTGATCAATCTGAACCGTCTGGCCATGTTCGTGGCCGTGGTGGAGTGTGGTTCGTTCACTGCGGCAGCCGGCACGCTGGGCACCACCAAGGCCGTGGTCAGCTTCAACGTGAAGCAGCTGGAGCAAGATCTGTCGGTGGCATTGCTGACGCGCAGCACGCGGCGCCTGGCACTGACCGAGGCGGGCGAGCGGTTCTATCGCGACTGCTCGGTCTTGCTGCGGCAAGCTGAATCGGCCGTGGAGCAGGTCCGGTCCGGTCATGCGTCCTTCTCGGGCAGCTTGCGCGTCACGGCATCGGTGGATTATGGCAACCTCGTCGTGGCTCCCGCGCTGGCCGGGTTTGCCCACCTGCATCCCGATCTGCGGGTGAGCTACCAGGCCAGCTCGACCCATGCCGACCTGATCGCAGAGCGGCTGGACGTAGCCATCCGGGTGGGGCCGCTGGAGGACTCGCGGCACCGCGCTAAGCCGATCGGGCATTTCAACCTGGTGATCGTGGCAAGCCCGGCGCTGCTGAGTGCAACCGGCGCGCCCGATTCGCTGCAGGCGATGGCGGCGCTGCCATGGCTTGCCAATCGTGCGGGGCAGGGCGGGCAATGGACCCTGGCTGACCCGCACGGCAAGCCGCACACGATCCGGGTCCGCAACGTGGCCCACGCGGATACGGCCTCGGCCCTGCTAGCGTTTGTGCTGGCCGGCTGTGGCGTTGCAGCGTTGCCCGAGTGGCTGCTTGACGACCATCTCACGGGCGGACGGCTTCAGATCCTGATGCCGGACCATGTCTTGCCAAGGGCCGAAGTCTTCGCGGTCTATCCGGATACACGCCACGTCAGCGCCAAGGTGCGCGGCTTCATCGACCATCTGCGCGGATTCCGGCCCGGGCGTGCCTAGGGCTTGAACGAGCCCTCGATGGTATAGCGCGATCCCGGATGCACCAGCCTTGCCAGCGTGATCGGCGAGCCCTGGCTTTCGGTGCGGCGGATCACGATCAGGCAGGGCTCGCTTGGCTTGACGCCCAGCAGCTCGGCCTCCTGCTCGGTGGGCAACTGCGCCTCGATGGAGTATTGCGCTTCCCATAGCGGTGCCACGGTCAGCAGGTAATTGGTGGGCGTGGTCTTGGTGAAGTCCACCTCGAGATAGTCAGGCGCGCGGGCGGGGTTGACGTAGCGGTCCTCGCACAGCAGCGGCACGCCGTTCTCGCTATGCACGATCAAGGTGTGGAAGACCTCGCTGCCGACGGGCAGCCCGATGCGCGGCGCCAATGCCTCGGTGACGACTTCGGCGCGCGCCATGTGCACGTCGGAGCGGTGGCGGTGGCCCCGCTCCGTGATCTCGTCGTGCAGGTCGCGGATGGTCAGCGTGGACGATGCGCGATAGGGCTGGGTGGCGAACGTGCCGACGCCCTGCACACGCTCCACCAGGCCTTCGGCCTGCAGTTCCCGCACCGCCCGGTTGGCGGTCATGCGGCTGACGCGGAACTGGGTGACCAGCTCGGATTCCGACGGCATCAGCGTGCCGGGCGGCCAGCGTCCGGCGCTGAGTCCGTCCTTCAGGTAATTCTTGATGTGCGCGTAGGCGGCGGCGGGTGGCAGGTAGGTCATGGCACGCAGTTTACTTGACCGCGCTTGTCTAGCCAATTTCCATTGGCAGCGATTTTCCGCTTCAAGGTTGGTATCCACCAGGACGAAAGGGAGGGGGGGGCGGGTTTTGGCTTTGGGCTTGGCTCCGCTCAGGGTAATCCCGGCTCGTTGATTTGTTGTCTTATCTTGTATATACAAGGATATGTGTCGCAATCGATGATTCCAGGATGCTGGAAGCGCGGGCGCGCAGGCGAGAGGGTGATCGGAGACAACATGGCAAAGGTGAGTGCAAGGGGGAATGCGGGGATGACACTATTCCCGGGCTGGTATGTGGTTGGCGCGACGCACGTGCTGCTGGCGCTGATATTTGGCGCCGCGTACTCGTTTGGCGCATTTTTCGCGAGTATCCAGGAAGGCTTCGGGGTGGGGAGTTCGTCGGCGGCTTCCGTGTTCTCGTTCACCGCGCTGATTTACTACGTGGTGGGCGTATTCTCCGGTTCCCTGGCTGACCGTATTTCCACCCGCCGGGTCATTGCGATGGGCATTGTCTCGCTGGCGCTGGGATTTGCCATCGCCAGCGTCGTCACGGATTCGCTGGCGGGGTTCCTGGTTGCCTTCTGTTCGCTGGTGGGCCTGGGTGTGGGCCTGGTCTACGTGCCGGCGGTGACGGCGGTGCAGCGCTGGTTCGTCAGGCATCGCAGCCGGGCGTCGGGCCTTGCGCTGGCGGGCACCGGGCTTGGCACGTTCATCGGACCGGTGGTGGCGGGCCAGCTGATGGAGCATATGAGCTGGCAGGCGACAATGCGTTGCTTCGCGCTGGCCATCGCCGTGGTCGGGCTGGCAATGGCAATGCTGCTAAAGGGGCGCCCGGAAGAGGCCGGCCTGTATCCCGATGGCGCGCCTGCGGCGCCTGGCGCAGCCCATTCGCCCCCGCCATCCGGGCTCAGCCTGGCGCAGGCCGTGCGCGGCGGGCGATTCTGGTGGTACTTCGGCGCCATCCTGCTGGGCTCGGTCGGCCTGTTCGCCGCGCTGGTCCATATCCATCCGTACGCGCGGCAGCATGGCTTGTCTCCTACGGCTGGGAATCTGCTGATCGGGCTGGTGGGTGCCGGCAATATCCTGGGCCGCCTGCTGCTGGGCGGGCTAGGTGACAGGCTGGGGCCGGGGCGGCTGCTCATGTGCCTGACGCTGATGCTCGCGCTGCTCAACGGCGTGTGGCTTGGGGCCACGAGCTTTCCGGCGCTGGCGCTGTTTGCTGTCCTGTTCGGCGCGGCCAACGGCGGTTGCATTTCCCTGTACCCGGCGCTCGCTGCGACCTGGTTCGGCACAGCAAACCTCGGGGCGATCCTTGGGGGGCTGTATATCGCGGTGGGCATTGCCGCGATGGCGGGCGGCAGCCTCGCCGGCTGGCTCTTCGATGCCTACGGCAGCTACTCGGTGGCGATTGCGGTGAGCAGCGGCTGCGCGTTGCTGTCGACCGCCTGCATTGCACTTGCGAGCCGCCATGAAAAAAGCGGCTCAGACTGAGCCGCTTTACCTGGTCTATTGACGGTGTGCTGCCTTACGCCACCGCCATGCCGCCGTGCCGCAGCAGTGCGTCGATCTGCGGCGCGCGGCCGCGGAAAGCGGTGAACGATTCCATGGCCGGGCGGCTGCCGCCCACCGACAGGATTTCCCTGCGGTAGCGCGCGCCGGTCTCGGCGTCGAGCACGGTGCCGGAGAGCTTCGCGGCTTCCTCGAAGGCCGCGTAGACGTCGGCGGACAGCACTTCGGCCCACTTGTAGCTGTAGTAGCCCGCCGCATAGCCGCCGGCAAAGATATGGCTGAAGGTGTTCGGCCAGCGCGACAGCGGGTGCTGCGGCACCACATGGGCGCGATCGTTGATCTCCCTGGACAGCGCCAGCACGGACTTCTCGCCAGCGGGGTCGAAGCTGGTGTGCAGGTGCATGTCGAACGACGAGAACACGATCTGGCGCAGCGTCATCATGCCGTTCTGGAAGTTCTTCGCGGCCAGCATGCGTTCGAACAGCTCGCGCGGCAGCGGCTCGCCGGTGTCGACGTGCGCGGTCATGTCGGCCAGCACCTCGTACTCCCAGCAGAAGTTCTCCATGAATTGCGAAGGCAGCTCAACGGCATCCCATTCCACGCCATTGATGCCGGACACGCCCAGCTCGCCCACCTGGGTGAGCATATGGTGCAGGCCGTGGCCGAACTCGTGGAACAGCGTGATCACTTCGTCGTGGGTGAAGACCGCGGGCTTGCCGCCCACCGGCGCGGTGAAGTTGCAGGTCAGGTAGGCCACCGGGGTTTGCACGCGGCCGCTGTCCAGCAGCTTGCGGCCGCGGGCGTCATCCATCCACGCGCCGCCGCGCTTGCCTTCGCGCGCGTAAAGGTCGATGTAGAACTGCGCCAGCAACTCGCCCTCGGGCGATACCACGCGGAAGAAGCGCGCGTCTTCGTGCCACGTCTGGGCCTGGTCGGCTTCGATGCGCACCGAGAACAGCTTCTCCACCACGCTGAACAAGCCCTTGAGCACCTGCGGCTCCGGGAAGTATTGCTTTACCTCCTGCTCGGAGAAGGCGTAGCGCTGCTCGCGCAGCTTTTCCGAGGCGTAGGCGACGTCCCAGGGCGAGAGGTCGCTCAGGCCCAGCTCGCTTGCGGCGAATGCCTTAAGCTCGGCCCAGTCCTTCTCGGCGTACGGACGCGCCTTGGTGGCCAGTTCGTCCAGGAAGCGCAGCACTTCGGCCGGGGATTCCGCCATCTTGGGCACCAGCGAGACCTCGCCGAAGGAGGCGTAGCCGAGCAGTTGCGCTTCTTCGCGGCGCAGCGCGAGCTGCTCGCGCATATTGGCCGTGTTGTCCCACTCGGCCTTGCCCTGGCCGTACTGTTCGGCCAGTTCCGAGGCGCGGGTGACGCTGGCCTCGTACATGGTCTGGCGCAGCGCGCGGTCGTCCGCGTATTGCAGCACCGGGAAGTAGGAGGGGAAGTGCAGCGTGAATTTCCAGCCCGGCTTGCCGTCCTTTTCAGCGGCATGGCGCGCGGCTTCCAGCGCATCTTCCGGGATGCCGCTCAGGCGGCTTTCGTCCTCGATCAGCAGCGCGTAGGCATTGGTGGCATCGAGCACGTGGTCGGAGAAGGCCTTGGACAACTGGGCCTGCTGCTCCTGGATCGCGGCAAAGCGGGGCTTCTTGTCTTCGGGCAGTTCAGCGCCGCCCAGGCGGAAACCGCGCAACTCGTTTTCCATCAGTTGGCGGCGAGCCGTGCTCATGGTGGCGAATTCGGGGCTCGCGGCGATTGCCTTGTACTTGTCATAGAGCGCCAGGCTCTGGCCCAGCGACGACCAGAACTCGGTCATGCGCGGCAGGTTGTCGCTATGCGCCTGGCGCAAGGGCGGCGTATCCGCCACCGCGCTCAGGTGACCCACCACGCCCCAGGCGCGTCCCAGCGGCTCGGTTGCGGCTTCCAGCGCTTCCACGGCATTGGCCCAGGTGGCTTCGGTGGCCGGGTCTTCGGCACGGTCGACGGCGGCTTGCGCGGTCGCCAGCAGCACGTCCAGCGCCGGGCCGATGTGCTCGGGGCGGATCTCGGAGAAACGCGGCAGGTCGGTGAAATCCAGCAGCGGATTGTCGCCGTTTGCGTGATTTGCAGCGTTGGCTTGGTTGGCGGCTTGGTCCATGACGTCTCTCTTGGCAGGGCCTGTAAGGGCAATGCCCCGCACATTGGGGCGGGGCAGCGGGATTTCCAGTGCCAGGCAGCACCCGGCGCGCAAGGCGCCGGCGCCGTCCGCGGCAGGCCGATACGACGTTTAGCCGGCTGCGCGCTCGGCGGCTTCCAGCGTATTGATCAGCAGCATCGTAATGGTCATCGGGCCAACGCCGCCCGGCACAGGGGTGATGTAGCCGGCCACTTCCTTGACGCCGTTGAAGTCGACATCGCCGCACAGCTTGCCATTGTCGTCGCGGTTCATGCCCACGTCGATCACGGCCGCGCCGGGCTTGACCATGTCAGCGGTGATGATGTTGCGCCGGCCCACGGCGGCCACGATCACGTCCGCGTCGCGCGTATGGGCGCCCAGGTCACGCGTCTTGCTGTTGCAGATGGTGACGGTGGCGCCGGCCTGCAACAGCAGCATCGCCATCGGCTTGCCGACGATATTGGAGGCGCCGACCACCACCGCGCGCGCGCCGCGCAGCGGGAAATCGACCGATTCCAGCATCTTCATGCAGCCATAAGGCGTGCACGGGCGGAACAGCGGGGCGCCAGTCATCAGGGCACCGGCATTGGCCACGTGGAAGCCGTCCACGTCTTTTTCCGGGGCGATCGCTTCGAGCACTTTGTGGCTGTCGATATGCTTGGGCAGCGGCAACTGTACCAGGATGCCGTGGATATGCGGGTCGCGGTTCAGGGCGTCGATGCGGGCCAGCAGGTCGGCCTCGGACAGGTCGGCGGGGTAGCGGTCGAGCGAGGAATGAAAGCCATTGTCGTCGCAGGCCTTGACCTTGTTGCGCACATAGACCTGGCTAGCCGGGTCTTCGCCCACCAGGACCACGGCCAGGCCGGGCCGGTGGCCGCGTTCGGTCAGGCGGGCGGCGCGCTGGGCGGCTTCGGTGCGGAGTTGCTTGGCAAGGGCGTTGCCGTCGATGAGTTGGGCTGGCATGGGGATGGGCGCTGGAGAGCTGGAGGTGGTCAAAGCGGAATTATAAAGGTTGACGCAACCCGGGGCGCAGGAGAGTAGGGCGCTGGTAGCATGGCTGCATGGATGCCCTTAACCCTTTCGCCATGGCCGCCGCGGCCGAACCAGCCGTCCTCGTCGTGCTCAGCCTGGCCGCCATGGGCTGGGCGCTGAGCCGCCGGCCTTGGCAGCTGCTGCGGCGCGACGATTTGCAGCACGGCTGGCTGGGCGCGCTGATGCTGCTGGCGCTGCTATGGACGGCTCGCGCGACGCTGCCGGGCGGGCTGGCGATCCAGCTGTTCGGCGCCACCCTGATGGTGACCCTGTTCGGGCTGCCGCTGGCCCTGCTGTCGCTGTTCGTGGCGGATCTGGTGTCGTTCCTGGGGCTGGGCTACCTGGCTGGTGACACCTGGGCCCGGCTGGACTGGGCGGCGCTGTGGCCGCGCTATGTCTGGATGGGGTTGTTGCCGGCCTTGTTGTCGGCCGCGCTGCAGGGGGGCATGCGCCGGCTGCTGCCGCGCCATCCCTTTGTGTTCATCCTCGGCCATGGCTACTTTACCGCCGGACTGGCCGCCCTGGGCGCGGGGGCGGTGCGCGCGGTCTGGCGTAGCTACAGCGTGGGCGACGGCGTGTTGTCGCTGCCCGATACGCTGACCGCCGTGCTGATCCTGGCGTTTGGCGAGGCCTTTCTCACGGGCATGCTGGTGGCAGTGTTCGTGGTCTACAAGCCGCAATGGGTCGTGACCTTTCGCGACGAGGAGTACCTCGGGCGTTGAAGTGGCAGCCCCCGCGAGTTCGGCGGGGGCGGGGCTCAGGCGCTGGCTCCGCTGTTTCAGCTGTTGTTTCAGCTGCTTTTGGACAGGGCCAGGCGAAGCAGGTCGGCCACGGTATTGACGTTGAGCTTTTCCATGATGTTGGCGCGGTGCGCCTCCACGGTCTTGATGGAAATGCCCAGGTCGTCGGCAATCTGCTTGTTCAGCCGGCCGGCCACGATGCGCTCGAGCACCTGCTGCTCGCGCGTGGTGAGCTTGCCCAGCAGGTCCTTGGCGGCGCGCTGCTCGCGGGCGGCGGAATGGTCGGTGCGGGCCTTTTGCAGCATGCGCTCCACCAGCGATCGCAGCTCGGACTCATCGAACGGCTTCTCGATAAAGTCGATTGCGCCCTTCTTCATGGTGGAGACTGCCATCGGCACGTCGCCGTGGCCGGTGATGAAGACGATCGGGATATTGATGTTTTCCGCGATCATGCGTTCCTGCAGCTCGGGCCCGCTCATGCCCGGCATCCGCACATCCAGGATCAGGCAGGAGACCTGGCCCGAGTCGTAGGCGGAAAGGAACTGTTCGGCGCTGGTAAAGCTGCGAACCTGGTAGCCATTGCCCTCCAGCAGCCAGGTCAGCGAGTCGCGCATGGCTTCATCGTCGTCGACGATGAAGACAGTCTCGCCGCGGTGGGAGGTGGGGTTTGGCGTTACGGTCATGAAGTCTCCTGGGACATCAAAGTCATTTGCCGCCAAGTGTAACCGGGCCGGGCGGCAAGCAACAGGGGCGGCCCTGGCGCGCCTGATCCTGTCTTGGCAATGCCGGGCGGCCCGCCCGGCGCCTTATTGGCGGATTATTGGCGGCTTATTGGTCGATCAGCGCCGGCTGCAGCGGCAGCATGATCTTGAACGTGCAGCCGATGCCGTCGGCGTTGTTCTCCACCCACAGCCGCCCCTGGTGGGACTCGATGATGGAGCGGCAGATATTCAGGCCCATGCCCATGCCGTCGGACTTGGTGCTGAAGAACGGCTCGAACAGGCGTTCCTTCGTGGCCTCGTCGACGCCAGGGCCCTGGTCGATCACGTCGATGCGCATGTTCGGGCCGATCTCGCCCGGCTCGATGCGCGCGTGCAGGCGCACCACGCCGGTGGCGCGCAGCGCAGGCAGCCCGGCCATGGCCTCGACGGCGTTCTTGAGCAGGTTGACCAGCACTTGCTCGATCAGCACCGGATCGACGAACAGCACCACCGGCGGCGCCGGCAGCCGGGTCAGGATGGTGACGCGGCGGCGGGTGGCCTCCAGGTCGGCCAGCCCGACCGCGTCGGCCACGATGTCGTGTAGGGCGGCTTCGCGGCGCTGGGGCTGGCTGCGCTTCACGAAGCCCCGGATGCGGCTGATGATGGTGCCGGCGCGCACGGCCTGCGCCGAGGTCTTTTCCAGGATCGGGATCAGGTCCTCGGCGGTGCTGCGCCCGGAGCGCAGCCGGGCCACCGCGCCCATGCAGTAGTTGTTGATCGCCGCCAGCGGCTGGTTCAGCTCGTGGGCGAGCGACGATGCCATCTCGCCCATGGTGGTCAGGCGGCTGGTGAACTGCAGCCGTTCCTCATGCTGGCGCGCCATTTCCTCGGCAGCCTTGCGCACCGTGATATCGGTGGCGATCTGCATCTGCGCCAGATGGCCGTCGACCCACTGAATGTAGCGGCGGCGCACTTCGAACCATTTCTGCATGTCGGGCACGAAGACCTCCCGCGCGTCCGAAGAGTAGGGCATCAGCTCCGAAGCCGGCAGGCCGGCGTAGGCGTCGACGAAGTCGGTGGCGTCGCTGGAGACCTGCTCCTTGTCGACCTCGCCGCCGGCCAGCTTCAGGTGGCCCTCGGCTTCCCAGCCGAACAGCTGACGGTAATAGCGGTTGGCGAACAGCAGCTCGGGCTTGTCGGTGGCCAGCACGGACACCGCGGCGTCCAGGCTTTCCAGCACCGTGGTGAAGCGGTCGTGGGCGGCGGCGAGCTCCTCGCGGGCGCGCTTGGGCTCGGTGATATCGGTCATCGAGGCCATCCAGCCGGTGTGCCTGCCGCGGCTGTCCACCAGCGGCGAGACATACATGCGGGCGTAGAAGCTGCTGCCGTCGCGCCGCATGGCGCGCATCTCATAGCCGCTGGCCGGGGACTTGCCCTGCAGCGTCAGGTCGATCTGCTTTTGCATCTCCTGATGGTCGTTGGGCGGCCAATAGGGGAAGGGCGGCACGCGGCCGACCAGGTCGCTGTCCTGCCAGCCGGTCATGCGGCAGAAGGCGGGGTTGACGTAGGTGATGCGGCCGTTCAGGTCGAGTGCGCGCAACCCGATCAGCATCGAGTTTTCCATCGCGCGCCGAAACGACGTCTCGGCCAGCAGGGCGCGCTGCGCCTCGGAGCGCCGGCTGGTGTGGCGCCACATGCTCCACAGGCTCCACAACAGGAAGCACGACAGCCCCACCACCAGCCACAGCAACATGTTGTTGGGCAGGTTGGAAGCGGGCGGGTAGGCGTCGGCGCGCAGCGACAGCGAGTGCCCCGGCGGGTCCAGCAGCACCTCGTAGGACAGCGCGTTGCCCGGCACCGGCCGCAGCGAAGTGCTGGCGCGGATCTGGTTGTTCTTGTCGATCAGCGAGAAGCGGTAGCGCTCGGTCAGCTCCGGCGGCAGCAGGTGGGTCAGGATGCCGTTGACGGAGTAAAGCGCGCCGAGGGTGCCGAGGAACTCGTTGTCCCGCACGATCGGCACTTCCATCAGCATGAAGCTGTCGCCGCGGTCGTTGACCAGCGGGCGCGAGTACACCACGCGCTGGGTTTCGCGTGCGGCGTCGAAGGTATCGAGCACCTCGGGCTCCAGCGGCTGGTCCTGGGTTTCGCGCAGCCGGCTGGCGAATTCGGAGGTGGACGGCAGCGACCAGCGCCCGCGCCGGGTCGCGTCCAGCCAGTTGACGAAGACGATTTCCGGGTTCTCGCGCAGGATTTCCTGCGCGGCGGTGCGGTAGGCGCCCTGGTCCAGCTGGGCGGCGGCGATGTCGCGCGCCAGCGAGGCTAGCTGGTCCTGGTTGCTCAGCAGGGACAGGCGCACGCGCTGCTGGGCCCAGGCCGCGTCGCGATAAAGCGCGTCGCGTTGCTGCTGGCGCTCGGTTTCATGGAGCGACCACAGGATCACGCCCATCGCCACCGTGAACAGCACGATCGCTATCAGCGGGATGAACATGAACCAGCTGGTCGCCACCAGGTTGCGCCAGCGCAGCCACCACAATCCGCGCGGCGGCCCGTTGACGGCGGCGGGCTCGTCCACGTGGCCAAGCGTATCGAGGGGCGTCAGCGGGTTGGGCGGGGCGACCAGCGTAGGGTCGCTGCCGCTCGCCTTGGCGGAGCCGGAAGCGGAGGGAGGGACGACTGCGGCGCGGAGGTGGGAAAAGAAATCTTTGAGGGACGGCATGGTGGGATTGACGACTGACCGACCAGTGTAGCGGGATTGCGGCGTCCCGTCGCTTGGGGTAAGCGCCAATGCGGCACTGCGGCATTCCTGCCGAAGGCGCGGCGGGTCGGCGGCGTTTGGTGGCAAGGGCTGGCGCAGTTTTGTGGTGCGCTGCCGCAATATTTCATATTGTAAGAAACCATATCGCAATTTGAAAATTGGGCTTGTCTTGCCCAATGTGCTTCCATAGAATCGGTCCGACCGAAAAGTGCGGACGGCGGTGCTGCGTCCGGTCCTGCCAGCCTCGCTGGCAAGCCCGGGCGAAGCACTAGCGAAGGACCGCGCGAAGACACTCGCGGCCCGCGCGCCGTACCGTAGTCACACCGTCAGGCCGGGGCTCCCACCACAAGAATCAGGGGGCACCGAGGCAGGAATTCACCAGGAGACAGTCATGTCAGCTGTACCAGAGCAGATCCTCGGCGCAAGCAGCGCCAACGACGCCGATCCCCAGGAAACCCACGAGTGGCTTGATGCCCTGCAGGGCGTGATCGCCGCCGAAGGCACCGACAGGGCCGCCTTCCTGATCGAAAAGCAGATCGAATACGCACGCGTGAACGGCGTCACCCAGCCGTTCCACGCTGAAACGCAGTACATCAACACCATCCCGGTGGAGCAGCAGGCCCGCATTCCCGGCGACCAGGACATCGAGCACCGCATCCGCTCGTACACCCGCTGGAACGCCATGGCGATGGTGCTGCGCGCCAACAAGCACACCAACGTTGGCGGCCATATTTCCTCGTTTGCCTCGGCGGCCACGCTGTATGACGTCGGCTACAACCACTTCTGGCACGCCCCGTCCGAAAAACACGGCGGCGACCTGGTGTTCGTGCAGGGCCACTCGGCACCGGGCGTGTATTCGCGCGCCTTCCTGCTCGGCCGCCTGAGCACGGAACAGCTCGACAGCTTCCGCCAGGAAGTCGACGGCAAGGGCATCTCGTCCTACCCGCACCCGTGGCTGATGCCGGACTTCTGGCAATTCCCGACGGTGTCGATGGGCCTGGGCCCGATCATGGCCATCTACCAGGCCCGCTTCATGAAGTACCTGCACAGCCGCGGCCTGGTGCAGACCGAAGGCCGCAAGGTCTGGGCGTTCCTGGGCGACGGCGAGACCGACGAGCCGGAATCGCTGGGCGCGATCGGCATGGCCGGGCGCGAGAAGCTGGACAACCTGGTGTTCGTGATCAACTGCAACCTGCAGCGCCTGGATGGTCCGGTGCGCGGCAATGGCAAGATCATCCAGGAACTCGAATCCGAGTTCCGCGGCGCCGGCTGGAACGTGATCAAGGTGGTGTGGGGCAGCCGCTGGGACCAGCTGCTGGCACGCGACCACAAGGGCCTGCTGATGAAGCGCATGATGGATTGCGTGGACGGCGAGTACCAGACCTTCAAGGCCAAGGACGGCGCCTACGTGCGCGAGTTCTTCTTCAATACCCCTGAGCTCAAGGCGATGGTGGCCGACTGGTCCGACGAGGACATCTGGCGCCTGAACCGTGGCGGCCACGACCCGCACAAGATCTACGCCGCCTACAGCGCCGCCAACGAACACAAGGGCCAGCCCACGCTGATCCTGGCCAAGACCATCAAGGGCTATGGCATGGGCGATGCCGGC
Organism: Cupriavidus sp. YAF13; assembly: GCF_052113425.1. Taxonomy (NCBI): domain Bacteria; kingdom Pseudomonadati; phylum Pseudomonadota; class Betaproteobacteria; order Burkholderiales; family Burkholderiaceae; genus Cupriavidus; species Cupriavidus sp. YAF13. Next base: position 106,209 of record NZ_JBFRDD010000002.1, read on the forward strand.
CAGGCCATGAACATCAGCCACCAGCAAAAGAAGATGCCGGTGGACGCGATCCGCCGCTTCCGCGACCAGTTCAACATCCCGGTCGCCGATGACAAGATCGAGGAAGTGCCGTACATCACCTTCGAGGAAGGCTCGAAGGAACTGGAATACATGCGCGCCCGCCGCATGGACCTGGGCGGCTACCTGCCTGCCCGCCGCCAGAAGGCAGAAGCCCTGAAGGTGCCTGAGCTGTCCGCCTTCGACGCGCTGCTCAAGGCCACCAGCGAAGGCCGTGAAGTGTCCACCACCATGGCCTTCGTACGGATCCTGAACACGCTGCTCAAGGACAAGCAGATCGGCAAGCACGTGGTGCCCATCGTGCCTGACGAGTCGCGCACCTTCGGCATGGAAGGCTTGTTCCGCCAGATCGGCATCTGGAACCAGCAAGGCCAGAAGTACGTGCCGGAAGACCACGACCAGCTGATGTTCTACAAGGAATCGCAGACTGGCCAGGTGCTGCAGGAAGGCATTAACGAAGCCGGCGCCATGTGCGACTGGATCGCTGCCGCCACGTCGTACTCGACGCACGGCATCCAGATGATCCCGTTCTACATCTACTACTCGATGTTTGGCATCCAGCGTATCGGCGACCTGTGCTGGGCGGCCGCCGACATGCGCTCGCGCGGCTTCCTGCTGGGCGGTACCTCGGGCCGCACCACGCTCAACGGCGAAGGCCTGCAGCACGAAGACGGCCACTCGCACGTGTTCCACGCCGCGATCCCGAACTGCATCTCGTATGACCCGACCTTCCAGTACGAGCTGGCGGTGGTCATGCAGGACGGCCTGCGCCGCATGTACGCCGAGCAGGAAGACGTGTACTACTACCTGACGGTGATGAACGAGAACTACGAACATCCGGAAATGCCGGCTGGCGTGGAGGGCGACATCGTCAAGGGCATGTACCAGTTCAAGAAGGGCGTGGAAAACAGCAACGCGCCGCGCGTGCAGCTGCTGGGTTCGGGCACGATCTTCCGCGAAGTGATCGCCGCCGCCGACCTGCTCAAGAAGGACTGGGGCGTCGAATCCGACCTGTGGGGCTGCCCGAGCTTTACCGAGCTGGCCCGCGAAGGCCACGACGTGGAGCGCTGGAACCTGCTGCACCCGAGCGAGCCGCAACGCGAGTCGCACGTGACCAAGAGCCTCAAGTCGGTGCGCGGCCCGGTGATCGCCTCGACCGACTACGTGCGCGCCTTCGCCGACCAGATCCGTCCCTTCGTGCCGCGCCGTTTCGTGGTGCTGGGCACCGACGGTTTCGGCCGCTCGGACACCCGCGAGAAGCTGCGTCATTTCTTCGAGGTGGACCGTCACTGGGTGACGCTGGCTGCACTGAAGGCGCTGGCTGACGAAGGTGCCATCGGTCGCGACAAGGTGGCCGAAGCCATCAAGAAGTACAACCTCGACCCCAACAAGCCGAACCCGATGTCGGTCTAAGCAGGCCGGCTGCACGAACCCCCGCAGGAGCGGCAATGCCGCGTGCGCGGGCGCCGGGCTGATGCCCGGCGCCTTGCGGCGCGGCGGCGTGACAGATCACGGCGGTGAGGGTAACCTCACACGCTCGTGTTTGTCGTGCGCGCCGGCCTGCCCAGGAGACACTGAATGAGTCAAGCGATTGAAATCAAGGTGCCGGATATCGGCGATTACGACGCCGTTCCCGTCATCGAAGTGCACGTGAAACCGGGCGACACCATCAACGCCGAAGACGCGCTGGTGACGCTGGAATCGGACAAGGCCACCATGGACGTGCCGTCGCCGGCCGCCGGCGTGGTCAAGGAAGTCCGGATCAAGGTCGGTGACAACGTCGCCGAAGGCACGCTGATCCTGATTCTCGAAGGCGCCGCCGGTGCTCCGGCCAGCGCGCCTGCCGCTGCTGCCCCGGCTGCTGTTGCTGCTGCTGCGGCTCCCGCTCCCGCAGCCAGCGCACCGGCCCCGGTCCCGGTCCCCTCTGCCGCGCCTGCCGCGCCTGCCGCGGCTGCTCCGGTAGCCGGCGTGACCGGCACCGCAGCCCATGCCAGCCCCTCCGTGCGCAAGTTCGCGCGCGAGCTGGGCGTGGATGTGTCGCGCGTGCCGGGCACCGGCCCCAAGGGACGGATCACCCAGGACGACGTGCAGGCCTACGTCAAGGGCGTGATGAGCGGTCATGCCGCAGCCCCGGCAAAGGCGGCCGCTGCCCCCGCTGGTGGCGGCGAGCTGAACCTGCTGCCGTGGCCGAAGGTGGATTTCACCCGTTTCGGCGAGGTCGAAAGCAAGCCGCTGTCGCGCATCAAGAAGCTCTCGGGCGCGAACCTGCATCGCAACTGGGTGATGATTCCCCACGTCACCAATCACGACGAGGCCGACATCACCGAGCTGGAAGCCTTCCGCGTGCAGCTCAACAAGGAATACGAGAAGCAAGGCGTCAAGGTCACCATGCTGGCCTTCATGATCAAGGCCGCCGTCGCCGCGCTGAAGAAGTTCCCGAATTTCAACGCTTCGCTCGATGGCGAGAACCTGGTGCTGAAGCAGTATTTCAACATCGGTTTCGCCGCTGACACGCCGAACGGGCTGGTTGTGCCGGTGATCAAGAACGCCGACAAGAAGGGCGTGATCGAGATCGGCCAGGAAATGAACGAACTGGCCAAGCTGGCGCGCGACGGCAAGCTCAAGCCGGACCAGATGCAAGGTGGCTGCTTCTCGATCTCCTCGCTGGGCGGCATCGGTGGCACGTATTTCACGCCGATCATCAACGCGCCGGAAGTGGCCATCATGGGCGTGTGCAAGTCGTACCAGAAGCCGGTGTGGGATGGTAAGCAGTTCGTGCCACGCCTGACGCTGCCGCTGTCGCTGTCGTGGGATCACCGCGTCATCGACGGTGCGGAAGCGGCTCGCTTCAACACCTATTTCGGCCAGTTGCTGGCCGATTTCCGCCGCATCCTGCTGTAAGACGGGTAGGGCGCGCCCGGCCTCGCGGCCATGCGCGCCTTTGCCTGCAACGTCTGCAACCTGCAAACAGGAAGCGAGCCCATGACTACCTGCGTTGTCGTCAAGAAGGCCGGCGAAGTGGCGATTGCCGCCGACGCGCTGGTGACGTTTGGCGACACCCGGCTCACGCGTGCCTACGAGCGCAACCAGAAGGTGTTCCCGGTGGGTGACAGCTTCGTGGCGCTCGCCGGTACCACCGCGCATTTCCCGGTCATGCGCAGCCTGTTGGCCGGGCTGGGAGAGGAATGCCGGCTGGGTTCGCGCGATGACGTCTTCCGGACCTTCCTCAAGGTGCATGAAAAACTCAAGAACGAGTATTTCATCAACACCAAGGAGGACGAGGACGATCCTTACGAGTCCTCGCAGATCGTCTGCCTGATTGCCAATCCGGCCGGGATCTTCGGCGTGTATTCGTACCGCGAAGTCTTCTCGTTCGATCGCTTCTGGGGCATTGGCTCGGGGCGCAACTACGCGTTGGGCGCCATGCATGCGGTCTACGACCAGCCGGGCCTGACCGCCCGCGAGATTGCGCGGATCGGGGTGGATGCAGGGGTGGAGTTCGACAAGAGTTCGGCAGGCCCGGTCGAGGTGCAGGTGGTGCAACTGGCTGACATGGCCGGCGACGGAGCAACCAATAACGATGGCGCGCCCCGCAACTGAAGCGGAGTGCGTTCTTGAGGAGCAAAAACATGAGTGTGATCGAAGTCCAGGTGCCGGATATCGGCGATTTCGACGCGGTGGAAGTCATCGAGGTACTGGTCAAGGCCGGCGATACGGTCGAGCAGGAGCAGTCGCTGATCGTGCTCGAGTCCGACAAGGCCAGCATGGATGTGCCGTCGTCCGCCGCCGGCAAGGTGGTGGAGGTGCGTGTCAAGGTGGGTGACAAGGTCGCCAAGGGCGCCGTCATCTGCACGCTGGAGAGCGAAGCCGCGGCCAAGCCGGCGGCCGCGCCGGTCCCTGCGCCCGCACCTGCGCAGGTATCCGCGCCGGCTCCGGCTGCGGCTCCCGCGGCCGCCACGCATGCGGGCAGCGCGGACATTACCTGCGACATGCTGGTGCTCGGCGCTGGCCCTGGTGGCTACTCGGCCGCCTTCCGCAGCGCCGATCTCGGCATGAACACCGTGCTGGTCGAACGCTACAGCACGCTCGGCGGCGTCTGCCTGAACGTGGGCTGCATCCCCTCCAAGGCGCTGCTGCACAACGCCGCTGTGATCGACGAAGCCAAGGCCCTGGCGGCCCACGGCATCCTGTTCGGCGAGGCCAAGATCGACCTCGACGGGCTGCGCCACTACAAGGAAACCGTGGTCGGCAAGCTGACCGGCGGCCTGGCCGGCATGGCCAAGGCCCGCAAGGTACAGGTCGTGCGTGGTATTGGCACCTTCCTCGACCCGCATCACCTCGAGGTGCAGGAAACCGAAGGCGGCGCCAAGGCGACGACGGGCAAGAAGACGGTGATCCGCTTCGAAAAAGCCGTCATCGCCGCCGGCAGCCAGGCGGTCAAGCTGCCGTTCATCCCCGAGGACCCGCGCATCGTCGATTCCACCGGCGCGCTGGAACTGCCGGAAGTGCCCAACAAGATGCTGGTCATCGGCGGCGGCATCATCGGGCTGGAAATGGCCACGGTGTACAGCACGCTGGGCGCCAACATCGACGTGGTGGAAATGCTCGATGGCCTGATGCAAGGCGCCGACCGCGACCTGGTCAAGGTCTGGGACAAGATGAACAAGAAGCGCTTCGACAAGGTCATGCTCAAGACCAAGACGGTCGGCGTGGAAGCGAAGCCGGACGGCATCTACGTCAAGTTCGAAGGCGAGCAGGCGCCGGCCGAGCCGCAACGCTACGACCTGGTGCTGGTGTCGGTGGGCCGCGTGCCCAACGGCAAGCGCATTGGCGCGGAGAAGGCGGGCGTGGCGGTCACGGATCGCGGCTTTATCGACGTCGACAAGCAGATGCGCACCAATGTGCCGCACATCTTCGCTATCGGCGACATCGTCGGCCAGCCCATGCTGGCCCACAAGGCGGTGCACGAAGCGCACGTGGCAGCGGAGGCCGCGCACGGCGAGAAGGCCTACTTTGATGTCAAGCAGATCCCGTCGGTGGCCTACACCGATCCGGAAGTGGCCTGGGCCGGCGTGACCGAAGACCAGTGCAAGGCGCAGGGGATCAAGTACAGCAAGAGCGTGTTCCCGTGGGCGGCTTCCGGCCGTGCTATCGCCAATGGCCGCGACGAAGGCTTTACCAAGCTGATCTTCGACGAGGAAACCCACCGGATCATCGGCGGCGGCATCGTGGGCATGCATGCCGGCGACCTGATCAGCGAAGTCTGCCTGGCAGTCGAGATGGGTGCCGATGCGGTGGATATCGGCAAGACCATCCACCCGCACCCGACGCTGGGCGAATCCATCGGCATGGCAGCCGAGATCTACGAAGGCGTCTGTACGGATGTGCCGCCGCCGCGCAAGCGTTAAGCGCTAGACGCTAGACGCTAGACGCTAGACGCTAGACGCTAGCCGACGCTAGAGAGGCCCGCCGCATGGCGGGCCTTTTTACGCCTTGATTCGCAATTAACCGCCAGATTTTTTGCCGCATACGCTTGCGGCTGCGCCGATCAAAGCTTGCTTGCAGAGGGGAGGGCGTGTGTCCGAATGTCCGAGTGTCTGCTTGCCAATGTGTCGCGGGCAAAAAAATCCCGGCGCATGGCCGGGAATGAATCGATATTGGAATACATGGAAACCAGATACCGAGGAGACACCGTAGGAGGGCAGGGCGGCTTAGGTAGCCTTCCGTGCTGCCTTCGTTGGCAAAATGCGCTGGCCATGCCAGGCGCGCTTTGCCAACGAACCGGCCGAAGCCGGTCCGTTTCCTGCCATCGCGGATTAGGCGGCGGTGGTGGTCTTCTTGGTCGCGGTGCGAGCCGTGGCGCTGGCTTGCTGTGCGGCCTTGGTGGCGGCGCTGGCGGCTGCCTGGAAGTTGGTCTCAGCGATTTCAACGGCTTGCTTGGTGGCCTTCTGGACCGACTCGTAAGCGTTGTTGGCGGCGCTGATCGCGGACTTCACGATGGCAACGGTCGACTCGGAGCCGGCCGGGGCGTTCTTGGCGAGGTTCTCGACCAGGGTTTGCACCTTCTTCGAGTTCTCGGCCAGTTGGGCTTCAGCGACCTTGGTGAATTCAGCCTGGGTTTCCGAGGCGATTTCGTACACATGGCGGCTGTAGGCCAGGGCCTTTTCGGCAACCGGCTGGACCAGCGAGGTCTGGAGGGCCAGGAATTCCTGGGCATCCTTGGCCGAGAGGGCCTTCTTGGCGTTGTCCACGTTTTCAGCGAACGTGGCCTTGACGACTTGCAGGTTCAGCTCGACCAGCTTTTCGATGCCTTCGAAAGCTTTGGTGGTCAGGCCAAACAGGGTTTCGAGGTTGGCTTTTTGCGCTGCGGCGACTTGTTCCGGGGTGAAGCTCATGCTGGTCTCCAATAATGAAGTTCAAGGTCATGCAAAATTAGGCCGCCCAGATGTCAAAGCCATGACGAAGTGAAGGTTAGACCTGCTTTCTCGTCAGCCAGCCCCAGGCGTAAGGGGGTTATCGGCGCGCTCCGCTTGCTCTGCAAAATCGATGGTGCGCCGCAACAATTCCAATTGTAGGGAAAAGAAAAACGGTGTCAAGGGCTTCTTGTGCATTGCACAAATAAGTCTTGTTGAAGTCGGCGCAATGTCACATTTTGGCGGCGTGGCATTGGCAGGCGTGCCACGCCCGGCACCTTGTGGGGGGAGGGAGGGGAGGGGTGGCGCACCCTGGCGCCAGCTCGGTGCTACCATCGCGGTCTGCCGGAATCGCCGTCTCCCAAGGGCACAACCCCCCAAGGGCGCAACCCGCCGGCCGATGCGCCACGGCCAAGTCGCCGCGACCGGCCGCCCGCCTATGTTTGCCCACATGCTTGCTTTTTACGCCGATCATTTTGTCCTGCCCCTACCTGAGGGCCACCGCTTCCCGATGCGCAAGTACAGCATGTTGAGGGAGGCGGTCGAGCGCGACGTGCCGGGGCTGGTGCTGGTCGAGGCGCCGCGGGCCGGGGACGATGCCTTGCTGTTGGCGCACACGCCTGAATATGTCGCGAGCGTCTCCCGGGGCGAACTGGACCCCGCGCGCCAGCGCGAGATCGGCTTTCCATGGTCGGACGCCATGGTCGAGCGCTCGCGGCGCTCCGCCGGTGCCACCATCGAGGCCTGCCGCGTAGCGCTGCGCGAGGGCATCTCGGTCAACCTGGCGGGCGGCACGCATCACGCCTATGCCGATAAGGGCGGTGGCTTCTGCGTCTTCAACGACGCGGCTATCGCCGCGCGCCGATTGCGCTGCGACGGTCGGGTGGCGCGCGTGGCCGTGGTCGACCTCGACGTGCACCAGGGCAACGGCACCGCCTCCATCCTGCGTGACGATCCCTTCATCTTTACGCTGTCCCTGCATGGCGAGAAAAACTATCCGTTCCGCAAAGAGGCCAGCGATCTCGACGTGGGCCTGCCCGATGGCTGCGACGACGAGGCCTACGCCCAAGCGCTGCAGGGCGCACTCGATACGCTGTTCGCGCGCTTCGCTCCCGACCTGATCATTTATCTAGCCGGGGCCGATCCGCATGAGGGCGACCGGCTTGGGCGCCTGAAACTCACGCTGGCCGGGCTGGCCCGGCGTGACTGCCTGGTGTTCGACGCGGCCCTGGAGCGCGGCCTGCCCATTGCCGTGGCCATGGCCGGCGGCTACGGCAACCAGATCGAGACCACCGTCGCGGTGCATGCGCAAACCGTCGCGCTCGCCGCGCAATATCACGCACGCTATGCCCGGCGCGACAAGCCGGACGCCGCCGGCGCAGGTGCGATCCTGTCCACCGGCGATATGGAGAAGGCACAACGATGAGTGCAACCAGCCAGGCCCATGCGGCACGCGGCACCTTGTGGATGGCCGCCATGCCGTGGCTGTTTGTCGTGATCTGGAGTACGGGATTCATCGTAGCCAAGTACGGCATGCCGCACGCGGAGCCGATGACCTTCCTGTTTCTGCGCTTTGTCGGCGTGCTGGTGCTGATGGTGCCCTTCGTGTTGATGGCGCGCGTGCCGCTGCCGCAGCGCGCCGGGGCGACCGACTGGCGCATGGTCGGGCACATCGCGCTGGCAGGGCTGTTCCTGCAGGCGGGCTACCTGGGGGGCGTGTGGGCGGCTGTCAAGCTGGGCATGCCGGCGGGCGTATCCGCCCTGATCGTCGGCATGCAGCCCATCCTGACCGCGCTGGCGGCCTCGCGCATGGGCGAGACCATCGGGCGGCGCCAGTGGCTGGGGTTGCTGCTTGGCATCCTTGGTGTGGGCCTGGTGGTGGCAAACAAACTGTCGGCCAGCGGGCTGTCCGCGCCAAGCCTGTTGCTGGCGCTGGGCGCCTTGTTCTCGATCACCTTTGGCACGCTGTACCAGAAACGCCATTGCCCGATGTTCGACCTGCGCATGGGCTCGGTGATCCAGTTCGCGGCGGCGGCGCTGGCCTGCCTGCCGTTCATGTTCCTCACCGAAACCCGTCACGTCGAGTGGAATGCCGAGATGGTTGGCGCGCTCGCCTGGTCGGTGGTTGCGTTGTCCATCGGGGCCATCTCGCTGCTGTTCCTGTTGATCCGGCAAGGCGCGGCCACCAAGGTATCCAGCCTCATGTATCTCACCCCGCCGACCACCGCCGCCATGGCGTGGCTGCTGTTCGGCGAGAGCTTCCCGCCGCTGGCCGCGCTTGGCATGGCCCTGGCCGCCGGTGGTGTTGCGCTGGTGATCCGCCGCTAATTTCCCTTTTCGCGCCTCACGCCTTTCGATGAAACCGACCGCAGATACCCGCAACGCCTACCGTCATTTCCAGCCCATCACCACGCGCTGGATGGATAACGACGTCTATGGCCATGTCAATAACGTCATCTACTACAGTTACTTCGATACCGTCGTGAACACCTACCTGATCCGGGCGGGCGTGCTGGATATCGGGTCCGGCGACACCATCGGGCTGGTGATCGAGACGCAATGCAATTATTTTGCCGCGCTGAGTTTTCCCGACACGGTGGTGGCGGGGCTGCGCGTGGCAAGGCTGGGCAATTCGAGCGTGCGCTACGAAGTGGGCCTGTTCCGTAACGACGAAGACGTAGCCGCGGCGCAGGGCCATTTTGTTCATGTCTATGTGGATCGCGCCACGCGCCGCCCGGTGCCGCTACCGCCCGCGCTGCGCGAAGCGCTTCAGGCCCTGGTGTGCGAACCGGCGGATGCCGGCGCATGATCCGGCCCGCGCAAAGGAGTTGAGAACCATGGATTCGCAGCAGAAGCGGGGCGCCGCCCTGATCGATCAGGCCATCATCACGCGCCGCTCGGTGCGCGCGTTTCTCGATACGCCGGTGCCGCGCGACGTGGTCAACGAGATCCTGGCCGTGGCCAGCCGGGCTCCGTCGGGCACCAACGCCCAGCCATGGCGGGTCTATGTGCTGACTGGCGACGCCAAGGTGAAGCTGTCGGCCGACGTGCTGGCCGCTTACGACGATCCGCAGCGCGACAGCAAGTATCGCGAGGAGTATCCCTACTATCCCCGCGAGTGGGTGGCGCCGTACATTGACCGCCGCCGCAAGGTAGGTTGGGACCTGTACAGCCTGCTGCAGATCAGCCGGGAGGACAAGGCGCGCATGCATGCGCAGCACTCGCGCAACTTCACGTTTTTCGGCGCCCCGGTGGGCATGATCTTCACGATCGACCGCATCCTGGAGCTGGGCAGCTGGCTGGACTACGGCATGTTCCTGCAAAGCATCATGGTGGCGGCGCGGGCGCGCGGGCTGGATACCTGTCCGCAGGCGGCGTTCACCCAATTCCACGCGGTCATCAGCAATCACTTGCGCCTGCCGGCGGATGAAATGGTGGTGTGCGGCATGGCCCTGGGCCATGCCGACCCCGCCGCCATAGAGAATACCCTTAGTACCGAGCGTGAACCGGTAAGCGGGTTCGCGCGTTTCTTATCTTAAGAACGTGTCGGCGGCGAAGGCCCGCTTTGTGCTGTCGCTGCCCGCTGCATGTTGGCTCGGGGCAACCCGATGGGCGGGTGAGAAAGATGAAACAGAGATGAAACAGTGTGGAATTACCACAGTCGACGTCGGTCTTAATGCACGTGTCATGTGATGCGTGCCCCGCATTTGCCGTAATGTGGAATTGTTTGCAAATCGAACTTTAAAGAGGCTTCGTAAGTCTTTAATCTTGCTAACAATTTCTTTTTTTCCTAAACTGGCGCAATCCTAGTTGCGCGCTGAATGAATCATGTTCCGGTCTGATTCCCCCTTATTTTTGCGATTCTTCGGCTCTACCCCTCTTACTTCGGTTGCGGCCTCTGTGCTGTTGACCGTTTCCATGCTGGCCGCCCCTGTGGCCGATGCCGCGACGAAAACGTCGGACACCGCAAAAACCAGCAAAAAGTCGGCAAAAGTCGTTAAGTCCGATAAAAAATCGGCAAATTCTTCCTCTAAATCCGCAAAGTCCAAGCAGGTCGCGACGAGCGGCAAGGCCGAGCGCGCCACTACGCGCAAGGTCGTGGTGCTGAGAAACGGTAAGCGCACCGTGGTGGCACAACGCCAGGCGGCGCCGGTTCGCGCGGCGTTCATCCCCGCGAAACCCTCGCTGGGCGAGGCGCTCGGCCTGCGTGACACCGAAGATGCGCTCGCGCTGCGCTCCAGCGTGGCGCTGGTGATGGATCAGAACACCAACGAAGTGCTGTTCCAGAAGAACGCCGCCGCGGTGCTGCCGATCGCCTCGATCACCAAGCTGATGACCGCCCTGGTTGTGATGGACGCGCGCCAGCCGATGGACGAGGTGCTTACCATCAACGAGGAAGACCGCGACAACGAGAAGCACAGCAGTTCGCGCCTGCGCTTTGGCGCGCAGCTCTCCCGCCAGGAGGCGCTCCTGCTGGCGCTGATGTCCTCGGAGAATCGTGCGGCATCGGTGCTGGGCCGCAGCTACCCGGGTGGCCTGCCGGCCTTTGTGCAGGCCATGAACCGCAAGGCACGCGAGCTCGGCATGAACGACAGCCACTTTGTCGATTCGAACGGCTTGTCGAGCAGCAATGTCTCGAGCGCGATGGACCTCGTGCGCATGGTCAACGCGGCGTACCGCAACCCCACCATCCGCGAGTTTTCGACGCAGACCGAGCATGAGGTCAACGTACTGGGCCGCACCCAGCATTACGTCAGCACCAACCGCCTGGTTCGCGGCGGCAACTGGGAGATCGGCCTGCAGAAAACAGGCTTTATCTCCGAGGCTGGCCAGTGCCTGGTGATGCAGGCACGCGTGAATGGCCGCAATGTGGTGATGGTGTTCCTGGATTCCGTTGGCAAGCTGTCCCGCTTTGCCGATGCCAACCGCGTCAAAGACTGGCTGGAACACGTGCAGACCGGGCCTGGCCGCCCTTTTCCTACGTCCCCAAACCTGACGCAGGGGCCTGGCAGCCCAACCAGCCCCCAGGCGATCCTGACCGCCCAGCAGCCTCGCGGCATCTGATGGCGGCACCGGAGTGATCTTGCCGCCTGCTGCTTGCAGGCAAAAAAACGCGCCGTCACCGGCGCGTTTTTCTTTGGGGCTGGGCAGGGCGCTTAGAGCAGCTTGCCCGGATTCATGATGCCGGCCGGATCCAGCAACTGCTTGATGCCCTGCATCATGCGCAGCTCGAGCGGGTCCTTGAGGCGCAGGAAATCATCGCGCTTGAGCTGGCCGATGCCATGCTCGGCGCTGATGCTGCCGCCGTAGCGTGCCACCTCGTCCAGCACTTCGGCGGTCAGCGCCTTGCCATGCTGCGCGGTCCAGTCGCGCTCCGCGCCTGCGGGGCGCGACAGGTTGTAGTGCAGGTTGCCGTCGCCGAAATGCCCGAAGATAAATGGGCGGATGCTGGGGCTGATGGCCTTGAGGCGCGCCTCCATCGACACCATGAATGCCGGGATCTGCTCGATCGGCAGCGACACATCATGCTTCAGGTGCGGCCCGTCGGCGCGCTGGGCCTCGGAGATTTCCTCGCGCAGCTTCCACAGGCTCTGCAGCTGCGACAGCGACGCGGAGACGGCAGCGTCCAGGCACAGCTCGCGCTCCAGCGCCTCGCCAATCACGCGCTCCAGCAGCACGTTGAGGGCGGCTTCGTCGGTGGTGTCGGCCAGCTCAACCAGCACGTAGGCAGGATAGCGTTGGCCGAAGGGCTCCTGCACGCCCTCCGCGTGCTTGAGCACGAGGTCGACGCAATCGCCGGTGAAGAATTCGAAGGCTTGCAGGCGAGCGCCGCACTGCGCAAACAGCAGCTCGAAGAGCTCCAGCGCCTGCAGCGGGGAGGCCACTGCCGCAAGCACCACCGAGCGTGCGTCGGTGCGCGGAAACAGGCGCAGCGCCGCCGCCGTGATGACGCCCAGCGTGCCTTCGGAGCCGATCAGCAATTGCTTGAGGTCGTAGCCGGTGTTGTCCTTGCGCAAGGCGCGCAGGCCGTGAAAGATCTCGCCGTTGGGCAGCACGGCTTCCACGCCCAGCACCAGCTCGCGGGCCATGCCGTAGCGCACCACATTGACCCCGCCCGCGTTGGTCGCGAGATTGCCCCCGATCTGGCAGGAGTCCTCGGCCGCCAGGCTGAGCGGCAGCAGGCGATGCGCCTCCTGCGCGGCGCGCCGCAGGTTGCCCAGGATGCAGCCCGCTTCGGCGACGAGCGTGTTGGCGATGGTGTCGATCGAGCGGATCGCGTTCATGCGGTCCATGCTCAGCACCACGTTGGCGGGGCTGCTGTCGGGCGCGGCGCCGCCGCACAGGCCGGTGTTGCCGCCACGCGGCACCACCGGGACCGCGGCCTGCTGGCACAAGGCCAGGCAACGTGCCACTTCATCCACCGAGCGCGGGCGCACTACAGCCTGCGCATTGCCACGGTAAAGGCCACGCCAGTCGGCGAGCCACGGCGCAACCTGGTCTGGCTCGGTGGCGACCACGTCGGGGCCTAGCGCTTCGATCAAGCGGGGCAGGAAAGCTGAGTTTTGCATGATGGGTCTATCCGGGGTGGCAATGCGGCGTCAGGCCGCGGAATGAGAGGGCTCTTGGCCGCTGGTGGTGGGCTCGCCGCGCACTGCCAGCTGCAGGCCCAGGCGCGCCGCCGCGCCGCGCAGGTGGGCTACCGCCGCGGCGCGCGCATGTTCAGGGTCGCCGGCGCGGATTGCGTGGAAGATGGCCAGGTGCTCCTGGTGGACCTGTTCGGACAGGCCCTCCTGCTGGCGGGTATTGAGCCGCGCCACATGCACGGCCTGGTGCAGTTGCAGGTTCAGGTACTGCAGCAGCTGCAGGTAGTACCTGTTGTGGGTGGCGGTGGCGATCGCCACATGGAAGGCGGTGTCTGCCTCCGCGCTGCGGTGCGGGTCGTGCAATTGCGCCGCGAGCCGGTCCAGCAGCGCCTGCATGCCGGCCACATCCTGCGCGGTGCGCCGCAGCGCCGCCAGCGCGGCGGCGGCGCTCTCCAGATCGAGCCGCAGTTCGTAGATGCTGGCCAGTTCGTCGCGGTCGATGCCGATCTCCTGCGGCAGCTGGAAGCCGGCATTGCCCACGCGCGAGCGCACCGTGCTGCCCACGCCCTGGCGGCTTTCGACCAGGCCCTGGGAGCGCAGGTGCTCGGTCACCTCGCGGATGACGGCGGGGCTGACACCGTATTGCTCGGCAAGCTGTTTGCCGGTCGGCAGCCGGGCGCCGACGGGATAGGTGCCGACGGCGATCTCGGCGCGCAGCTGCTGGGTCACCTGTTCGGTGAGGGTAATGGCTTTGGTCCGCATGCCCAGCAGGATATAGCTATTCAGGTTATCTGAAAACTAAGGGTATATACCTAATTTTCAGTTGGAGGTCCTGCGCGAGGGAACGGGGAAAGGGGGGAAGGGGAAAAGAGAGGGGAAGCGGGTGAGGTCAGGGTTCGGCGCGAAGGGCCCGTGGCTCCCCGCGCCGTCCATCCCGCCGGGTTCAGGCTGCGACGTCAGTCGCGTAGCCCATGCCGCGCGAGATCTGCAACGCGGTTTCCTTCAGGTTTTGCAGCCAGCTGTCCTGCAGGCGGTCGGCCGGGGCCGAGAGCGACAATCCGGCCACCAGACGGCGCGAGTCGTCGTAGATGCCCGCGGCGATGCAACGCACGCCGAGCTCCAGCTCTTCGTTGTCGCGCGCGTAGCCATTGGTGCGCACCCAGTTGAGTTCGCGCTCGAGCTTGATCAGGTCGGTGATCGAGGTGCGGGTGTGGCCGGCCAGCCCGGTGCGGGTGGCGTAGTTGCGAACGCGCGCGACTTCATCGGCGGCCAGGAACAGCTTGCCTACTGAAGTGAGGTGCAGCGGCGCGCGGCCGCCAATGGCGCGCACCACTTGCATGCCGGAGCGCTCGCTATAGGCGCGCTCGATGTAGACGATCTCGTCGCCTTGCCGCACCGACAGGTTCACCGTCTGCCCCGTCACGCGGTGCAGGGCCCGCATCGGCGCCAGCGCCGCATCGCGTACCGACAGACGGGCCTTCACCAGGTTGCCGAGCTCCAGCAGCCGCATGCCAAGCCGGTAGCTGCCCGGATCCGAGCGGTCCACAAAGCGGCAGGCCACCATGTCATTGAGGATGCGGTGCGCGGTGGAAGGGTGCAGCCCGGTGGTCAGCGACAGTTCCTTGAGGCTGACCGGATCAGCATGCTGGGCGAGCGCATCCAGCAGGGTCATCATGCGTTCGATGACCTGGATGGACGTCTTGCCGGGGGCTTTGTCTGCTTCTGCCATGGGGAAATGTTGCCGTGCGGCAAATTAAGCGGTTGCCTGATTCTATCTCGCATTGTGAAAATTTCAATAGGTGAAATGGCATTGCCGTAAGAATCTTCGGATTTTGCCGCTGGGGAATGTGTCGGAAAAGGCATGCAAAAATGCGGCGAATTCACCCCTGCGGTGCATGCTTTTGTATGCTGGCCGGTGCGCAAGGGCGCATAATTGCGGGGTTTCGGGGGTCTGGAAAAGGGAAACAATGCGAGTTGGTCTGTTCGCCACCTGCCTGGTGGACCTCATGCGTCCGGAAATCGGCTTCTCGGTGCTCAAGTTGCTGGAGAAGGCTGGCTTCGAGGTGATGGTGCCCGAAGCCCAGACCTGTTGCGGGCAACCTGCCTACAACTCGGGCGAGCGCACGGCATCGCGTGACCTGGCGGAAAAATTCCTGCGCGAGTTCGAGATGTTCGACTACGTGGTGATTCCGTCCGGATCCTGCGGCGGCATGGTGCTGTATCACTATGCGGACCTGCTCGGCGACGATCCCGAGTTGAATGGCCGCTACGAAGGCCTGCGCTCGCGGGTGTTCGAGCTGACCGATTTCCTGGTCAACGTGGCCAAGCTGGGCGAGTTCGACTCGAAGTACACGGGCCGCATTACCTACCATGATTCTTGCTCCGGCTTGCGCGAGCTGGGCGTCAAGAGCCAGCCCCGCGCCCTCCTGGCGCAATTGCCCGGCGTGCAGTTGAGCGAGATGAAGGACTGCGAGGCTTGCTGCGGATTTGGCGGTACCTTCTCGGTCAAGTACGGCAATATCTCCACGGCCATCGTCGATGAGAAGTGCGCCAACATCAAGGCCAGCGGTGCCGATGCCGTGGTGCTGGGCGACCTGGGCTGCATGCTCAATATCGAAGGGCGCCTGCGCAGGACCGGCGACACGCGTACCCAGGTGCTGCATATCGCGCAAGTGCTCGCCGGTGATGCCTGATCCCGGCCAGCGGAAAAATAAATCTTAGCGAGATCCCCGCTATGCAAGTTCGCAGCATGGAGTTCAAAGCGCGCGCGGGCCAGAAGCTGGCCGACCAGCGCCTGCAGCAGAACCTCAAGAAGCTCTCCACCAAGTTCGTCACGGCGCGCGCCGATGCCATCCGCGACATCGACTTCGATGCCACCCGCGAGGCGCTCAAGGAGCGCCGCGACCGCGCGCTGCAGAACCTCGACGTCTGGCTCGCCACCTTCGAGGAAAACGCCACGCGCCGCGGTGCCACCGTGCTGTTCGCCGAGACCACGGCCGACGCCGCGCGGCTGGTAGCCGAGATTGCGCAGAAGCACGGGGTGAAGAAGGTCATCAAGAGCAAATCGATGGTGACCGAGGAAATGCGCCTGAACCAGGTGCTGGGCGAGATGGGCGTGCAGAGCATCGAGACGGACCTGGGCGAATACATCCTGCAGATCAACGATGCCGAGCCGCCGTCGCACATCATTGCCCCGGTAGTGCACAAGGACAAGGAAGAGATCGCCGATCTCTTCGCCAAGGTCCACCACAAACCGCGCCTGACCGATATCTCCGAGATGACGCGCGAGGCGCGTGAAGTGCTGCGCCCGGAATTCCTGTCGGCCGACATGGGCGTGACCGGCGGCAATTTCATCATTGCTGAAACAGGCTCGGTGGCGGTGGTGACCAATGAAGGCAACGAAGGCATGTGCACGGTGATGCCGCGCGTGCACGTGGCCGTGACCGGCATCGAGAAGGTGCTGCCGACGCTGGAAGACCTGGCCACCGTGATGCGGCTGCTGCCGCGCTCGGCCACCGGCCAGGCCATCTCGAATTACTTTTCGCTGCTGACCGGCCCGCGCGCCGAGGGCGAGCGCGACGGCCCGGAGCATATGTATTTCGTGCTGGTCGACGGCGGGCGCAGCGGCCTGATCGGCGGCGACTTCCAGGACATGCTGCGCTGCATCCGCTGCGGCGCTTGCATGAACCATTGCCCGGTGTACCAGAAGATCGGCGGCCATGCCTATGGCTGGGTCTACCCGGGCCCGATGGGCAGCGTGCTGACGCCGAGCTATACCGGCATCGCCAACGCGCTGGACCTGCCGCAGGCGGCCACGCTGTGCGGAGAATGCAACCGCGTGTGCCCGGCTTCGATCCCGTTGTCGGACCTGCTGCGCAAGCTGCGCGAGAAGCAGATGGAGCGTGGCCTGCGTCCCTGGCAGGAGCGGCTCGGGCTGCAAGTATGGGGCTACGTGGCGCGCCGCCCGGGGCTATACGCCTTCGCCACTCGCATCGGCGCGCGCTTGCTCTCGCGCATGGGCGGCAGCAGCAAGCTGATTGCCAGCTTGCCGATGGCTGGCCGTGGCTGGACCGAGACCCGCGACCTGCCGGCACCGAGCGGACGCACGTTCCGCGAACTTTACAAAGAAAGGAGGGCGCGTTGATGGCCACGACTATGAGCAATGCACCGGCGCTGGCAACCATGCGCGCCGCACTCGAACAACACGTCGGCGGCCAGCTCGCGGCCGATGGCCTGGTGCGCAACTGGCGCGAGGCAGCTCCCGGCCTGGTGCTGCCGCCGATGTTCGGGCAGGCGATGGAAGAGCTGCTGCGCCGGCTGGAGATGGCGGCGGTATTTGCGCAGGATAGCTGCTCGTTTTCGAGCACCGCCGTCACCGACCAGCTCAAGCGCTGGCTGGACAAGGCGGCCACTGCCTGAGCAGCCACACGCCTTGCCAGAAATGCAAAAGGCCCCCGCTCAAGCAGGGGCCTTTTGCATGGGTGCGTGGCTAAGCGAACGAAGCGCGAGGCTCAGCCCAGCAGCAGGGCATCATCATCCAGCTGCTCATGCCGCGTCTGCTCGAACATGCGCAGCAGATCCGGCACGTCCAGTCCGGCGCGCCGGTCGCCCGACACGTCCAGCACCACCTGGCCCTGGTGCAGCATCACCGTGCGTTGCCCGTAGTCCAGCGCCTGGCGCATGCTGTGCGTGACCATCATCGTGGTGAGCTTGGCTTGCTCCACGATCTTGGCGGTCAGCTCCAGCACGAAGGCGGCGGTCTTCGGGTCCAGCGCGGCGGTGTGCTCGTCCAGCAGCAGGATCCGCGAGGGCTGCAGCGAGGCCATCAGCAAGCTCACGGCCTGGCGCTGGCCGCCCGACAGCAGGCCGATGCGGTCGGTCAGGCGGTTTTCCAGGCCGAGGTTGAGCAGGCGCAGCTTGTCGCGGAATAGCTCGCGCGAGGGCTTGTTCAGCGCCGCGCGAAAGCCCCGGCGGCTGCCGCGCGCCATGGCCAGCGCCATGTTTTCTTCAATCGTCAGTGCCTCGCAGGTGCCCGCCATCGGGTCCTGGAAGACGCGTGCCACCAGCGGGGCGCGGTCCCAGGCCGGCTTGCGCGTGACGTCGACGTCGTCGATCGTGACGCGGCCGGTGTCCACCATCTGATCGCCGCTGATGGCATTGAGGAAGGTGGATTTACCGGCGCCGTTGGAGCCGATCACGGCAACGAACTGGCCCGTCGGGATATCCAGGCTGAGGCCGCGCAGCGCGCGCGTCTCGATCGGGGTGCCGGGATTGAAGGTGAGTTTCAGGTCTTGTGCGCGCAGCATCTCAGGCACCTCCGTTCTTGCGGCCGAACAGCTTCTTGCGGGTCCCGGGCAGCACCAGGGCACCCGTCACCAGTACGGCAGTGACCAGGTTCAGGTCTTGTGCCTTGAGGCCGATGAACTCGCTGTTCAGGGCCAGCGCAATGAAGAAGCGGTAGAGGATGGCGCCCAGCACCACGGCCAGCGTGGTGTACACCAGCCGGCGCGCCGGCAGGATGCTCTCGCCGATGATCACCGCGGCCAGGCCGATCACGATGGTGCCGATGCCCATGGAGATATCGGAGCCGCCCTGGGTCTGCGCGAACAGCGCGCCCGCGAGGGCTACCAGGCCGTTGGACAGCGCCATGCCCGCCAGCGTGGCGCGGCCGGTGGCGATGCCTTGGGAGCGCGCCATGCGCGGATTGGCGCCGGTGGCTCGCATGGCCAGGCCGAGCTGCGAGGAGAAGAACCAGTCCAGCCCAAGCTTGGCCACGACCACCACGATCAGCAGCAGCGCGGGGCGCAGCATGTAGTCGGGCAGCCAGTCCGGCTGCAGGATGGTGAAGATGGTCGACTCGGTGATCAGCGGCACATTGGGCTTGCCCATGATGCGCAGGTTGATCGAGTACAGCGCGATCATCATCAGGATACTGGCCAGCAGGTCCATGATCTTGAGGCGCACGTTGAGCCAGCCCGTGACGAAGCCGGCAAAGGCGCCCGCAACGATCGCCAGCCCGGTGGCGATGAACGGATCCTGGCCCGAGGCGATCAGCGTGGCCGCCACGGCGCCACCCAGCGGGAAGCTGCCATCGACGGTCAGATCGGGGAAATTGAGGATGCGGAAGGAGATCAGCACCCCCAGGGCGACGAGGCTGAAGATCAGGCCGATCTCCAGGGCGCCCAGCAGGGAAAAGAGGGACATGGGGGAAATCCAGTTGCTTGTGTCCGGCACGGGAGGCCGAATCTGAAAACGCCTGGCGCGCTGCCCGGGTCAGGCGGCGCGGCGCAGGCGTTTCCGGGGGCGGGCCCGGATAGAGCCACCTGCGCGCGAACGCGCAGGGTCAGCGTGCCGTGATTACTTGATGACGGTCTTCGCTTCCTTGATCAGCTCGGGCGACAGCGTCACGCCTTGCTTCTCGGCCGCGCCGGTGTTCACGAACAGCTCCAGCTTGTCGCTGGTTTCCGAAGCGATCGCGCCGGGCTTCTCGCCCTTCAGGATACGCACCACCACCTTGCCGGTCTGATGGCCGAGGTCGCCGTAGTTAATGCCCAGCGCGGCAATGGCGCCACGCTTGACGCTGTCGGTATCGGCAGCCACCAGCGGGATCTTCGACTCGTTGGCGACCTTGACCAGGGCTTCGTACGCCGACACCACATTGTTGTCGGTGTTGGTGTAGATCACATCGACCTTGCCGATCAGGCTCTTGGCGGCGGCGCCGATGTCGACCGTGCGCGGTGCGGCGGCTTCTTTCAGCGTCAGGCCTTCCTTGGCCAGCATCGCCTTCAGTTCCTTGACCACCACCACCGAGTTGGCTTCACCAGGGTTGTAGACCATGCCGACCGTCTTGGCCTTGGGCACCACGCGCTTGATCAGGGCAACCTGGCGGTCCAGCGGCAGCTTGTCCGACACGCCGGTCACATTGGTGCCCGATGCGCTCCAGCTCTTGACCAGCTGGGCGGCGACCGGATCGGTCACGCCGGAGTACACCACCGGCACCGACTTGGTGGCGGCCACCACGGCCTGGGCCGACGGCGTGGCGATGGCCACGATCACATTGGGCTGGTCGCCAACGAACTTGCGGGCGATCTGCGCGGCCGTGCCGGTATTGCCCTGCGCGCTCTGGTATTCCCACTTCAGGCTCTTGTCGGCATCAAAGCCGGCGGTCTTCAGCTCGTCGCGCACGCCATCACGGATGGCGTCCAGCGCGGGATGGTCGACGATCGAAAGCACCTTGACGGTCTGGGCCTGCACGGCGCCACCGTACAGCAGCGCGAGGGCGACGGCGCTGCCCAGGATGGTCTTGGTCGATGTCTTGAGACACTTCATAATTTTTAATCTCCCCCGGATATGGGTTCTGGGTGATGAGCCGCGTTTCGTTCTCGATAAGAACTGGTCCGCCGTCTTGCCCGGCGGCGCGCTGCGCCAACCGGCCGGTCCGTTGTGTGGGCGATACACCAGGCGGCAGGCTGGAGGACGCTCTTGTACAGCGGATACGACGGCGATAAGCCTGCGAGGATACCATTTTCGAGGCGAATTTTGCCCGGTTTTGCCCTGTTCCAGCGCGTCAGTAGGGGAAAACGGCAGGCCCGGAGCACGCCATGGGCGGCTCCGGGCGGCGCACCGCCGCTGGTGCCTGGAGCGCGGAAACGTTACTGCGCAGGATTGTGGATTTCGGCGTGGATGCGGGCAATGGCCGCGGTTATCGCCTCGGGCAGCGGCGTTTGCCAGGCATCGATGTTCTCGCGCAGCTGTTCCAGCGAGGTGGCGCCGATGATGGTGCTCGCCGCGAACCAGCGCGAGTAGCTCCAGGCCAGCGCCAGCGTTGCCGGCGAGAGGCCGTGCTCGCGTGCCAGCGTCACATAGCGGGCGGCCGCGGCCAGGCTTTCCGGGCGCAGGTAGCGCGGGCTCCAGTCGGGCGGGAAGCGCGTCAGGCGGCCCTTGGCTTGCGCGTCAAACACGGGGTGGGCGAGGTCGCCACCGAGGTACTTGCCGGTGAGCTGGCCAAAGGCCAGCGGGCTGTATACCAGCAGGCTTACGTCGGTGCGAAAGCACGCCTCGTCCAGGCCCTGCTCGAAGCTGCGGTTGAGCAGGTTGTACGGGTTCTGGATGGTGGCGATGCGCGGCAGGCCGTGCAGCTCTGCCTGCTTGACGAACTCGGCCACGCCCCACGGCGTTTCGTTGGACACGCCGACA
Organism: Cupriavidus sp. YAF13; assembly: GCF_052113425.1. NCBI lineage: Bacteria > Pseudomonadati > Pseudomonadota > Betaproteobacteria > Burkholderiales > Burkholderiaceae > Cupriavidus > Cupriavidus sp. YAF13. The sequence goes on from NZ_JBFRDD010000002.1 coordinate 127,459, forward strand.
TAGCGGATCTTGCCCGCGCGCACCAGCTCGCCCATGGCTTCGAGCTGCGCCTGGATCGAGGCGCACTCGCGCTCATTGGCCGGATCGAACTGCTTTTGCCCGAAGATGGGCGCGTTGCGAGCGGGCCAGTGGATCTGGTACAGGTCGATGTAATCGGTCTGCAGGCGTGCCAGCGAGGCGTCCACCGCCGCGCGGATGCTGTCCGGGGTCAGGTCGCCGCCATTGCGGATCCACGGCATGCGCGCCGGGCCCGCCACCTTGGTGGCCAGCACGATGCGCTCACGCTGCTGGCGCTTGAGCCAGGTGCCGACGATGCGCTCGGTGCTGCCATAGGTTTCGGCACGCGGCTTGACCGGGTACATCTCGGCGGTGTCGATGAAGTTGATGCCGCGCGACACCGCGTAGTCGAGCTGGCTGTGGCCTTCGGCTTCGGTGTTCTGCTCGCCGAAGGTCATGGTGCCCAGGCAGATGCGTGAAACCTGCAGGTCGCTGCGGCCAAGACGGGTGGTTTCCATGGCTATCCTTGTGAGGCTGGGGTGATAAGGCGCAAAAGCGGGTTCGGGCCGGGGCCGTCAGGCGCGTAGCGCGGCGGCGCATTCCTTGACCAGCACCGGGCCGCGGTAGATCAGCCCGCTGTACACCTGCACCAGTTGCGCGCCGGCCGCGATCTTGGCTTGCGCATCGGCGCCGCTGAAGATGCCGCCCACGCCTACGATGGGCACCGCGTCTCCAACCACCGCGCGCAGGCCCTTGACCACGCGCGTGGATGACTCGAACACCGGCCGGCCCGACAGGCCGCCAGCTTCCTCGCCGTGCGGCAGGCCCTTGACGGCGTCGCGGGCGATCGTGGTGTTGGTGGCGATCACACCGTCGATCCGGTGGCGGACCAGCGCGTCGCCGATATTGCCGATCTGGTCGGCATCGAGGTCTGGCGCGATCTTGAGCGCGAGCGGCACGTAGCGCTTGTGCTTGTCGGCCAGGCGCTGCTGCGCGTCCTTGAGCGTGGAGAGCAGGTGGTCGAGCTCGCTGGCGCCTTGCAGCTGGCGCAGGTTCTTGGTGTTCGGCGAGGAGATATTGACGGTGACGTAGCTGGCATGCGGGTAGACCCGTTCCAGGCAGTGCAGGTAATCGTCCACCGCGCGCTCGATCGGCGTATCGGCGTTCTTTCCGATGTTCAGGCCCAGCACGCCGCCTTCGGCCTTCCAGCGCGATGCGTTCACATTGGCGATAAAGGCATCCACGCCGCCGTTGTTGAAGCCCATGCGGTTGATCAGCGCATCCGCCTGCGGCAGGCGGAACATGCGCGGCCGCGGGTTGCCCGCCTGCGGGCGCGGCGTTACGGTGCCCACCTCGATAAAGCCGAAGCCGAAGGCGGCCAGCCCGTCGATGTAGGCGCCATCCTTGTCGAGCCCGGCGGCCAGGCCAACCGGGTTGGGGAAGCGCACGCCCATCACCGTGCGCGGGTCATCGGCGATGGTATTGCCGATGCAGCCCGCCAGCCCCATGCGCTTGGCGCGGAGCAGGTTGTTGAGGGTGAAATGGTGAGCGTCCTCCGCATCCATCGAGAACAGGGCGGGGCGAAACAGGGGGTAGAGCGCGTTCAGCACAGGGAATCAGCTTGGAAGTCGGGACCAAGGCGGCATTGTAACGGTTGGGCCGGATCGGGTACTGCGCCGCTGGCGCGGGCATGACTTGCGCAGGCTGTCCGCTACAGGCTGTTTTCCGGGGCTTCGTCGCCGGGCTGCGGCGGCACGACTGGCACAGCAGTGGGCGATGCCACGGCACGCGCTGTATCCCGGAGCGACGCTTGCATCTCATCGAACGCGCGCCACTGGTTTGCGGTCAGCACCTGCAGCGGCTGGTAGCGCGCCTTATAGGCCATTTTGCGGCTATCGGCGATCCAGTAGCCCAGGTACAGGTGTGGCAGGGCGAGCTCGCGGGCCTGTTGGATCTGCCACAGGATGTTGTAGGTGCCGTAGCTGGCGTGCACCTCCAGCGGGTCGTAGAAGGTGTAGACCGAGGACAGGCCGTCGTCGAGCACATCGATCATGCTGACCATGCGCAGCCGCCCGGCCTCTGGCGAGCCCGGCGGCTCGCGGAATTCAACCAGCCGCGAGTTGACCCGGCTTTGCAGCAGGAACTGCTCGTACTGGTCGCGGCTGTCCTGGTCCATGCCGCCGCCGGCGTGGCGCATCGACTGGTACAGCAGGTAGAGCGAATAATGCTCTTCCACATAGGTCAGCGGCGCCACCAGCGCCTGCAGGCTGCCGTGCTGGCGCCAGGCTCGGCGCTGGCTGCGGTCCGGGCGGAACTGGTCGACCACTACGCGGCACGGCGTGCAGGCGTGGCATTCATCGCAATAGGGGCGGTAGGTAAAGATGCCGCTGCGCCGGAAGCCGGCGCGCACCAGCCGCGAATAGACATCGGCATTGATCAGGTGGGCGGGCGTGGCCACCTGAGAGCGCGCCATGCGGCCATCTAGGTAGCTGCAAGCGTAGGGTGCCGTAGCGTAGAACTGCAACGCGGAAAGGGGGAGTTCCTTTAGCTTGCTCATGTGTCTGCAACGGCCAGGGATGAAACAGCAACGCGGGAAAGCCGATGGCGCTGCGGCCAAGCCGTGCGGCGAGTGGCCAATGCGGCGCGCCCTATGACTGCACCTGAGTCCATCTCTCCAGCACCGTCTTGTCAAAACCCCACGGCACGATATCTGGCTGGCGGGTGGCAATGCGGATATGGGCCGCAAACTCCGCACGCGGGATAGGACTCGCCCCGAGCGAAGCCAGATGATCGGTTTCCTGCTGGCAGTCTATCATCGCCACGCCGTGGTTGCCGAGGAACGCGCACAGCGCGGCCAGGGCGATCTTGGAGGCGTCGGTGCGCCGCGCGAACATCGATTCGCCATAGAACATCCGCCCGAGCGCCACGCCGTACAGGCCGCCCGCGCGCTCGCCCTGGTACCAGGTCTCCACGCAATGCGCCAAGCCATTGCGGTGGAGTGCGCCATAGGCGGCGATGATGTCCTCGGTGATCCAGGTGCCATGCTGGCCATCGCGCGGGGTTTCGGCGCAGGCCTGCATGACGGCGATAAAGTCGTCGTCGACGCGGACTTCCCAGTCCGGGTCGCGCAGCACGCGCTTGAGGGTCTTGCGAAAGGTGCTGGAAATGCGCAGTGCCTGCGGCGGCAGCACCATGCGGGGATCGGTGCTCCACCACAGCACCGGCTGGCCTTCGGCATACCAGGGAAAGATGCCTTGCCGGTAAGCCAGCAGCAGGCGCTGGGCCGACAGCTCGCGGCTGGCCGCAAGCAGGCCGGGCGCGTCGGAGCCCGGGCCGAGCGCACGCTCGACCGGCGGGAACGGATCATGCGGATCCAGCCAGGTGATCATGCGGGCAGTGCGGGCAACGCGCCCGGGTTCAGGGTTCGACCGTGGCCCGGGTGGTCAGCGGGCGCATCGGCTTGTCGATATCCAGGCTGTGCAGGCGGAAGGTGCCGTCGGCCAGCCGTCCCGCCGCGCGATCCGCGAAGAAGCAGCGCAACGAATGGATCACGGTGGGGAAGGCCAGCTCGTCCCAGGGTACGTCGGCTTCCTCGACCAGCTTCACCTCCAGGCTTTCCTCGCCCGCCGAGATGTCCAGGTCCTCCAGCGTTGCCAGGTAGAACATATGCACCTGATGCACATGCGGCACATTCAGGATCGAGAACAGTTCACCGACCTGCACCCGTGCCCCGGCCTCCTCCAGCGTCTCGCGCGCGGCGCCCTGCGCGGTGGTCTCGCCGATCTCCATGAAGCCGGCCGGCAGCGTCCAGAAGCCGTAGCGCGGCTCGATGGCGCGCTTGCACAGCAGCACCTTATCCTCCCACACGGGAATGGTGCCGACCACATTGCGCGGGTTGACGTAGTGGATGGTGCCGCAGTTGTCGCACACAGAACGCAGGCGCGAGTCGCCTTCAGGGATGCGCAGCACGACCGCATGGCCGCAGTTCGAGCAGAATTTCATGAGAGGCGTCCGGGAGGAATGGCGAAAGTGTATCACCGCCGATGGGGGCTGCCGGGGGTGGGATGCTAGTTTGGGGTGGCCAGCGCGCGGGACCGCACCGAAGCCAGGCACCCGGCGCACAAAACAAAAAACGCCCGTATAGGGCGTTGGTTTGCTTTGCATTCGACCGTGGCTGCATTGGCATGCAGGCGTTTGGTTGCGGGGGCAGGACTTGAACCTGCGACCTTCGGGTTATGAGCCCGACGAGCTGCCAACTGCTCCACCCCGCGTCCGTCGAAGAAAAAGATTATAAGGCAAATCTTGTCGCAGTGCAACAGCCAATTGCGCAGGAATGGCGAAGGGCGCAAGAACTCGCCCCGATAAGGATCGTGGCCGCAATGGCGCGCCGGGGCTCAGGCAGGGTCCGGGCTGGCCTTGCTGCGCTGCCAGAAGCTGGCGGCAAACTGGAAGCTGTCCCGCTGCAGCAGGTCGTCGCGTTGCCAGATGACGCGGTCAGGCCGTACGGTCAGCATCCAGGTGGTGGTGGTGCGTGGCTGCGGATCGGCGAAGGCGCGCGGGGTCAGCAGTGCGGCGCAGGCGCCGTGCTCCGGGTCGCGCACCGAGGTGTAGCGGATCATGCCGAGGCCAGCTTCCCGGGCCGTGCGGGCCAAGGCCTGGCAGGCATCATAGTGGTCGGGATCGGTCCACTTCGCCGCGTCTTCGGCAAAGGGCGGGGCGTCGAGCGCGATGCCGTCGGTGCGCACGCTGACCTGGAACAAGGTGTGGGGCCGGGCGTCGATGCGCGGCAGCGCCGGGCTGTCGAGCAGGAAGCGCCAGCGCCAGTAGCCCAGTTCCGCGCAGGCGGTGCGAATATCGTCCGCGCCGTAGAACACGCCAGGATCCTGCTCGGCGCGAAAGCGCGAGCCCCAGGGCGAGGGCGGGTAGCGAAAGGGCGTGAACAGAAGATAGTGCAGGTGGCGTGCGTCGGCGGGCACCGCGGGCTTGCCGGCGTCCAGCACGGCTTCCAGCACGGCTTGCTCCTCCAGGCTGTCGACCAGCGGCATGGTCGATACCACATGCTGGGCCTCTACCGCGCGCCAGAGCGTGAGCGCAAACGGCTTGCGCTCAGACGCGACCGCGGGTGGCATCCAGATAGTGAACGACACGTACCAGGCCCTCTGTTGTGCGGATCAGGTCGAGCGGCTTGCCACCCAACGCCAGGTTTTCGTTGGCCAGCCAGAGGCGGGCCTGGTCGCTGTGGCCGAGGATGGCGTCGAGCGAGCGGAACAGGCGCACGAACAGCACGCCGAACTCCCATTCCTTGCGATGCGCGTCAAGCACATAGCCCCCGGAAGCCATGCGGGAAACCGAGGCGGTGCTGATGCCCAGCACGTTGGCCACGCCTGCCTGGCTGATGCCAAGGAAGCCGGCTGCGCGCATGACCGCCTTGGTGAGGGTGGTGCCGGGGTCCGGACTGCCGGCAGGAAGATGCTCGGGGACTTGCTTGGGTTGCATCGCCTCGCTCCTGTTTCTTCAGAAACATTATAGGCGGTTCGTTTCGTAAGGGAAGCAGGAAAACGCCATCTTTATCCGCATGGCTTGGTGGCCTCGCCTACTGCAGAATGCTCACTTGTCCTGTATTTGACTTTCTGTGGCGCTCTGCGTTGCGCGGGTGTGGGGCGCAACGCAGCGAGGCCTTGCGCCGGATCAGTACGTCTCGATATGCAGCCGTCCCTCCGTCTTCATGGCGGCTTCCAGTTCACCCCAGGCCAGCCCGGCGCTGGCGCAGACCTCTGCGAACGCAGCCAGCACCCCGTCTTCCATTCCCTTGAGCCCGCAGATGTAGACGTGGCCGTGCGGATCGTTGAGCAGCGCCGCCACGCGGGCACCGGCCTCGCGGATGGCGTCCTGCACATAGCGCCGGGGCTGGCCGGGATCGCGCGAGAAGGCGAGATGGATATCGAGGAAGCTCGGCGGCAGTTTCATCAACGGGCCGAAGTAGGGCAGCTCCCGCGCGCTGCGGGCGCCGAAGAACAACAGGCGCTGTCCGTCGAATTGCTCGAGGTTGCGCCGCATGTGCTCCGTCATGGCGCGCATCGGGGCCGAGCCGGTGCCGGTGCAGATCATCATCACGCTGGCTTCGCGGTGGTTGGGCATCAGAAAGGTGGTGCCGAACGGGCCGACCACGCGCACTTCGTCGCCGCGCGCGAGGTCGCACAGGAAGTTGGATGCCACGCCGCGCACCGGTTGCCCTTCATGATCCTGCTCGACGCGCTTCACGGTAAGCGCGAGGTTGTTGTAGCCCGGCCGCTCGCCGTCGCGCGGGCTGGCGATCGAGTACATGCGGATGTAGTGCGGCTTGCCGTTGGCGTCGGTGCCGGGCGGCACGATGCCGATGGCCTGGCCTTCCAGCACCGGGAAAAAGTGCTGCCCGAAATCCAGCACGATGTGATGCACATCGCTCGATGCGTCGTCGGCGGTGAGACGGTAGTTGCCGGCCACGGTGGCGGTGACGGGGGCGCGCACGCCATGCAGGTTGACATACGGATGCGCTGCCGACCACGGCGCCCTGGGCGAGGTATGCCGGCTGGTTTCCACCTGCTGGGTTTGCGGCTCCTGCCCGGTCTGCGGCGAAGCCGGATCCGGCGTGCTATCGAGCCCCGTGTCCGCCGGCATGGGCAGGCTGGCGGGGAGCTCGTCCCATAGCAACTGCGCCTCGATCGGATAGGCCTCGCTTTTGAGCATCGTGCGCCAGTTGTCGATCGCGCCGGTGGGGCACGGCCCCAGGCAGGCGCCGCAGCCGTTGCACACATCGGCCCTGACCACGTAGTTGCGGTCGTCATGGGTGATCGCGTCGATCGGGCAGGTGTCTTCGCAGGTGTTGCAGCGGATGCAGATCTCGGGGTCGATCAGGTGCTGCTTGATGATGTCGGGGGCGCCCATCTCTTTGGTCTCCTTGGCGCGCGGCCGGTCTGTCGCCGGTGCTGCGCCGCATGTTGCCCGTGGGTCAGTCCGGGCTGGTCAGGGTCAGTTGAAGCGCACGTACGCGAAATCCATCGGCTGGCGGTTGACGCCCACTATCGGCGGAGCGATCCAGTTGGCGTACTTGCCGGGCTCGGTGACCCGGCCCATCAGCGAGGCCACGAAGGCGCGGTCCTCGTCGGTTGCCAGCCACTCGCGCTCGCCGGCCTGCCATTGCGCTTCGGTGAGCAGATCGCCAGCCGGCGAGACACGGACGTTGGCCAGGCTGCCGATCTTGCGGTTGAATGCCTTGTGCGGCACCGTCAGGCGGAATGCGACGCCGTGCTTTTCGATCACCTTGTTCCAGCGCGCCACGCCGCCGAGCGTGTCCTTGACGTAGTCGTCGCGCAGCACCTCGTTGAGCGCGTTGAGCATGGGCACCTCGCGCTCGCCCAGGCGGCCGTCGGTGACGTCGAGGATGCGGTACACGTCGCCCTTGAGCACGTGGTCGTCGCCGCGCTTGCCTTCCTCGAAGCGGCCCTTGAGCCCGGCGCTGTAGAAAGTGGCGGCGTTGGACGACTGGTCGGCGCCGAACAGGTCGATGGTCACGCTGTAGTGGAAGTTGAGGTAGCGCTGGATGGTATCGAGATCGATCACGCCAGCGGCGCGCACGTCCGCGGGATCCTGGATATCGCGCTCGCGCATGACTTCGCAGGTGCGCTGGATCACGCGGGAGATGCCGGACTCGCCAACGAACATGTGGTGGGCTTCTTCGGTCAGCATGAAGCGCGTGGTGCGCGCCAGCGGGTCGAAGCTGGATTCGGCCAGCGCGCAGAGCTGGAACTTGCCGTCGCGGTCGGTGAAGTGGGTGAACATGAAGAAGGCCAGCCAGTCCGGCGTGCGCTCGTTGAAGGCGCCCAGGATGCGCGGGTTGTCCTCGTCGCCGGAGCGCCGTCCCAGCAGCGCCTCGGCCTCTTCGCGCCCGTCGCGCCCAAAATGGCGATGCAGCAGGTACACCATGGCCCACAAGTGGCGGCCTTCTTCCACATTGACCTGGAACAGGTTGCGCAGGTCATAGAGCGAGGGACAGGTCATGCCCAGGTGGCGTTGCTGCTCCACCGAGGCCGGCTCGGTGTCGCCCTGGGTGACGATGATGCGCCGCAGGTTGGCGCGATGCTCGCCCGGCACTTCCTGCCAGGCCGCTTCGCCCTTGTGCTCGCCGAAATGGATGCGGCGCGCCGGGTCGGCGGGCTGGAGGAAGATGCCCCAGCGATAGTCCGGCATCTTGACGTAGTCGAAGTGCGCCCAGCCGGAAGGATCGACCGAGACCGCCGTGCGCAGGTAGACATCGTGCTGGTGCGAGCCTTCGGGCCCCATGTCGCGCCACCAGTCGAGAAAGGCCGGCTGCCAGTGCTCGAGCGCGCGCTGCAGCGCGCGGTCCTCGGACAGGTTGACGTTGTTCGGGATCTTCTGGCTGTAGTCGATGCTCACGGGGTTGTCTCCTTGTCTTGTTTTTTGTTGCGTGGACGCCTGGCCCGGACGGGCAAACAGGCTCAGACGCGGTCCCAGTCGAAGCGGGCCTTGCTGCCCGAGCCGAACACCTTGAGCGCGCCTTGCTCGCCCACCGCGTTGGGCCGGTTGAAGATCCAGTTCTGCCAGGCGGTGAGGCGGCCGAAGATGCGGGTCTCCATGGTCTCCACCGGCCCGAAGCGCAGGTTGGCTTCGAGTCCCGTCAGGGCGTCGGGCGACAGGCTGGCCCGCTCTTCGATGGCAATGCGGATCTCGTCTTCCCAGTCGATGTCGTCGGGGGTGGCGGTGACCAGGCCGAGCGAGGCGGCGTTGATGGCGTCGAGCGGCGCGCCGATATGGTCCTGCACGGCCTGGATTGCCACCTCGTCCTGGTAGAAGCGCGCGGCCAGCCGGGTCAGTCCGTTGACGCCCGGATAGCGGCCGAAGTTGGCAGCACTGGCGAACACGCGCGGTGCATCGTCCGGCGCGTCGGGCAGGTGCAGCATGTAGCTGCGGTCGGCGGCCAGGGCCAGTTCCAGCAACGTGCCCGCAAAGCAGGAGTCCGGCTCGATCAGCGCAAACAGCGTGCGCGACGACACCTCCAGGCGCGCGAGCGTGCGGCGCAGCATGCCGATGGTCTCGCGCACGAACCAGTGGCCGGCATGCGCGTCCAGCAGCGCATCGGTGGCCAGCACCTGTTGGGGGTTGCCCTCGGTCTTGAGGATCCACATACCAATGTCGAGATGGTTGGCGCGCAGCGTGAGGATGGCGTCGTCGAGCTCGCGCGCCATCTTCAGCGGCCACCAGTCGGCGCCGGCGGCAAGGATTGCGGCCAGCGCCTGCGGCTGGTGCTTGGCCGGACCGAAGATCGTCAGCGTGGCCTTGCGGGCATGCGGGTCGATATGCACCTGGACCGTGTCATAGCGGTAGCCGTGCGCATCCTGACTGCGCGACAGTGGCGTGAGCTTCACGCCATCCTGGCCGGCGGGCCGGTCGCTCTGCGCGGCAAGCGCAAGCGCGCGCTGTTGCACATGCTCCGCGAAGCGCGCCGGCTTGACCACGGCATCGACCAGCTTCCAGTCGTGCGCCCGCTGCCCGCGTACGCCCTCGGTGGTGGTGCAGAAGATGTCGGCGTGGTCACGGCGCACCCGGCGCTTGTCGGTGATGCGCGTGAGCCCGCCGGTGCCAGGCAGCACGCCCAGCAGCGGCACTTCGGGCAGGCTGACGGCGGAGGAGCGGTCGTCGACCAGCACGATCTCGTCACAGGCCAGAGCCAGCTCATAGCCGCCGCCGGCGGTGGTGCCGTTGCAGGCCGCGATGAACTTCAGGCCAGAGTGGCGGCTGGCGTCCTCGATGCCGTTGCGGGTTTCGTTGGTGAACTTGCAGAAATTCACTTTCCAGGCGTGCGACGACTTGCCGAGCATGAAGATGTTGGCGCCTGAGCAGAACATGCGGTCCTTGGCGCTGGTGAGGACGACGGTGCGCACTTCCGGGTGCTCGAAGCGGATGCGCTGCACGGCGTCGTGCAGCTCGATGTCCACGCCGAGGTCGTAGGAGTTCAGCTTGAGGGCGTAGCCGGGGCGCAGGCCGCCGTCTTCGTCGACATCCATGGACAGCGTGGCCACCGGGCCAGCGAACGTCAGTTTCCAGTGCCGGTATTGCGCGGGGTCACGCTCAAAGGTGACGGGGGCTTGCTCAGTGGAGGTGGCGGTGGGAGCGGCCGGGGCGGACATCGTGGTCTCCTTTATGCATTATATTGTCGATCATCCTTTGCGATGAAATATAGTGCATAAATCTAGCCGGCGCAATCCTTGCGCGATGTCCAGGCGCCAATCACGCTACCAATCACGCACCAATCACGCGAAGATGGGCGCGCAAGGCCTGCAGGGAGGTGGTGGGATCCTGGCCGCTGGTGTCGATCGTCACGTCCGCGCGGGAGTACAGCGGGGTGCGCGCCAGCAGGATCCGGCGCAAATCGTCCATGGCTTCACGGTTGCCTTCCATCGGGCGCATGTCGCCCTGCGCCACTACCCGCGCCATGTGTTCCTCGGGCGAGGTCTTCACCCAGACCGTGTAGCAGCGTGCCAGCAGCAGGTTGAAGGTGGAGGGCTCCGAGACCAGGCTCCCGGGCGTGGCCAGCACCATGCGGTCGTTCTCCCGCAGCACGCGTTCAAGCGCGCGCATCTCGTAGCGGCGGTAGGCGGCCTGCCCGTAGAGCGAGTGGATTTCGGCCAGGCTGGCGCCGGCTTCCTGCTCTATGACGCCGTTGAGCTCGACGAAGGGTACTTCCATGGCCGCGGCCAGCGCCCGCCCGAGTGTGGATTTGCCGGCGCCGCGCAGCCCGATCAGCGTAATGCGGCGATGGCGCGCGTCGTGGGAGGCCGAGGGCGCCAGGGCGTGGTGGCAAGCCTCACGCACGCGTGACAGGTCGGCCGTGGGCAGTTGCGCCAGCCACTGCACCAGCTGCGAGAACTCCGAGGCAGGCTGGCCACCAGCAGCGTGCTGGGTCTCCATCTCCGCCAGCACCACCGGCAGCGGCACATCCAGCGCGCGCGCCACCTGGCGCAGCAGCAGCACGGATGCATTGCCGGTGCCGGTCTCCAGGTTGGCGAGGTAGCGCTCGGACACCTCCGCGCCGCGTGCGAGGTCCTTGCGCGACATGCCCCGCGCCGCGCGCAGCGAGCGGATGCGCTCGCCGAGCTGCGTCAGGTAGGGATCGCGCTCGCCGGCAGGGCGGGCGTCGGAGGAGTCGGGGGCCAGCAGTGGGTCTGGGTCGCGGCGCATGGCGGGCGGGTCTGGATGGGGAATGGGAGCGGTTGGGGCCGGGATCGGGGTTGCGATTATAAGGGACGCGGCCATCGTGTCATATAGTGCATTTCTCTGCTTGCATAATAGGCTATATGCAATAAAATGCATCGACAAATGCAGGTCAAGAAGAAAAACAAAAAATCACGACAAACCTGACTCCGTCCCCACGGCGAAGTGCGACCCGGGGACGGCATCGAGGAGTGGAGACATGACGCCCCCCATTGCATCCCCGTCCCCGGCGGCCGATGCGACTACTGCTGCTACTGCTGCGGCCATTTCCGTACTGCCGGCCCGCTACAACGCCGCCGCCGACTTGCTGTCGCGCAACCTGGCGGCAGGCCGCGCCGACAAGGTCGCCTATGTGGACGATGCCGGCCCGCTCAGCTTCGCCGCGCTGGACCAGCGCTGCCGGCGCTTTGCCGCCGCCCTGCTGCATGCCGGGATCCGCCCCGAGGAGCGCCTGCTGCTGTGCGCGCTGGATACCATCGATTTCCCCACGGTGTTCCTCGGCTGCCTGCTGGCCGGCGTGGTGCCCGTGGCCGTCAACACGCTGCTGACCGCCGACGACTACGCATACATGCTGGACCACAGCGGCGCGCGCGCGGCCGTGGTCTCGGCGCCGCTGGCCAGCGTCATGCGCGATGCCATCGGTAAAGCTGGCACCGCGCCCGCGCTGATCCTCGCCGCACCGGATGCGGGTAGTGGCGGCCCGGGGCCGAGCGTGGCCGAGATGGCCGGGCAGGGCATGCCGCTGGAAGGCGCTGCCGCCACGCGGCCGGACGACATCGCCTTCTGGCTGTATTCCTCCGGCTCCACGGGCCGCCCAAAGGGCACCGTGCACACGCATGGCAACCTGTTCCATACCGCCGATCTCTATGCGCGCCAGGTGCTTGGCCTGCGTGAAGACGATGTGGTTTTTTCCGCGGCGAAACTGTTCTTCGCCTACGGCCTGGGCAATGCGCTGACCTTTCCGCTTGCCGTTGGCGCCACCACCGTGTTGATGGCCGAACGTCCCACGCCGCAAGCGGTGTTCCGCCGGCTGCGCGAGCAGCGCCCGACGGTGTTCTGCGGCGTGCCCACGCTATACGCCGGCATGCTGGCCGCGAGCGACCTGCCGGGTCGGCCGGACGTTGCGCTGCGCGTTTGCACCTCGGCGGGAGAGGCGCTGCCCAAGGATATCGGCGACCGTTTCCGCGCGCATTTTGGCTGCGACATCCTCGACGGCATTGGCTCCACCGAGATGTTGCACATCTTCCTGTCGAACCGTCCCGGTGACGTGCGCTACGGCACCACCGGCAAGCCGGTGCCCGGCTACGCGCTGAAGCTGCTGGATGAAGCGGGCCAGCCCTGCGCGCCGGGCGAGATCGGCGACCTCTTTATCAAGGGCCCGAGCGCCGCGCTGATGTACTGGGGCAACCGCGACAAGACCCGCGACACTTTCGTGGGCGAATGGACCCGCAGCGGCGACAAGTACCAGCAGGATGCGGATGGCTATTTCATCTACGCCGGGCGCAGCGACGATATGCTCAAGGTGGGCGGCATCTATGTATCGCCATTCGAGGTCGAGGCTGTGCTGGCCTTGCATCCGGCCGTGCTGGAGGCGGCGGTGATCGGCGTGGCCGATGCCGACGAACTGGTCAAGCCGAAAGCGTTCGTGGTGCTGCGCCCCGGCCAGTCCTGGCATGAGGGCATGGCGGCCGAGCTGCAGGCGTTCGTCAAGTCGCGGCTGGCCCCGTATAAGTACCCGCGCCAGATCGAGTGCGTGGCTGAACTGCCGAAGACAGCCACCGGCAAGATCCAGCGCTTCCGGCTGCGCCAGCGAGAGGAGGCTGCGCACGCGGCTGCCGAAGGCGTGGCTCCGGAGCCGGCAATCGTGCCGGCAACGACAGACCGATGATGAAGGGCAAGGGCATGCAAAGCGAATTGGTGGAAATTCCGTTCGATGGCCGCCGTATCCAGATAGAGATCCAGTGGCTGCGGCCGCAGCGGCAGGAGCGCCCGCTGGTGGTCTTCCTGCACGAGGGGCTGGGTTCGATCAGTATGTGGCGCGACTATCCCGCCGCGCTGTGCGAGGCTGGCGACTTTCGCGGGCTGGTGCTGTCGCGTTATGGCTATGGGCGCTCCACCCCGCGTCCCGCCCCGGAAAAGTGGGGCGTCGATTTCATGCATCGCCAGGCACGCGAGGCACTGCCGGCGCTGTTCGACGCACTCGAGATCGGGCCGGGACGCAAACGTGGCAAGCCCTGGCTGTTCGGCCACAGCGACGGCGGCTCGATCGCGCTGATTCACGCCGCGAGTTTTCCGCAGGCGGTCGATGGCATCACCGTGCTGGCGCCGCACATCCTGGTGGAGGATCTCTCGGTGAGCAGTATCCGGGCCACCCGCGAGACCTATCTGCAGACGGACCTGCGCAGCAAGCTGGCGCGCCATCACGACGATGTGGATTCCGCCTTCTGGGGCTGGAACGATATCTGGCTCGATCCAGCGTTCCGCGCCTTCGACCTGCATCCGCTGCTGTCGCGGATCCAATGTCCCGTGCTGGCGGTGCAAGGCGAGGACGACGAATACGGCACCATGGCGCAGATTGAGGGTATCCATCGATATGCGCCACAAACCGTCCTGCTTAAACTCCCGCGATGCGGCCACTCGCCTCACCGCGACCAGCCCGGGCCGTTGACGGACGCGGCAGTCAGGTTTATAACGGCACATACTTCATACCTAAAATAATTTCGCGCCCCCTGCGCGTTGGCCTGCAGTTCCCCCCCGTCCGGCAGCTCGCGAGGTCTGCGAATGCCGCGCACGGATGGGAGTCCCGCAGGCTGGCGATGCCGGCCCAGGCGACGGAAGTCGGCTTGACCACCAGGAGACATCCATGCATCGCTTCACATCGCGCGGGCTGGCCCCCGCATGCCTAGCCATCGCTGCATCCCTTGCCTTTGCCGCTGGCGCCAATGCCCAGGGTACCGGCAAGATCAAGGTTGGCTTCATGCTGCCTTACACGGGCACCTATGCATCGCTGGGCAACGCCATCGAGAATGGCTTCAAGATGTACGTGCAGGAGCAGGGCGGCAAGCTGGGCGGGCGGGAGATCGAGTATTTCAAGGTGGACGACGAGTCCGATCCGGCCAAGTCGCCGGAGAACGCCACCAAGCTGATCAAGCGCGACCAGGTCGACGTGGTGGTGGGCACGGTGCACTCGGGCGTACAGATGGGCATCGTCAAGGTGGCCAAGGAAAACAACACGCTGCTGATCATTCCCAATGCGGGTGTGGATGAGGCCACCGGCCCGCTGTGCGGCCCCAATATCTTCCGATCCTCGTTTTCGAACTGGCAGCCGGGCTACGCCATGGGCCATGTGCTGGCCGAGCGCGGCATGAAGAAGGTGGTCACGCTGACGTGGAAATACGCAGCCGGCGAGCAGTCGGTCAAGGGCTTCAAGGAAGCCTTCGAGGCCAAGGGCGGCAAGGTGGTGAAGGAGTTGAGCCTGCCGTTCCCCAACGTGGAATTCCAGGCGCTGATCACCGAGGTCGCATCGATCAAGCCCGATGCGGTCTTCGTGTTCTTCGCCGGCGGCGGCGCCGTGAAGTTCGTCAAGGACTGGGCTGCGGCGGGCCTCAAGGACAAGATTCCGCTCTACGCGTCGGGCTTCCTCACCGACGGCACGCTGGAAGCACAGGGCGCCGCGGCGCAAGGCATCGAAACCACGCTGCACTATGCCGATGGCCTGTCCAACCCGCGCGACAAGCGCTTCCGCCTGGAATACGCCAAGGCCTACAAGCTGCAGCCCGACGTGTACGCCGTGCAGGGCTACGACGCTGCGCAGTTGCTGGGCGCCGGCGCCGGGGCGGTCAAGGGCGACATGAGCAAGAAGGCCGAGGTCATCAAGGCGATGGAGCAAACCAAGGTCGATAGCCCGCGCGGGACGTTCACGCTGTCGAAAGCGCACAATCCGGTGCAGGATTTCTACCTGCGCAAAGTCGATGGCCGGGAGAACAAGCTGGGCGCCGTTGCAGTGAAGGCGTTGGCCGATCCGGCGCGCGGCTGCCGGCTCTGAGCGGGTGAACGCAGTGGCCCGCCGCCGCCAAGGCGCAGTGCCGAAGTCCGGCCCGGCGTCAGCCGGGCCGCATACCGCAACCGAGTTGCCGCTTTGCCGCATGGATATCCATGGATATCGTTTCCTTCTTCATTCAGTGCCTCAATAGCATCCAGTACGGCCTGCTGCTCTTTCTCGTCGCGAGCGGCCTGACGTTGATCTTCGGCATCATGGGCGTGATCAACCTCGCCCACGGCAGCTTCTACATGCTGGGCGCCTACCTGGCTTTCACGCTGGCCGGGCTGACCGGCAGCCTGCTGATCGCCATTCCGCTGGGCATTGTGCTGGCGGTGGCGTTCGGCTACGTGCTGGAGTGGGTGTTCTTCAGCTATCTCTACGAGCGCGAGCATCTGCAGCAGGTGCTGATGACCTACGGGCTCATCCTCGTGTTCGAGGAACTGCGCAGCATCCTGGTGGACGACGACGTACATGGCGTGACGGTGCCGGCCATGCTCGACTGGGCTCTGCCGATCGGCAATGACATGACCTATCCGGTCTATCGCCTGTTCATCTCCGCGATCTGCCTGCTGGTGGCCGCGGCCATGTACCTGGTCATTCGCCGCACGCGCCTTGGCATGATGATTCGCGCCGGCGCCACCAATCGCGAGATGGTGCAGTCGCTGGGCATCAACGTCACGGTGCTGTACCGCTTCGTGTTTGCGCTGGGCGTGGCCCTGGCGGTGCTGGCCGGCATGATCGCCGCGCCGGTGTCGTCGGTCTATCCGGGCATGGGCAGCCAGGTGCTGATCGTATGCTTCGTGGTGGTGGTGATCGGCGGCATCGGCTCGGTCAAGGGGGCCATGGTGGCCTCGCTGCTGCTGGGTTTCGTCGACACGTTCGGCAAGGTGTTCTGGCAGGAGGCCTCCGGCGTGCTGGTCTACCTGCTGATGGCACTCATCCTGCTCTGGAAACCCCAGGGCTTGTTCAAGGCGGGGTAGGGATATGCCGAGCGATACCAATGCATTGGAGGGGCCGGCGCGCGCGCGCAGCCAGCCCATGCCCTGGCTGGGCGGCCTGGGCTGGCTGGCTGCGTTTGCAGTGTTGGCGGTGCTGCCGCTACTGCTGAATGCGGATGGGCAGCGTTTTTACATCGAGCTGGTCAGCAAGGTCATGATCATGGCCATCTTCGCGCTGTCGCTGCAGTTGCTGATCGGCTACACCGGGCTGGTCAGCCTGGGCCATGCGGCCTACTTTGCCATGGCCGCCTACGCCACCGCGATGATGGCGCCGCAGGCCGGTCCGGGCAACGGCTGGCTTTTGCTGCTTGGCGCGCTTGGCGCGGCCGCGCTGCTGGCGCTGGTGGTGGGCGCGCTGGTGCTGCGTACGCGCGGCATCTATTTCATCATGGTCACGCTGGCCTTCGCGCAGATGGTGTATTTCGTTTTTCACGACACCAAGATCGCGGGCGGCAGCGACGGTACCTATATCTACTTCCGGCCGGAGTTCGGCCTGTTGGGGGCGCACCCGTTCGACGTCAACGACGTCGCGCATTTCTACTGGCTGGTGCTCGGCGCGCTGGTGCTCACGGTGGCTGGGCTGGCGGTGGTGCTGCGCTCGCGCTTTGGCCATGCGCTGGTGGGCATCAAGCATAACGAGCAGCGCATGCGCGCTGCCGGCTATGCCACCTATCGCTACCAGCTTGGCGCCTTCGTGGTGGCTGGCACCTTCGCCGGCCTGGCCGGCTACCTGTATGCCATCCAGTACGGCTTCGTCAATCCGGAGATCGCATCCTGGCACCAGTCCGGCAACGCCATGCTGATGGTGATCCTGGGCGGGGCCGGCAGCCTGGCGGGCGCGGTGCTGGGGGCCTTCTCCTTCGTCTTGCTCGCCGAGTGGTTCAGCACGCTGACCAAGCACTGGCAGTTGCTGATGGGCGGCTTCGTCATCCTGGCGGTGGCCATGCTGCCGCATGGATTGATCAGCCTGGCCCGTGGTGCCGCGCGCCGGCGCCAAGGAGGATCACGATGAACACACCTGTACCTGCACCTGTGCCCGCACCGGTCTTGTCGGCCCGCAAGCTGACCCGCCGCTTTGGTGGCCTCACCGCGGTGGGCGACGTGGACCTGGACCTGGCCTTGCATCAGATCCACGCGGTGATCGGCACCAATGGCGCGGGCAAGTCCACGCTGATCAACATGTTATCGGGCGAGCTGCCGCCGTCGTCCGGCGCGTTGCAGTTGCAGGGGCGCGACGTGACCGGCTGGTCGCAGCCGCGCCTGGCGCGCGAAGGCGTGGGCCGCAGCTACCAGCGCAACAATATCTTCCTGCCGCTGACGGTGCGCGAGAACTGCCGCCTGGCGGCACAGTCGCGCGCGCAGCGGGCCTGGCGGCTGTGGGAGGGCGCGCAGCGTTGCCGCACCAGCCGCGCGCTGGGCGACGAAGCCTTGGAGTGCGCCGGCCTGGCGGGCTGCGCGGATACCGTTGCCACGGCGCTGTCGCATGGCCAGAAGCGCCAGCTCGAGGTGGCGATGTGCCTGGCCACCCAGCCCACCGTCCTGCTGCTGGATGAGCCTTTGGCCGGCATGGGCGCGGAGGAGTCGGCACGCATGCTTGCGCTGCTGCGTTCGCTGCGCGATGGCCATGCGGTGCTGCTGGTCGAGCACGACATGGAGGCGGTGTTCTCCGTGGCGGACCGGATCACGGTGATGGTCAACGGCACGGTGATCGCCTCGGGCGATCCCGAAGCGATCCGCGTCAATCGCGAAGTCCAGCAGGCCTACCTGGGCGAGGAGGCCGAAGGGCGGGAGGAGAGGGCAGATTCCCGCCAGGCGGCCCTGCATGGGGAGCAGGCAGCATGAGCGCGCAAAGCGAGATGATTGCCGCACGCAGTGTGCATGCCTGGTATGGCAGCAGCCACGTCCTGCGCGGGATCGATTTCAGCGTCGGCACGGGCGAGACCGTGGGCTTGCTGGGGCGCAACGGCATGGGCAAGAGCACGCTGCTGCGTACCCTCCTGGGCCATGTGCGGCAGCGCGAGGGCACCATCCTCGCTGGCGGGCGCGACGTCTCCCGTGCGCAGCCATATGAAGTGGCACGCCTGGGCGTGGCCTATGTGCCCGAAGGACGGGGCATCTTCCCCAATCTCTCTGTGCGCGAGAACCTCTTGATGGCGGCGCGCAAAGGGCCGTCAGGCCGGATGGACTGGGACGAGGCAAGGGTGCTGGACCTGTTCCCGCGCCTCAAGGAGCGCCTTGGCCACGGTGGGCAGCAGCTGTCCGGCGGCGAGCAGCAGATGCTGTCTATCGGACGGGCCCTGCTGACCAACCCGGACTGCCTGATCCTCGATGAGGCGACCGAAGGCCTGGCGCCACGCGTTGTCGCCGAGATCTGGCAGGTCATTGCCACCGTGCGCGCCACCGGCATTGCATCCGTGGTGGTGGATCGCAACTACCGCACGGTGCTGGCCAATGCGGATCGCGTGGTGGTGCTGGAGAAGGGCGTGGTCGTCATGAACGGGCCTGCGGGCGAACTGGCGGTGGAACCCGGCCTGCTGGATCGCTATCTTGGCGTTTGATCCGCACACGATCCCTGTTCAATTGTGACTAACTGCACACAATTTGTGGCGGTGCAGCAACGTGCGTATCCCCCTATTCGTGGGCGATTTGGTGGTCCACCCCGCGCAAGCGCTTGACCGGGCGGGACTTCCCTCGCATGCTTGCCACGTCACCAGCACGAGGCAGGTTCCTCAAGGCGGGATGCTCCCTAGTGGTCGTCACCCGGCACTTCATCTAGAATGGCGCGCGTTTGTGCAATGCAATAGCGGCACGGTGCCGTTGCGCCATCCCGGGCGCACATATCCGTGCGCCGAAGCGGTTGCGCGAGCCTTTCAACCTTACCCTTATCCATGACCCAGCCCGCATCCAGTCATTATTTCGTCGAAAGTCCCAGCAAGCGTGCGCTGGTGATCGGGGCGATCGGCGTCGTCTTCGGCGATATCGGTACCAGCCCGTTGTACGCCCTGAAGGAGTGCTTCAGCACCGAGCACGGCATCCCCTTTAGCGACGCCGCCGTCATGGGGATCATCTCCATGTTGTTCTGGGCGATGATCATCGTGGTTTCGCTCAAGTACGTGATGTTCGTCATGCGCGCCGACAACGACGGCGAGGGCGGCATCCTGGCCCTGATGGCGCTGGCGCTGCGTACCGCGACGCCGCGCTCGCGCATGGCAAAGCTGCTGATGATGTTCGGCATCTTCGGCGCCTGCATGTTCTATGGCGACGCGGTGATCACCCCGGCGATCTCGGTCCTGTCCGCGGTGGAGGGCCTGGAGATCGCCGCGCCCGGGCTTACACACTTCGTCATACCGATCACGCTGGTGATCCTGGTGGCCTTGTTCATGATCCAGCGCAGCGGCACCGCCGCAGTGGGCAAGCTGTTCGGGCCCATCATGATGGTGTGGTTCGCCGCGCTAGGCGCCCTGGGCGTGTATCACATGATGCACGTGCCCGCGATCCTGATGGCCGTCAACCCGTACTACGCGGTGACCTTCCTGATGGAGCATTCGCTGCAGGCCTTCGTGGTGCTTGGCTCGGTGTTCCTGGTGCTGACCGGCGCGGAAGCGCTGTACGCCGATATGGGCCACTTTGGCATCCGGCCGATCCGCACGGGCTGGTTCGCGGTGGTGATGCCTTGCCTGATGCTCAACTACTTCGGCCAGGGCGCGATGCTGCTGCAGAACCCCGAAGCCGTCAGCAACCCGTTCTACCTGATGGTGCCGCAGCCCCTGCTGATTCCTATGGTGCTGCTGGCCACTTGCGCCACGGTGATCGCTTCGCAGGCTGTTATCTCCGGTGCTTTCTCGCTGACCAGCCAGGCTATCCAGCTGGGCTTTGTGCCGCGCATGCGCATCCGCTATACCTCGGACGCTGAAATCGGCCAGATCTACCTGCCGGTCATCAACTGGCTCCTGCTGGTGCTGGTGGTGATCGTGGTGGTGGCCTTCAAGAAATCCGACAACCTGGCGGCCGCCTACGGTATCGCGGTGACGACCACCATGGTGATCACCACGTTCCTGGCCGCCGTGGTCATGCGCAACGTGTGGAAGTGGAACCCGATCCTGGTGACCCTGATCGGCCTGACCTTCCTGCTGGTCGACCTGGCGTTTTTCTCGGCCAACCTGCTCAAGATCGCCGAGGGCGGCTGGTTCCCGCTGCTGATGGGCGGCACCGCCTTCTTCCTGCTGATGACCTGGCACAGCGGGCGCAAGCTGCTGCGCGCACGCAGCCTGGAAGATGGCATTCCGCTCGAGCCGTTTATCGGCGGCCTGCTGGCGCACCCTCCGCATCGGGTCGAAGGCACGGCGGTGTTCCTGACCGGCAACACCGAGTCAGTACCGGTTTCACTGCTTCACAACCTCAAGCACAACCGCGTGCTGCATGAGCGCGTGGTGTTCCTGAGCTTCGTCACGCGCGACGTGCCCTATGTGGACGATGACCATCGCCTGACCTGCAAGGATCTTGGCGGCGGTGTGTTCATCCTCAAGTCCGAGTACGGCTTCAAGGAGACGCCGGATGTGCAGCGGGTGCTGGATCTGGCCCAGCGCAAGCTCAACATGCAGTTCGAGCTGATGGAAACCTCGTTCTTCATTGCCCGCGAATCGGTGATTCCGTCGAAGCTGCCGGGCATGTCGATGTGGCGCGAAAGCCTGTTCGCCTGGATGCATCAGAACGGTGCCAAGCCCTCGGACTTCTTCCAGATTCCGGCAAACCGTGTGGTTGAGCTGGGAACCAAGGTGGAGATCTGACGGCAGCCCCCTCGGTTCGCATGCGGCAGTTGCGGCCGGGCTAGCCTCACTGGCCCGCGGAAAGAAAAAAAGCCCCTGTGCACATGGCACAGGGGCTTTTTTACGTCAGTCCCGCGAGGCTCAGCGCTTGAGCTTGGCGAAGGCTGCCGCCATGGCGCCTGACGGTTCATCGCGGCGCTGATTGCCGCCGAACCCCTTGCCCTGGCCGGGCCGCTGACCCTGACCTTGGCGCGGCGCGTTGCCGCGGTCGGTCTGGCCCGCGCGGACCGGGCCCTGGCCGGGCTCGTCGTCCAGGCGCATGGTCAGGCCAATGCGGTTGCGCTTGACGTCCACCTCCATCACCTTGACCTTGACGATCTGGCCAGCCTTGACCGCCTCGTGCGCATCCTTGATGAACTTGGTGGACAGGGCGGAGATGTGGACCAGTCCATCCTGATGCACGCCGATATCGACGAACGCGCCAAAGGCGGCAACGTTGGTGACCACGCCTTCGAGCACCATGCCCGGCTGCAGGTGCTTGATGTCTTCCACGCCGTCCTGGAAGGTGGCGGTCTTGAACTCGGGACGCGGGTCGCGGCCGGGTTTTTCCAGTTCGGACAGAATGTCGCGCACGGTCGGCAGGCCGAAGGTTTCATCCGTGAAGGATGCCGGCGACAGGCCGCGCAGCGCTTCGCGGTTGCCCATCACTTCCGGCAGGCCCTTCTTGATCTGGTCGAGGATCCGCTTGACCACCGGGTAGGCTTCCGGGTGGACCGAGGAGCGGTCCAGCGGATTGTCGCCGTCGTTGACGCGCAGGAAGCCAGCGGCCTGCTCGAACGTCTTGTCGCCCAGCCGCGGTACCTTCTTCAGCGCGGCGCGATTGGGGAAAGCCCCGTTGGCATCGCGGTACTCGACGATATTGCGCGCCAGCACCGTGTTCAGGCCGGACACGCGGGCCAGCAGCGGGGCCGAGGCGGTGTTCACGTCCACGCCCACGGCGTTCACGCAATCCTCCACCACGGCATCCAGCGCGCGGGCCAGCTCGCGCTGGTTCACGTCATGCTGGTACTGGCCCACGCCGATCGACTTGGGATCGATCTTGACGAGTTCCGCCAGCGGATCCTGCAGGCGCCGCGCGATCGAGACCGCGCCGCGGATCGACACGTCGAGGTCCGGGAATTCCTTGGCGGCCAGCTCCGATGCCGAGTACACCGAGGCGCCGGCTTCGCTGACCACGATCTTGGTCAGCTTGGCTTCGGGCAATGCCTTCATCAGGTCCAGCACCAGCTTGTCGGTTTCGCGGCTGGCGGTGCCGTTGCCAATGGAAACCAGCATGACATTGTGCTGCTTGGCCATGCGCGCCAGCGTGGCGAGCGAGCCGTTCCAGTCGCGGCGCGGCTCGTGCGGGTAGATGGTGGCGGTGTCGATCAGCTTGCCGGTGGCGTCGACGACGGCGACCTTGCAGCCGGTGCGGATGCCCGGGTCGATGCCCATCACGGACTTCGGGCCCGCCGGCGCGGCCAACAGCAGCTCGTGCAGGTTGCGGCCGAACACCTTGATGGCTTCACCTTCCGCGGTTTCGCGCAGCTGGGTCAGCAGCTCGGTTTCCAGGTGCGGCTGCACCTTGACGCGCCAGCACCAGCGGCAGACGTCGGCCAGCCACTTGTCGGCCGGGCGGTTCTGGTTCTGGATGCCGACATGGCGCGCGATCATGCCTTCGCACGGGTGCGGCACCATCGCGTCCTGTTCCTCGCCCAGGCCGAGCTTGACCATCAGCACGCCCGCATTGCGGCCGCGGAACAGCGCCAGCGCGCGGTGGGACGGAATGGTGCGGATGGTTTCGCTGTATTCGTAGTAATCGCGGAATTTCTCTTCTTCCGCGCCTTCCTTGCCTTCCATCACCGAGGAGGTAACCAGGCCTTGGCTCCACAGGTGCTCGCGCACTTTGCCGAGCAGCTCGGCGGTTTCGCCAAACTGTTCCGACAGGATGTCGCGCGCGCCATCCAGCGCGGCCTTGACGTCCGGCACGCCGCCGTCGGCGGTGGGGTTGCCGTTGACGTACTTGGCGGCCTCGGCCTGCGGGTCCAGCGTGGGGTCGGCCAGCAGCGCCAGCGCCAGCGGTTCCAGCCCGCATTCGCGCGCGATCTGGGCGCGGGTGCGGCGTTTGGGCTTGTAGGGCAGGTAAAGGTCTTCCAGGACCTGCTTGGTCTCTGCGCCTTCGACGGCTGCGCGCAACTCAGGCGTCAGCTTGCCCTGTTCCTCGATCGAGGCGAGGATGGTGGCGCGGCGCTCTTCCATCTCGCGCAGATAGAGCAGGCGTTCTTCCAGATTACGCAGATGCGTGTCGTCCAGGTTGCCGGTCACTTCCTTACGGTAGCGCGCAATGAACGGCACGGTCGCGCCTTCGTCGAGCAGTTCTACGGCCGCCGCCACCTGGCGGGGTTGGACGGACAGTTCGGCCGCGATGAGCGACACGATCTTTTGCATGACGGAAGCTGGCAGAGTGGACATCAGGAAAACAGTCGGTCGAAAGCGGGGCATTTTGCCACAAGCTTGCCGCCATGCGGCGAGGCGCTTGGGCAGGGGGTTGCCCGCGTGACCCGGGGCGCCCGCAGGGGCGGTGGCGCCGCGCCGGGATGCCGGTCCGCCCGTATGTCAACAAGCGTGGCGACAAGCACGGCAACCGGCAGGGCGGATGTTAGAATCCAAGCATGATCGTCAAGCCACATCCGACCGCCCTTGCGGCCGCGTTCCCCGACCACCTCGCCACTCCGGCTGTGCTCCGCGCAGCCCGCTTCCTGCGCGCGCAGGTGCGGCTTACCGTGCTTGCCACGGGCCTGGCGGCGTTGTTCCTGCCAACGCTCGGCCAGGCGCAGGCGGCACCTGGTGCCGCGCAGCCTCCTGCCGCTGCCGGCGCGGCGCAAACGCCGCCCCGGGATTTCGCCGCGGAGCGCAAGGCCATCAGCGACTCGCGCGCCTGGACCACCTATCGCTATGGCACGGCCGAGCACGATTGCTACAACAAGTTCTTCGTCACGCATTGCATCGACAAGGCCAAGGACGCCCAGCGTGCCGAGTTGCAGGTGCTGCGCAAGCGGGAGCTTGAGGTCGGTGACGCGGAGCGCGCATTCAAGGCGGCCGAGCGTGACCGCCAGCAGGCGATCCAGCGCGCCCAGTACGAAGCGGAGCAGCCCAGCCGCGATGCCAACGAGCGCGCCAGCCGCGAAAGCTACGAGCGCAAGCAGCAGGAGCAGAAACTGCGCGATGCGCAGCACGAGGCCGATGCGCCGCAGCGCGCCGCCAATGCCCAGGCCTACGACAAGAAGCAGGCCGATTTCGATGCCCGCGTCAAGGCCGCCCAGGAGCAGGGCGCGCAGCAAGCCAAGCAGCGGCAGGAAAATGTCAAGGCTTACGAGCAAAAGCAGCGTGACGCCGAGCAACGGCAGAAAGACGTCGACGAGCGTCGTGCCAAGGCCAAGGAGCAGCAGGGTCAGGCGTCCGCGCCACGTCCCTTCGGTTTCTGAGCGGCTAAGCGCCGCGCCCACAGCCGGGGGCAATACCGGCGACAATAGCCGGTACCAGACGTCGGCGCGATGCATCTGGCCGCGCCCACGTCATTTGCCGTACCGGCCCGCCGGCGCCCAGCGCCGGCTTTGAGCGGGGGAGCCCATGGACCGCAACCTGAACACCTTATCGCGACAGATCATGGAATTGCAGATCGAGCATCGCGATCTCGACTACCTGATCGACCGCATGGCGGCGGATGCCGCGCACGATGAGCTGCAACTGCGCCGACTGAAAAAGCGCCGTCTCAAGCTCAAGGATGCGATTACCTTGCTACAGCTTCAGCTCGAGCCGGACGTGCCCGCCTGATTTCCTGATTCCCCGATTCCCCTTGCCCCGGGCCGCTCTTGAAGCGGCTCGCCAAAAAGCCTCGCCTTGCCCGATTCCGAAGACCTGCCCGCCGCCAACGTAACGTCAGACCCGTCTGATCACGCCGCTACGCCTGACACGCCCGACTCGCCCGAAGCACCGGCGGCCAGCGCTGCCGGGCCGTCCGGGACGGCGGCTTCGCACGCTGCCCAACTGGCCACTATCTTTGCCGAGACCGGGACACTGGCCACCGGCATCGAAGGCTATCGCCCGCGCGCGGCGCAAGAGCAGATGGCCGCCGCCGTGGCCGGGGCGATCGAGCGCGCGGACACGGTCATCGTCGAGGCCGGCACGGGCACGGGCAAGACCTTCGCCTACCTGGTTCCGGCCATGCTGTGGGGCGGCAAGGTGATTCTCTCCACCGGCACCAAGAACCTGCAGGACCAGCTTTTCCTTCGCGATATCCCCACGGTGCGCAAAGCGCTCAATGTGCCGGTGTCGGTGGCGCTGCTCAAGGGGCGGGCCAACTACCTCTGCCATTACCACCTGGAGCGGGCCGAGATCCAGGGCCGCCTGGCTTCGCGCCAGGATGCCGCCTGGCTGCGCGAGATCGCCCGCTTTGCCAAGGTCACGTCGTCGGGCGACAAGGGCGAGCTGGCCTCGGTGCCGGAAAACGCGCCGGTCTGGCAGCTGGTTACCTCGACCCGCGACAACTGCATGGGCACGGAGTGTCCGAACTACAAAGAGTGCTTTGTGATGCGCGCTCGCAAGGAAGCACAGCAGGCCGACATCGTGGTAGTCAACCACCACCTGTTCTTTGCCGACGTGGTGCTGCGTGACACGGGCATGGCCGAGTTGCTGCCGGCGGCCAATACGGTGATCTTCGACGAAGCGCACCAGTTGCCCGATACGGCGACGCTGTTCTTCGGCGAAAGCTTGTCCACCAGTCAGCTGCTGGAACTGGCGCGGGACACCGTGGCCGAGGGCCTCTCGCACGCGCGGGACGCCGCCGACTGGGTGCGGATCGCGGCCCCCCTGGAGCGCGCCGCGCGGGACCTGCGCCTGGCCTTCACCCGGGACAATTCCCGCCTGGCGGTGAGCCAGATCGAGGCGGATCCCCGCATCGGCAAGCCATTCTTCGAGACGCTGGATGCGCTCGAAACCGCGCTGTCGGAGTTTGTGACCCTGCTGGAAAGCCAGGCCGAACGTGCCGAGTCATTGGAGCAGTGCCATCGCCGCGCGGTGGAGCTCGACCAGCGCCTGGCCGCCTGGCGCAACGATGCCAAGGCGGTGCCAGCACCCGCTGCAGTCGATGGCGATGAAAAAGCCCCGGCCAGCGCGGCCTTCGGGCCGGAAACCGTGCGCTGGGTCGAGGTGTTCTCGCAGACCGTGCAGTTGCACCGCACGCCCCTGTCGATCGCGCCAATCTTCACGCGCCAGCGCGAAGGGCACCCTCGCGCCTGGATCTTCACCTCGGCTACGCTATCCGTGAAGGGCAATTTCACGCACTATGCGGCCCAGCTTGGCCTGGACAAGGACAAGTCGCTGACGCTGCCGAGTCCGTTCGACTACGCCACGCAGGGCCTGCTTTATGTGCCGCGCGACCTGCCGGCGCCGCAGTCGCCGCAGTTCACCGACGCCGTGGTGCAGACCGCGCTGCCGCTGATCGAGGCCGCCGGCGGCCGCGCTTTCCTGCTGTGCACCACGCTGCGGGCAGTGCAGCGCGCCTCCGACCTGCTTTACGAGGCCTTTGCGGAACGTGGCCTGGAGCTGCCCCTGCTGGTGCAGGGCCAGGCCAGCCGTACCGAATTGCTGGATCGCTTCCGCGAGCTTGGCAACGCGGTGCTGGTGGGCAGCCAGAGCTTCTGGGAAGGCGTCGACGTGCGCGGCGAGGCGCTCTCGCTGGTCATCATCGACAAGCTGCCGTTCGCCCCGCCCGACGACCCCGTGCTGGCGGCGCGCATGGAAGTGCTGCAAAAGAAGGGCCTGAGCCCGTTCGCCGTGCATCAGCTGCCGCATGCCGTGATCACGCTCAAGCAGGGCGCCGGACGGCTGATCCGCTCGGAATCCGACCGTGGCGTGCTGGTGATCTGCGATACCAGGCTGGTGGAGAAGCCTTACGGCCGCCAGATCTGGCAGAGCCTGCCGCCCTTCAAGCGCACGCGCGAGGTCGAGACGGTGGTCCACTTCCTGGAGTCGCTGCGCAATGGCGAAAGCGCGCCGGCGGCCGACGGCGCCGGAGGGGAAGCCGCGCCCGATTGACCGCCTGGCGCGGGCGGCGGGCAACAAACAAAAAACCCGATCTTTCGATCGGGTTTTTTGTTGCCAGCGCACTCAAGCGCCGTGCCTGACGTTCAGAACACTTCCCACCAGGACTTGTCCTTGCGGCGTTCCCCGTACTTGATGTAATCGCTGTTGGGGAAGTTCTTTTCCATCACGCGGGCGGTATCGTCGCGCAAGTCCTTCATGCCCAGCGAATCGTACGAGCGGATCATGATGTACAGCGCTTCCTCGTTGGCCGGCGCGCCGTCATAGTCCTTGAGCGCCTGCTGGGCCCGGTTTGCAGCGGCCAGGTAGGCGCCGCGGCGGTAGTAGTAGCGTGCCGCATGGACCTCGTGCTGGGCCAGCGAGTTCACGATGTATTGCATGCGTGCGGCAGCA
Source organism: Cupriavidus sp. YAF13 (assembly GCF_052113425.1). Classification (NCBI taxonomy): domain Bacteria; kingdom Pseudomonadati; phylum Pseudomonadota; class Betaproteobacteria; order Burkholderiales; family Burkholderiaceae; genus Cupriavidus; species Cupriavidus sp. YAF13. Next base: position 155,064 of record NZ_JBFRDD010000002.1, read on the forward strand.
TCCGTCGTGTACTTGCTGTCCGGGAAGCGCGTGACCAGCGTGTTGAAGGCGTCATAAGCAGCGCGCGCGGCCTTGGGGTCACGCTCGCTCAGATCCTGGCCGGAAAAACGGCCAAGCCAGCCCAAATTGTCATTGAAGTTGATCAGGCCCTTCAGGTAATAGGCATAATCCACGTTCGGGTGATTCGGATGCAACTGGATGAAGCGGTCGACCGAGGCAAGCGCGGCGGCGGTTTCGCCGTCCTTGTAGTTGGCGTAGGCGGTATCGATCTGTGCCTGCTGGGCGAAACGGCCGAAGGGATAACGTCCCTCCAGCTTCTCGTACAGCTTCACAGCTCGGGTAAAGTCGCCGGAATCTAGTGCGTCCTTGGCTTCCGAATATAATTTGTTAGCCGACCAGCCGGCAGTTTCGTCTGGTTGATCCGACAGCAGGCCGCACGCCGATAGCATGACGCAGCCGCCTGCGAGCAGAATCGCTCCAATTCTTGCGCGCCAGCTGGCGCGCTTCATGCTCATCAATTGCATGGGCAACGTATCCCGGATGAAAAATAGCGTCAAGCATTATAGCCCAAGCCCCTTGCCGGAAACCGCCGCCAAGGGCATCGAGCAGCAAGCTGCCGATTCAACCGACATCTTGAACGAGGTGGAGGACCTGGAAGACCTGACCGATGTGGCCGCGCTAGGCGGCCTGGAGGCAGGAACGGAGGCATCTCCAATCGAATTGGAAATGCAGCCGGTAGAGATCGAAGTCGATGGCGCATCACACGGCGAGCGCCTCGATAAGTTGTTGGCACGCCACCTCAACGGCTTCTCGCGCAGCCGCCTCCAGCAATGGATCGAGAACGGGGCGGTGCTGGTCGACGGCGAGGTGCGCCGCTCCAAGTCCTCCGTGCAGATGGGCGAGCGTGTCGTGGTCCGTCCGCAGGCGGCGGCAGAGTCGCGCGCCTTCGTGGCCGAAGACGTGCCGCTCAACGTCGTGTACGAGGACGCCACGCTGCTGGTCATCGACAAGCCCGCCGGCCTGGTGGTCCATCCTGCCGCCGGCAATTGGGGCGGCACGGTGCTAAACGGCCTGCTGCACCGCTACCCGGAAGCTGCAAGCCTGCCGCGTGCGGGCATCGTCCACCGGCTCGACAAGGAAACATCAGGGCTGATGGTGGTGGCCCGCACGCTGACCGCCCAGACCGACCTGGTGCGCCAGCTGCAGGCGCGTACCGTCAAGCGCAGCTACCTGGCGCTGGTGTGGGGCGAGACGCCTGAGTCCGGCACCATCGATGCGCCGATCGGCCGCGATCCGCGCGAGCGGATCCGCATGGCGATCGTGCTCACCAACAGCGGCAAGCCCTCGCGCACCCATTTCCGTACCCTTGGCACGGTGCCGCTCGGGCGCGGCCATGTCTCGATGGTGATGTGCCAGCTCGAAACCGGCCGCACCCACCAGATTCGCGTCCACTTCGAGTCGATCGGCCACCCGATGGTAGGCGACCCGGTCTATCACCGCGCCGCCACCCAGCGCGGCCAGCGTCCGGCCATCAAGGCGCCGCTGCCGGTGCCGCTGGCGCGCCAGGCCCTCCACGCCTTCCGGCTTGGGCTGGTGCACCCGGCCACCGGCAAGCTCGCATCTTGGGAAGCGCAGCCACCCGATGACTTGCAGGCGCTGATCGAAGCGCTCGACTTTGACCGTGCCGACGACGAAGACGAGGACGACGGCTGGACGGAAGGCGAGGACGGTGCGTGGGAATACGGCGATGACGACTGAGGCGCCTTGGCTGGTCCCCGACTGGCCGGCGCCGGCGCGGGTGCGCGCGTTGTCCACCACCCGCCAGGGCGGTGTCAGCGAGGGCCCCTACGGCCTGGCTGACGGCAGCCCTGGCGGGCTGAACCTCGGCACCCATGTGGGCGACGATGCCGCCGCGGTCGCGGCCAACCGCTCACGGCTGGCCGCGCGGCTGCCGGCCGTGCCGGGCTGGCTGGAGCAGGTGCATGGCTGCGCGATTGCCACCGAGGACCAGTTTGCCGCCGATGGCGTGGTTCCGCAGGCGGATGCCTGCATTGCCACGACCGCTGGCCGGGTCTGTGCGGTGATGACCGCCGATTGCCTGCCCGTGCTGCTGTGCGACCGTGCCGGCACGGTGGTTGGCGCCGCGCACGCCGGCTGGCGCGGGCTGTGTGGTGGCGTGATCGAGGCAACCCTGGCGCGCATGGGCGAGCAGGCTGGCGCGCAGGCGCAATGGCTGGCCTGGCTCGGGCCGGCCATCGGCCCCGATGCCTTCGAGGTCGGCGCCGAAGTCCGGCAGGCATTCCTGGTCCAGGCGCGGCCTGACGAGACGGCGCAGGTGGATCTTGCCTTCCGCGCAGGCGCAGACGGCAAGTACTTCGCCGATATCTACGCGCTGGCCCGCATCCGCCTGGCCCGCGCCGGCTGCACCGCGGTGTACGGCGGCGACGCCTGCACCGTTGGCGATGCGCAGCGCTTCTACTCCTACCGGCGCGACGGCGTCACGGGGCGCATGGCCAGCCTGGTCTGGCTGGCCGCCTGAAACTCTCCCAGCGTCAGTCCCTGGCAGGCGGCTGTTCCGGCCCCGCGGATTCTGCAGGCTCCGCGGAGCCGGAGGGCGCTTGCGCGCTCTTCGCCTGCCTGGTTTCCTCTGCCTTGCGCCGGCGCAGGCGCCCCGGGGTGCCCATGATGTACACCAGGATCGCCACCGGGAACAGGCCGTAAAAGACGAACGTGGCCAGTCCCGCGACCACGGTATGCTCGGTAATGGCCATCATCAGGACCACATACAGCCAACCGATTGCAACGATGTACATCAGAAAGTCATCCTTCTCGGGCAAGCTAGCCCCGTGGCCGGAGTGGCGCCAAAGGGAGGCTCGCAGGTTCGCGCTGAGCGCATTTTGCCGTTAGCGCCGGTCCGCGCATTTTTCCGCATTGACAGGCATAACATTGCAAGGCAACAATGGCCTCGAATGCACTGCAAGGCTGTGTGCTGGCAGGCATTCGCAGGCTCCGCCGGGACGTTCAGGTCTGCGGCGCGGCGTGTCCGGCAAGCATACCGCATGACGTCACCAGCCGAGGGCGTCAGCGCGGACCGGTTCCGAGGCTGGCGGCGGGGGAGAGCCCCGCGGTGGTGGTACGCCGCCCAGCCAGCTTTCAAATAAGTGACGGCAGAGAGACGAAACATCATGGCAACCGGCAAAGGTGCGGCAGCTTCCACCAAGGAAGACAAGTCCCAACCGTTTTCATTTGCTTCGGGGCCATTTGATCCAGCGACATGGCTGGAATGGTCCCGTCAGGCACAGGCGAACGGTGCGACGACCCAGCAGGGCATGCCTGGCATGCCATTTATCCCCGGTTTCGAGGCATTGAAGGGTTCCGCCATGGCGGGCGTGAAAATCGCGCCCGATCAACTGGCCGACATCCAGCAACGCTACATGAAGGACTTCACCGCGCTCTGGCGAAGCATGGCCGAGGGCGGCGCCAATCCCGCCACGGCCCTGGCCGATCGCCGCTTTTCCGGCGATGCCTGGCGCAGCAGCGCGGCGTTTCACTACGCCGCCGCTTTCTACCTGATCAATGCGCGCGCCATGAATGAGCTGGCGGGCGCGGTCGAAGCCGATGCCAAGACCCGCCAGCGCATCCGTTTTGCGATCTCGCAATGGGTTGACGCCATGTCGCCGGCCAATTTCCTCGCCACCAATCCGGAGGCGCAGAAAAAGCTGATCGACTCCGGCGGCGAATCGCTGCGGGCCGGCGTGCGCAACATGCTCGACGACCTTGGCCGCGGCAAGATCTCGCAGACCGACGAATCCGCCTTCGAAGTGGGCCGCAACGTGGCCGTGACCGAAGGCGCGGTGGTCTACGAGAACGCCTACTTCCAGCTGCTTCAGTACAAGCCCGTCACCGACAACGTGTTTGCGCGCCCGCTGCTGCTTGTGCCGCCTTGCATCAACAAGTACTACATCCTCGACCTGCAGCCGCAGACCTCGCTGGTGCACTACATGGTGGAGCAGGGCCATACCGTCTACATGGTTTCCTGGCGCAATCCGGATGCCTCGATGGCCGAGCTCAGCTGGGATGACTACATCGAGCATGCCGCCATCCGCGCCATCGAAGTCACGCGCGAGATCAGCGGCCAGGACCAGATCAACGTGCTGGGCTTCTGCGTGGGCGGCACCATCGTCTCCACGGCGCTGGCGGTGCTGGCCAAGCGCGGCGAGCGTCCCGCCGCCAGCCTGACGCTGCTGACCACGCTGCTCGATTTCGCCGATACCGGCGTGCTCGATGTGTTCGTCGACGAGGCCCATGTCAAACTGCGCGAAACCACCTTGGGTGGCGCGGCGGGCACGCCCTGCGCGCTGCTGCGTGGCGTGGAACTGGCCAACACGTTCTCGTTCCTGCGTCCCAACGACCTGGTCTGGAACTATGTCGTCGACAACTACCTGAAGGGCAATACGCCGGTCCCGTTCGACCTGCTGTTCTGGAACGGCGACGCCACCAACCTGCCGGGCCCCTGGTATTGCTGGTACCTGCGCCATACCTACCTGCAGAACGAGCTCAAGGTGCCGGGCAAGCTGACCGTGTGCAACGCGCCGGTGGACCTGGGCAGCATCGACGTGCCAACTTACGTCTACGGCTCGCGTGAAGACCACATCGTGCCCTGGATGTCGGCCTACGCCTCTACCGCGTTGCTCAAGAACAAGCTGCGTTTCGTGCTGGGCGCGTCGGGCCATATCGCCGGCGTGATCAACCCGCCGGCCAAGAAGAAGCGCAGCCACTGGACCAACGACAAGCTCCCGGCTTCGGCGCAGGAGTGGTTCGACGGCGCCGCCGAGCATGCCGGCAGCTGGTGGCCGGACTGGGCGGCCTGGCTGGCCAAGCACGCCGGCGCGCGCAAGGCGGCCCCTGCCGACTACGGCAACAAGGACTACCACGCGATCGAGCCGGCACCGGGCCGCTACGTCAAGGCGAAGGCATAGGATTTGTCCGGGCCGGCGCCGTGCGGGGCCGGCCTCTTTCACCCCTTATTTGCATCCAACTCGAGAGGACCTCCCAATGACTGACATTGTCATCGTTTCCGCTGCCCGTACCGCGGTGGGCAAGTTCGGCGGCTCGCTCGCCAAGATTCCCGCGCCTGAGCTGGGCGCCATCGTCATCAAGGCTGCGCTTGAGCGTGCCGGCGTCAAGCCCGAGCAGGTCAGCGAAGTCATCATGGGCCAGGTGCTGACGGCCGGCTCCGGCCAGAACCCGGCGCGCCAGGCAGCGCTGAAGGCTGGCCTGCCCGTGATGGTGCCGGCCATGACCATCAACAAGGTCTGCGGCTCCGGCCTGAAGGCCGTGATGCTGGCAGCCAACGCGATTGCCGCGGGCGATGCCGAGATCGTGGTGGCCGGTGGCCAGGAAAACATGAGCGCCGCGCCACACGTGCTGCCGGGCTCGCGCGATGGCTTCCGCATGGGCGACGCCAAGCTGATCGACAGCATGATCGTGGACGGCCTGTGGGACGTCTACAACCAGTACCACATGGGCGTCACCGCCGAGAACGTGGCCAAGGAATACGGCATCACGCGCGAAGCCCAGGACGCGTTCGCGGCCGGTTCGCAGAACAAGGCGGAAGCCGCGCAGAAGGCCGGCAAGTTCGACGAGGAAATCGTGCCGGTGCCGATTCCCCAGCGCAAGGGCGACCCGGTGATGTTCGCCACCGATGAGTTCGTGCGCCACGGTGTCACGCAAGACGCGCTGGCTGGCCTCAAGCCCGCCTTCGACAAGGCGGGTTCGGTGACTGCCGCCAACGCCTCGGGCCTGAACGACGGCGCCGCCGCGGTGGTGGTCATGTCGGCAGCCAAGGCCAAGGAACTCGGCCTGACCCCGCTGGCCACGATCCGCGCCTACGGCACCGCCGGTGTCGATCCCAAGGTGATGGGCATGGGCCCGGTGCCTGCGTCCAAGCGCTGCCTGTCGCGCGCCGGCTGGAGCGTGGAAGAGCTCGACCTGATGGAAATCAACGAAGCCTTCGCCGCCCAGGCCCTGGCCGTGCACAAGCAGATGGGCTGGGATACGTCCAAGGTCAACGTCAACGGCGGCGCCATCGCGATTGGCCACCCGATCGGTGCGTCGGGCTGCCGCATCCTGGTCACGCTGCTGCACGAAATGAAGCGCCGCGACGCCCACAAGGGCCTGGCCTCGCTGTGCATCGGCGGCGGCATGGGTGTGGCGCTGGCTGTGGAACGCAAGTGACGATTTGCCGGGCTTGCCGCAGCGAACAAGCGCGCAGGCCGGTCTGAGGGGTGTGCCGGCGAGGGGGGCTTCCCGCCGCCGGCGTCAATAAAAACTAGCCATCAAGGAGTAGATATGACTCAGCGCATTGCATACGTAACCGGTGGCATGGGCGGCATTGGAACGGCCATCTGCCAGCGTCTGGCCAAAGATGGCTACAAGGTCGTGGCCGGTTGCGGCCCCAACTCGCCGCGCCGCGAAAAATGGCTCGAGCAGCAGAAGGCCCTGGGCTTCGATTTCGTCGCCTCGGAAGGCAATGTTGCCGACTGGGATTCGACCAAAGCCGCGTTCGACAAGGTCAAGGCCGAAGTGGGCGAGGTCGACATCCTGATCAACAACGCCGGCATCACGCGCGACGTGGTGTTCCGCAAGATGACGCGCGCCGACTGGGATGCCGTGATCGACACCAACCTGACCTCGCTGTTCAACGTGACCAAGCAGGTCATCGACGGCATGGCGGATCGCGGCTTTGGCCGCATCGTCAACATCTCGTCGGTCAATGGCCAGAAGGGCCAGTTTGGCCAGACCAACTACTCCACCGCCAAGGCTGGCCTGCACGGCTTCACCATGGCGCTGGCGCAGGAAGTGGCGACCAAGGGCGTGACCGTCAACACGGTGTCGCCGGGCTATATCGCCACCGATATGGTCAAGTCGATCCGCCAGGACGTGCTGGACAAGATCGTCGGCACGATTCCGGTCAAGCGCCTGGGCGCGCCGGAAGAAATTGCCTCGATCTGCGCGTGGCTGGCGTCCGAAGAGTCGGGTTTCTCGACTGGCGCGGATTTCTCGCTGAACGGCGGCCTGCACATGGGGTGATGACCGGCAAGCCATCCCTCGTTTTCCTGGATGGTTTCTTGTCTCGGGAAGGTCCTCTGCGGAGGGCCTTTTTTATTTCCGGGGCCGCCCGGGAGGCCTCTCACCCCGCAGCAATATTGCATCGCACACCCCGCACCGCACCAATGCGCGGGCGTGGCGCGGCATTGCTGGCCCCAAACACCCGCAATCCTTTGCCCCGTGCGGGTTTTCCTTAACGGGTCCGGCTTTCAATAGTGCCTTGTTGGGCATAGAATCAGGGCAGCGGCTAGCCCGCACCAAAATAGATCATGCGTTGCAGGTCAACACGTTGTATCCCCCGCTGGCGGTCCCTATTTGCGCACCGCACAGCATGCGGTGCAGCAGCATGCAACAGCGACGATAAAAGGATAGAGCACGATGGCTACCACCAAGAAAGGCGCAGAGCGACTGATCAAGAAGTATCCAAACCGCCGGCTCTACGACACGCAGACCAGCACCTACATCACGCTAGCCGATGTCAAGCAGCTCGTGATGGATACCGAAGACTTCAAAGTGATCGACGCCAAGTCCGGCGACGAGCTCACGCGCAGCATCCTCCTGCAGATCATTCTCGAAGAAGAGACAGGCGGCGTGCCGATGTTCTCAAGCTCCATGCTGTCGCAGATCATCCGGTACTACGGCCATGCGATGCAGGGCATGATGGGCACCTACCTGGAAAAGAACATCCAGGCCTTCATCGACATCCAGAGCAAGCTGGCCGAGAACTCCAAGGGCCTGTACTCGGGCGAGCCGTTCAGCCCCGACATGTGGTCCCAGTTCATGAACATGCAGGGCCCGATGATGCAAGGGATGATGAGCAACTACATCGAGCAGAGCAAGAACCTGTTCGTGCAGATGCAGGAGCAGATGCAAAGCCAGGCCAAGAACATGTTTGGCACGTTCCCGTTCAATCAGCCGGACAAGAAGTAGAGCCGGCGCACGCCGCGCCGGCCTATTGCGCGTTCCCATTCCCCCCCCGGGGAACGCATGAAACCCTCGCGGCGCCGGCGACCTCCTTTCCCGCAAAGTGGCTTCAGGCCGGGCTGTCGTGGAGGCGAATTCCCGGCACACGCATGACCTTCCTTCGCTGACCGGGGCGATCGGTTAAAATCACGCAGATTCGGGTAACGCGCGGAATCACCGCGGCTGCTACCCCTGTCAAATGTGGCGATTCATACTGCGGACTCGCCTGCACAGCGCGAATCCCAATGCCCTCCGCAACCCAAGACATTCGCCAGGCGCTTGCCGCCGAGGCCACGCCCGTTCCGACGGTTGGTTTGGCGTTTTCCCGTTTTCCGGCATCGACGCCAGATTTCGCATGAGCCGGCTGTTTCTTGCCCCCATGGAGGGGCTTGCTGATTATGTGCTGCGCGACGTGCTGACCGGCTCGGGAGGATACGACGGATGTGTGTCCGAGTTCGTCAGGGTGACGGGCTCCTTGCTTCCCGAGCGCGTCTACGAGAGGGACACACCGGAAATCCTCCACGGCGGCCATACCCCAGGCGGCACACCGATGGTGATCCAACTGCTCGGGAGCGATCCCGAATGGCTGGCGGTCAATGCGGCCCAGGCTGCTACCGTGTCGCCGCATGGCATCGACCTGAATTTCGGCTGCCCCGCCAAAGTCGTCAACCGGCACGGCGGCGGGGCCATGCTACTGGCGGACCCTGAACTGCTGAACCGGATCGTGTTGTCCGTTCGCGCCGCAGTGCCCGCAAACATCGCCGTGACAGCCAAGATGCGGCTCGGCGTGTCCGATACCGCGCTGGCGATCGACTGCGCCACGGCGCTGGCGGAAGGCGGCGCAGCCTCGCTCGTCGTGCATGCCAGGACGCGCGATCATGGCTACCGGCCTCCCGCACACTGGGAGTGGATCGCGCGGATCGATGCTGCTGTGGACGTGCCGGTTGTTGCCAACGGCGAAGTCTGGACGGTTGCCGACTGGGAGCGATGCCGGGCTGTCAGCGGCTGTGCCGACGTGATGATCGGGCGGGGCGCCGTGTCCGATCCGTTCCTGGCCTTGCGCATACGCGGCCTGATGGACAGGTCGGCCTCCGGCGAGGAATGGCCGGCCGTGCTCCGTCATATCGCCGACTACCTGAAGAAACTGCAGGCCAATGCGGAATGCCTGCATGAGCACGGGCGCGTCAAACTGTGGCTCAGTTATCTGAAGCGGACCTGGCCCGAGGCCGCCGAACTGCATGCGGCCATCCGGCGCCTGCATGATGCGCTTTCGATCCAGGCGGTGATCGAGAGCGCCCTGGCGGGCATGCCAGCGATGTCATCCTCGTCGCGATAGGTTTACGAAGACATGTCGGGGATCAGGCGCCGAGAAACTTGGGCGAGCGGTTAAAATGCGCGATTGGCTTTGAACCGCCGGGCGGCCATGTCCCGCCCTGCTTGCCCCACATTTGGAAGTAACCGTGAAAAACCCTTCAGAATCAACGATCAAGAAAGACCATATTCCAAATGTGGGATTCGTAAGCCTTGGATGTCCAAAGGCACTTGTGGATTCCGAGCAGATCATTACCCAGCTGCGCGCCGAGGGCTATGCCATCAGCGGCACCTATGACGGCGCCGACCTGGTGGTCGTCAATACCTGCGGTTTTATCGACGAAGCCGTGCAGGAAAGCCTGGATGCGATCGGCGAGGCACTGGCCGAGAACGGCAAGGTGATCGTCACCGGCTGCCTGGGTGCCAAGAAGAACGCCGCGGGTGAGGACATCATCACGTCCGTGCACCCGAAGGTGCTGGCCGTGACCGGCCCGCACGCGCTGGGCGAGGTGATGCAGGCCGTGCACACGCACCTGCCCAAGCCGCATGACCCGTTCATGGACCTGGTGCCGGCCGCCGGCATCAAGCTCACGCCCAAGCACTACGCCTACCTGAAGATTTCCGAGGGCTGCAACCATCGCTGCTCCTTCTGCATCATCCCGTCGATGCGCGGCGACCTGGTCTCGCGCCCGGTGGCGGAAGTCATGCTGGAGGCCGAGAACCTGTTCAAGTCGGGCGTCAAGGAACTGCTGGTGATCTCGCAAGACACCAGCGCCTACGGCGTGGACGTGAAGTACCGCACCGGCTTCTGGGACGGCCGTCCGCTCAAGACGCGCATGACCGAGCTGGTCGGCGCACTGGGTGAGCTGGCTGCCAAGTACGGCGCCTGGGTGCGCCTGCACTACGTGTACCCGTACCCGCACGTCGACGAGATCATTCCGCTGATGTCGCAAGGGCACGTGCTGCCTTACCTGGACGTGCCGCTGCAGCACGCCCACCCGGACGTGCTCAAGCGCATGAAGCGCCCGGCCAACGCCGAAAAGACCATGGACCGCATCCGGGCCTGGCGCAAGATCTGCCCCGAGCTGACCATCCGCAGCACCTTTATCGCGGGCTTCCCCGGCGAGACCGAGGAAGAGTTCCAGACGCTGCTGGACTTCATCGCCGAAGCTGAGCTGGACCGCGTGGGCTGCTTCGCCTATTCGCCGGTGGACGGCGCCACGGCCAACGACCTGCCGGGCGCCTTGCCCGACGAAGTCCGCGAAGAGCGCCGCGCGCGCTTCATGGAAGTGGCCGAGGAAGTGTCCGCCCGGCGCCTGCAGCGCAAGGTCGGCCAGACCCTGCGCGTGCTGGTCGACGAGATCAACCAGGACGGCGGCATCGGCCGCTCGTCGGCCGACGCGCCGGAGATCGACGGCCTGGTCTATATCGACCCGCCGGCGCAGGGCGCGCCGCGCTACAAGGTCGGCGAATTCGTCTCGGTGAAGATCACCGGCGCGGATGGCCACGACTTGTGGGGCGAAGTCTGAGGCTGCCAGCAGCCGTCGGTCCGGATAGGTAAAAGTACGATCGTTCGTTTTGGCGTGCGCGCCGCTATACTGTGCGCTGCAACATCAGCCCAGGAGACACAAAATGACACGTGAAGTGGTGGTGGTGAGCGGCGTTCGGACCGCGATCGGTACCTTTGGCGGCAGCCTGAAGGATCTTTCCCCGACCCAGATGGGCGCCATGGTCGTGCGCGAAGCGCTGGCCCGCGCGCAGGTCAGCGGCGACGACGTCGGCCATGTGGTGTTCGGCAACGTCATCCAGACCGAGCCCCGGGATATGTACCTTGGCCGGGTGGCGGCAGTGGAGGGCGGCGTCACCATCGACGCGCCGGCCCTGACCGTCAACCGCCTGTGCGGCTCGGGCCTGCAGGCCATCGTCAGCGCGGCGCAGACCATCCTGCTGGGCGATGCCGATGTGGCCATCGGCGGCGGCGCGGAGAGCATGAGCCGTGCACCGTATCTGGCGCAGTCGGCCCGCTGGGGCGCACGCATGGGCGACGCCAAGATGCTCGACATGATGCTGGGTGCGCTGCACGACCCGTTCCACGGCATCCACATGGGCGTCACCGCCGAGAATGTGGCCAAGGAATACGACATTTCCCGCGGCCAGCAGGACGAAGCCGCGCTGGAGTCGCACCGCCGCGCATCGGTGGCGATCCGCGCGGGCCACTTCAAGGACCAGATCCTGCCGGTCACGCTGAAGGGCCGCAAGGGCGACGTGACCTTCGACACCGACGAGCACGTGCGCCACGACGCGGTCCTGGAAGACATGACCAAGCTCAAGCCGGTCTTCGTCAAGGAGAACGGCACGGTAACCGCGGGCAACGCCTCGGGCTTGAACGATGCCGCCGCCGCGGTGGTGCTGATGGAGCGTGCCGAGGCCGAGAAGCGCGGCCTCAAGCCGATGGCGCGCCTGGTCTCCTATGCGCATGCCGGCGTCGATCCCAAGACCATGGGCATCGGTCCCGTGCCGGCCACCAAGAAGGCACTGGAACGTGCTGGCCTGACCGTGGCTGACCTCGACGTGATCGAAGCCAATGAAGCCTTTGCCGCGCAAGCCTGCGCAGTCACCAAGGCGCTCGGCCTCGATCCGGCCAAGGTCAACCCGAACGGCTCGGGCATCTCCCTGGGCCACCCGATCGGCGCCACCGGCGCGCTGATCACCGTCAAGGCCTTGTATGAGCTGCAACGCGTGCAAGGCCGCTATGCACTGGTGACCATGTGCATTGGCGGTGGCCAGGGCATCGCGGCGATTTTCGAACGACTCTGAACCTGAGGCTGCCTTGCGGCGCGTAGCGACTCTGTCCTTGCCTTTGTCCATGTCCTTGCCACTTCCCGTTTCCCTGTCCCTGGCAGCCGGGCTGGCCGCGGCAACGCTGGCCGGCGCCGCGCTGGCCGCCGGCGGTACCGAGCTGTCCACCGGCACGCCCGGCACCGCCAATGTCGCCAGCGATGCCAGCCAGGTGCAGGGTTTCGGGATCAACCAGGCCATCCGCGAGGGCGAGTCGCGGCGCGGTACGCAGCTTTCGACCGGGCCCGCGCCCAAGGCGCTCGCGCCGCGGCCGGAGTACGCATCGCTGCCGGTCTACGTGGGCACGCTCGGCGACCAGCCGGTGCGCCTGCGCCTGGGCCCCAAGCCCGACGAGCGCGACAGCGTGCGCGGTGAGTACAGCGTTGGCCGTGCCGGCGGTGTGCGGTTGCTGGCCGGCGAATTCGAGAACGGCGCTTTCCTGATGGAGGAGTCCAATGACGGCACGCATGTCACGGGCAACTGGGAAGGCACCATCGACGGTGCCGGCATCGTGCACGGCAACTGGACCGATCCGGTCAACCCGGCCATCGTGCTCCCCTTCATGATCCGGCCACTGGGCGTGCTGGTGATCCCGCCCTTCGACATGACCCCCAACAGCGGCATTACCTACGCCCCGCCCGCGCCGAAGTCCTCGATTTCCGGCCGGTAGCGTCAAGCCGGGGTGGACAGGGGCGGGCCCGCCAGGTGGGCCAACGCGCACCCGAATGCTGGTAAGCTCGACCGTTCATCGAGTTATCGCCAGACAAGGAATCGCCGTGTCCGACCGCCAGCCACCCGAGCAGCCCGCTTCCCAACCCGCCTACCTGGCGACCATGGCCGTCCAGCCAGAGCTGGATATCGCGCCGGGGTTCGCCTCGTTTTCCCAAGCTACCCATCGTGGTTCCACCGTGGTGTTCCGCAACCTGGCGGAGCTGCGCGCGCATGGCGACGGTGCCACCACCTACTGGCGCTATGGCCTGCACGCCACGCCCACCAGCGAGGCGCTGTGCCAGCACCTCGCGCTGATCGAAGGCGCGCGCCATACGCTGTTGCTGCCGTCGGGGCTGGCCGCGATCTCGCAGGTCTACTTCGCCTTGGTCAAGTCGGGCGACGACGTGCTCGTCCCGGATAACGTCTACGGCCCCAACCGCGAGCACGGCGAATGGCTGGCACGGGACTTCGGTGTCTCCGTCCGCTATTACGACCCCATGATCGGCGCGGGCATTGCCGGGCTGATCCGCCCCAACACCCGTCTGATCTGGATGGAGTCGCCGGGCTCGGTGACGATGGAAATCCCCGACACCGAGGCCATCGTGGCCGCGGCAAAGGCGCGCGGGGTGCTCACCGCCATCGATAACACCTGGTCCGCCGGCGTATATTTCCGGCCGTTCGACAAGGGCATCGACATCTCGGTGCAGGCGCTTACCAAATACCAGTCGGGCGGCAGCGACGTGCTGATGGGCGCGGTGCTGACCGCAGACGATAAACTCCACGACCGCATCAAGCGCACCCGCATGCTGATGGGCTGGGGCGTGTCGGCCGACGACTGCTATCTGGTGCTGCGCTCGCTGCCGAGCATGCCGGTCAGGCTGGCGGCGCACGACCGCGCCGCGCGCGAAGTGGCCGAGTGGCTGAACCAGCGCCCGGAAGTGGTCAAGGTCATGCACCCGGCGCTGCCGGACTGTCCCGGCCACGACTTCTGGCTGCGCGATTTCAGCGGCGCCACGGGCCTGTTCTCGATCGTGCTGCATGCGCGCTACACGCGCGCCCAGGTCGATGCCTTTGTCGAGGCCTTGCGCCTGTTCGCGATTGGCTGGTCCTGGGGCGGCGCGCATAGCCTGGCAGTGCCGTACCACGTCCAGACCATGCGGCCCCAAGGCAGCTGGCCGCCCGTTGGCTGGGAGAACGCCGGCGAGCTGGTACGCCTCTATATCGGGCTGGAGGATACCCGCGACCTGATCGCCGACCTGCGCGGCGCGATGGAAGCCCGCCTGGTGGCATGAAATGAAAAGGGCCGCCCCCGACTGTGTCCGGGGCGGCCCTTTTTTGCCTTTTTGTCATCCTAGCCAGCCGTCGATCCCACTGCGGCAGTGTCCGCCACATCAGGGCGAGGCTTCCTTTGCATGGCCCACACCGAGTTGGGCAGGCCGTTGCGCGCACGGCGCTGCGTCACCCAGGCCAGCGCGGCAAAGCCGCAGGCCAGCGCCAGCGCACCGATATCGAAGCCCGCCACGGCCCAGTGCCCGGCCAGCGCGGCGCGCCACAGGAAGTCCCCTGTCACCAGCGCATTGACCAGCGGCACCAGCAATGCGGCAACGGCCGCGGCCCACAGCAGCTCGATCGCGGCGCGTGCCGGCGCACGTAACAGAGCCCACCCAAGGGCCGCGAAAAAGACCGGGAAGTAGGTGTGGCTGGAAGCCCACGCGGGCCAGAGCAGGGCGCTGCAGAAGGCCGCCGCCACGCCGATGCAGCAACCGATGCACACGCCGACCGTCGCCTGCGCCAGCAGACGGTGCACGCGCGGCTGCGCCTGCTGCCGGGGTTTGCGGCGCGATTCGATCCACAGCAGGTTGCCGGAATAGAACAGGAAGGCCCCTGCCAGTCCCGCCAGCAGGTAGACCAGGCGCAGGGCCAGGTCGCCGTAGGTGCCAAAGTGCAGCGCGTAGATCATGCTGAAGATGGCATGGTTGCTGTCGCGCCCGGCGGCGGTCTGGTCCGCCAGCACGCTGCCGCTGTCCGGCTGGCCGGCGGCAGCGCGTACCGACACCGACCCGTAGTTGCCAAGGACGCGTGCGCTGTCGCCGCGAATCTCGACCAACGCGTTGGCGTCGCCGTAGTGCTGATAGCGCACCGACAGCGGCGTGAACCGCTCACCCGCGCTGGCGCGTGCCGCCGCCAGCAACGTAGCGGCCGGCAGGGGCTGCGCTGCGCGGCCCGATGCCTTCAGTTCCGGCGAGGCGGTGGTCAGGCGCGGCAACGCCTCGGACAGTTTGCCATCGAAGGCCATGACGTTGAACACCATCACCAGCACCAAGCCCAGGCATAGCACCGCGCCGGTGATGGCGAACACCAGGTGGAAGGGCAGGCTGAACAGTCCGACGACGTTGTGCGCATCCATCCAGAAGCGCTTGAGATTGCGCCCCGGCCGGATGGCAAACAGGTCGGGCTTGAGCCGCGGCAGGTGCAGCAGCACGCCCGACACCAGCGCCAGCCCATACAGCACCGCGATAACGCCCATGAAGTAGCCGCCGGCCACTGGCACGCCGAGCGTGTAGTGCAGGCTGTTGATGAATGCTGCCAATTCTTCGGGCGCCGCGTCGAGCGCGATGTCCTTGGGCGTGGTCTTGCCCCCGTCAATCATGGCGGAGGTAGTGATGTGCCACTCGCCGGCCTGGCCCTGCCAGTAGGCCGTGAAACCAGGCTCGTGCTCCGTCGGCAACGTCACGTAGGCGCTGGCTGCGCTCGTGGGATGCGCCGCCACCAGGGCCTGCATGAAGCGGTCGAGCGCGGCAGGGTTGGCCGGCTGGGTGGCCGGGCTATGCGCGGCGGTGCGCTGCGGCGATTGCCAGGCGTGCAGTTCTTCGTGGAAGACGGTGATCGCGCCAGCGAAGAAAGCGATGAAGAGGGCCCAGCCGGCCATCAGGCCGACCCAGGTGTGCAGGGTTTGGTACAAGCGCAGGGTTGCGGCTTTCATGCGGGGTTCCTGGTGCGCTGGTTCATGCCGCGCCGGGGGTAAGCAGCAGGCGCCATGCCCACAGTCCGCCGTAAGCGATCAGGTTGCCAGCCGCGAGCCAGAGCCAGGCCGCGCGGCTGGTGGGCAAGAGCAGGCTGGCGCAGAGGATGGCCACCCAGATCGGCAGGCAGGCGAGGATCGCGCCGATGGCGCCGCTTTGCCAGCCGCCGGGCAGCCAGATGACGCCAAGGGCGGATAGCGCGACCGCCAGCGGCAGGCCCAGCAGGGTGCCGGCCAGCCACTTGGTGCCCATGCCAGGCTTGGGTTTGCGGTTGCTGCGGACGTTTTGGGGAGTGGAGGCGGCTTTCATCAGCCGGCCTGGGCGAGGCGCTGGCGCCGCGCATCGCGGTAAGCACCGGCAAAAGGCCACAAGGACAGGCCGGTGCCAACCGTGGCGAGCGTAGCCGCGATCGCGGCCGGCCAGCCCTGCGTCAGGCTCCATGCCCACGCCGAGGCGGCGATCGAAAGGGTGGCCAGCCAGCACAGGCGCGCACGGCGGCTTCGTGCCGTGGCGGGCACGGATAGCGGCAGCAGCAACAGCCGCTGGTTGGGCGATGCCAGGTACAGGCAGCATGCGCCACCCAACCCCAGCAGCACGGCAAACACTTGCATGGCGGGCTCAGTAATTTCTTACAAAGCCAGATGATAATAATTCGTATTTCAATTCGCAAGCGCGCTGCGTGGAGCCCGCCTGTGCCGGGCGCAGGCAGCGGCAGTTAATGCGGGAAAAGCTGGAGCAAGCCATCCAGCCCAACGTGGTTGAATGCCACGCTGGCTTGCGCACGCACCACGGGCTTGGCCCGGAAAGCCACCGACAGGCCGGCCACGGCCATCATCTTCAGGTCGTTGGAGCCATCGCCCATGACGATGGCCTGGGACGGGTCCGCGCCGATCTGCGCGCACACTTCCTGCACCGTGCGGGCCTTGACGTCGGCATTGACGATCTCGCCCAGCACCTGGCCGGTGAGCTTGCCATCGACGATCTCCAGCGTATTGGCGCGGGTCACGTCGAGCTTCAGGCGGGGCTTGAGTTTTTCGGTGAAATGCACAAAACCACCCGAAACCAGCAAGGTGCGCATGCCCAGGGCCTGCACGGTCTGCAGCATGTTCTCCGCGCCGGGCGACAGGCGCAGGCGTTCTTCATAGACACGGTCCAGCACACTGGCGTCCAGCCCCTTGAGCAGGGCCACGCGGCGGCGCAGGCTCTCGTTGAAGTCGGTGATCTCGCCACGCATGGCGGCCTCGGTAATCGCCGAGACCTCCGCTTTGAGGCCGCAGAAATCGGCGATCTCGTCGATGCACTCGATGGTGATCAGCGTGGAGTCCATATCCATCGCCACCAGCTTGAAGTCCGAGAGCTTGCGGCCGGCGGGCACGATGGCCCAGTCGATGCTGCGCGGGCCGCAGTAGGCGTCCAGCGCTTCGCGCAGGGCGGGCGTCAGCGCGGCGCTGGCATCGGCGGCCGCCACGGACTCGGCGCGCAGCGCGAGCGTGGGAGCCTGGGCGATGGCGCGGATGGCGTCGATATCGTTGGCGGACAGCGGGGCGGGACTTTGCAGAATCAGGGACATGGCGCGAATGCAGGGCCGGGCCGGGCGGCCGATGGCGGTAAATGCGGGATGCGAGCCGCAGCAGCGGCGAAGACCGCTATTGTAGGCTTGTTTCATCATTCCGCAGCGCGAGCTGAGAGTATGAAGTCGCGGGGACTTCGCCTGTTACTGCTCCCCGCTGTTCCCAAATCGGAGGAACGGCCTCCGCCCGTCAACCGAATGGCAGTGAGCCCAAGCCTCGGGCTCACGCGTGATAGCCGGTAGTTCAGGCTCAGCTTACGGTGGTGAGCGAAGCCTTTAAATACCTTTCTCAAAACGTTGAATGCACCATTCACATCCGCATGCACACGCGCCAGGCGTCCGGTTTCCTGGTTATTGACGAACGTATTCCGTTCTTTGTCCTTCAGACGCCGGCCCAACGCAGTTGGCTGGGCCTTGGGTGTGCCGGCTTGCGCCGACAGCGGCTGCGAGGCAGCCTCAAGATTCTTTTGATTCCTCTGCCTTTTCGGCTTTTCCTCTTCGAAACTTCGCAGCGGCTCGTTGCTGACGAAACTCGTTTTGCTGGTGTAGGACTCCTCGGTCGTCACGACAACCATGCCGAGGGCTTCCGCCTTGTAGCGGATCATCTCGATCAGGCGCGTCAGCGGCGCCCGCCCCAAGCGCCGGTTTTGCGTGACGCCCATGTTCGACTCGACCTTCCAGCCCTTGTTCTGCCCCAGAGCAATCACCTGCACGCCGCGCTTAGCGCAAAGGTTCACCACGCCACGGCTCAGCTTATGGAAGTAATCGTTCAGCCAGCGCTCCCGCGCGCCACGCAGTTCCCGATACTCCGGGTTAGCATAGATCGCCTTCAGCCCTTGCGTGAACTCGATGCGCTCGCGACGCGTGAGGCTGGACCCCGCCAACGCCAGATCCTCCTTACGTTGCTGTAGCGCCCGGACCTCTGGTGTGGTCAGCTTTGACTTCAGGTTATCGAGCGCCTCGTCCAGTCGACCCAGTACCTCATCGAGCCTGCCACCGCTGATGACTTCTGCGTTGTGACCGGTCGTGAAGGCGAGCGTCAGGGTATTGTTCAGTCCGCGATCGCCGCCGGCGGCCGGGACATCGACGCTCGCCACCGCACCACGCAAGGCCTCGTTTCGTCTGCTGGCTGAGCCGTCCATCACCTTGCCCAACGACTGCTTCATTTGCGCAAGCAGCGACGTTGACGGGATCCGGCTTTTCACCCGCACCACAACCTCGAACTTGACGGATTTCCCCTTAGGAACCATGCGCAAGTGCTGCGCCGCGCTGGCCAGAATGCCGCGCTTTGCGCAGGCACGCTCCACTTGCTCGCCGACTCGGTAGGCGTTCCACGCCTCCATTTGCCCGGCTGTCAGCGACAGGGATTCCTCAAAGTTGACCGGGATTTTTCGATCACCGAGACCGATCAGCGTTGGCCCGATCTGCGTCAGCGGCAGTTCCAGGACGAAGTGCTCGCGTTTGGCCAGGTAGTTGGGCGGCTTCGGTGCCCCCGTCATGGCAGCGGCGCCAGGCCCCTTGGCCTCATAGACCTTCTTCGCCTCGAAGTATCCGGACCACCCATCCTTATAGCGGGCCACGACAAGTTGGGCGGCTTTGGCCGGCAGGCGGCGATAGACCACGTTGCCATGCTGATCGGGCCAGAGCTTGGCGACGTTGTCTAGCACCGTCAGGTCGATGGCAGTGCGATAGATGTTCTGCACGGTCAGGCCGAGCTCCGGGATGATGGTGAGCTTTGCCTTGTCGGCCTTCTCGCCGCCAGCGTCCTTGATCGCCAGGTACTTCGCTTCGCGGGCGGCGTTTAGCTCTTTGATTACCTGGCTGAAGCAGTCGATCGCCGCCTGTTGCGCGGTGTGAAGTTCGCTCTTCCGCCGCCAGCATTCGCTACTGACATCCCATGTGTAGGCGGTAAGGACATTGCGCACGACATAGTGGATCGTGTTGCGCAGATTCTTGCACTGCAGGGTCAGCGCGAGACAGCACTCCAGCAAGTGGCCAACGGGCTTCGCGAGCACGACAACGCGCTGCTCGATGGAGTCGAACCATTCGTGCGCCGTGTGGTCTGCCTTGCCTTGTGTCATGCCAGAAAAGAGTGCCGTTTGAGAATCAGGACCACATCGTATTCGAAGCGCGGGCTAGCGCAAGGAATTTCTCTGCGACACCTCACGGTCCGTGTAGGCGGCTGTGTTCTATCGTGCTCGTCGAGGTATGGGGCTGGCCCGCAGGCCAGCCCTCATCACACTACGCTACTTGCACGTTAGCCTCGCACTGCGCGGCCAGTTCGCTCAACACCAGCGTCTCATGCGCCAGTCCGGCGGCCAGCGACAGAACCCGGTTCTGGATCTCCGGGTTCAGGTCGCCGAAGACGCCGGATTCGGCATTGTCACGGGTCAGGAAGAGCAGGGCGCAGAGCTGGGCCGATTTTTCGACGGCCAGGCTCAGCGGGGTTTCGCAGAGCACCCGTGAACTCAGGTGGATGTCCGCGTTGCGGTATTCGGCGGTGAGGCCGTAGCGGGTGTGTTGGCGGGGGTTATCCATTGGGCGTCTCCTTGTGCTTTGCTTGCGCTTTGCGGAGGACGGCGATGGAAAGGGGTGACGCTGAGCATGCGGGTGGGAAGCCGGAATGGTCGAATGCAAAGAGGCGCATGGTGCGGTCTCCTGTCAATGAAAACGCCAGGCGGCGGCGCGGTCCGCCTTTGTTCGGGCTTCCAATCCCGGTCGCTGTGGTTGCAGCGACGAGAGAGAGTATAGCGTGAGATCGTCGAGTGGGGCTTTGGGTCGGTGTGGTCGGTACCGCTCTCAGATCCCATGTAGGAAACGTGCAGCACAGACAAAGAAATTTCTCAGTACAAATTCGGACCAGTCTCATTGATCTCCGTGATGCAGTACGCCCAAATGGGGGGGGCGCATTTGCGCACATAACCCATCCCGAGGGAGATCATATGCAGGAAGACAAACAGCACATCGACATTCGGGAGGTCCAACCATGAGGCGAAGAATTGCCTGCGTTGGCGACGTACTGGAGCCCGGTGGGAAGATCCTGCCCTATGCAGGCCCAGCTTGTACCTTTGGTGATCCCGGCCACCAGGCCGCACTGATCGGAGGCCAGGCTTACTGCGAAGCTTGCAAGAGCACCGGCACGATTGCGAAGGCGGGCGGGCCGCGCCGGATGCAGTTCATGGGCGAGGTTGCCCTGGACGGCGATGTTGTCCTGTGCCGGTGCCCCACGCCGCCGCGCATCGTTGCTTTGGTTGCCGGCGAAAAGTGGTTCGAGGATATGGGGGCGCGCGCCGGGGCATCCGGGTTGCGCGGCTCCGGTAATGCGGGATTCACAACTACGGGAGTGCCGGTACCGGAGAGCTTCGACGAACTGGTGATAGCGGTGAGCCCGAGCGGGCCCATTGCCGATTACCCGTATTTTGTGGAAACGTCAGATGGCCGCGGATTGTTTGGCCACACGGATGAGCAGGGCCGGCTGCCTCGCATTGCTACGATGACCACCGGTTCGTTGACAGTCTATTGGGGGGATGAAGCGCTCGCAAAGCACCTTGGAGACGAGGATGGCTAACAAGAAAAAACTGGTGCCAACCAATACAAAAGTGGACTCCCAGGCCGAGGTGCCGCTCAGGAGGGTCACATTTTCCGAATTGTGGGCGGCCTATCCGGGAGGAACGCCATACGTCGATCCCAAGACAGGAGATGTGCCGGCGGGCTTTGAAAATCAATGCGCGATTCGGATGAGCGTCACCCTGCACAAGGTTGGCATCGAGATGAAGTCGTTCCGCGGCAAGGGCCAGATTCGCCTGGAAGGAAAGCGCACAGCCGTTCTGGCTTCCGAGATGGCGAACTGGCTGCGGCTCAAGCCAATGGCTGGCATCGGCGCACCGGAAAACATCAACGGGTCTGATTGGCAAAAGAAGATCGCGGGACGCACTGGTATCGTTGCGTTCAGGAACTATTGGAGGCGCGATGGCGAAACGGCTGGGAACGCTAGCGGCGGTCACATTGACCTGTGGAATGGGTCGCGGCTGACGATCAGCAGTACTCCCGGCGTCGTTTCAACAATCGGCCGCAGCTTGGGGTGGGATGCGTTCTTTCCCGGCACCCGCTATGGATGGTCGGACCTCGGTCGATCAACGGAGATACTCTTTTGGGAAATCAAGTGAGCAGGTGGCGCTTCGTCGTGACGATCGCATTTGTCGGCGTCGGCTTGGCAAGTGTCGTCGGATCTTCCGTCATTGATGCGTACCTCTGTGACATGTTCCTGCGGCTATGCACGCCGCAGCCTGGGACATGCGTTGGAATAGACGTGTGCCCTGCTGATGCGCGGATGCTGTTTGGCTTGATCCTGTTGATACCCGTTCCACCGGTTCTGTTTGGCGTGTTGGGGTTCGTGCTAAGCACGCGCGTCGAGAGAACCGGCCCGCTAGTCGCGGCGTTAATGGCGGCGATTCTCACACATTGGGCAGTGGCATTCGCCGCCACTAGAATTGTTGCGCTGTAGCGGCTTAGGGTAAGGCCCTGTTTACCACTTCTCGCCCACTAATCCGGGGCAGTTCAGTGGCATCTGACCGCACGCGGGAGTGCTGCCTAGCGAGGGCCGGCCATGGCCGGGAGCGGCTGATTGTCGCAACGATGGCAACCGACCCGCCGCCGTCGTTCGCCCCAGCACGGCTCCGGCGTCAGCTTCCGAATGAGGATTCAACCGGTCGATGCAACACCCCTCACTGCTCACGCAGCCTTCAGTGTGTTGCGTTGACCGGTTGAATCCTCACCCCATCTCTGCCGTTCGATCCAGCGAAACAAAGTGGGCGAAGTGAGTCCGAGAACGATCTCGGCGCCGAAGTTCGTATCAGTCTCGAGGCGCTCAATGGTGACCTTCACGCTGAATCCTGTGAAGCTCACCATTTCAGGCGATGACCTCCTACTCTGCGGCAGCCTGCTCGCGCATGCGACGGGCTTCGTCGCGCAGGAACTGCTGGTAGTCGTCCAGATCCCCGTCGAAGGGCTCGACGCCGCCCTTGGTGACCAGCCAGAACTCGTCGCATACGGCGCGCAGCAGGGCCCGGTCGTGACTGACCAGCATCACAGTGCCTTCGAATTCGTTGAGCGCCATGGCTAGCGCTTCGCGTGTGGCCAGGTCGAGGTGGTTGGTAGGCTCGTCGAGCAGCAGCAGGTTGGGGCGCTGCCACACGATCATGCACAACACGAGCCGCGCCTTTTCACCGCCGCTCATCGTGCCAACCGCCTGATGGACCATGTCGCCGCTGAAGCTGAATGTGCCGAGGAAGGTGCGAAGGGATTGTTCGGTGCCACTCTGGCCGGGGGCGCGCATGTGCGCCGGCGTGTCCTTGGCAAGGCGGATCATGTGTTCCATCGGCGTGTCGAGCAGGCGCAGCACGTCGAGTTCCTGCTGTGCGAAGTAGCCGATATTCAGGCCTTTGCCTTCGCTGATTTCGCCGGAAATCGGCGCCAGCGCGTGCGCCACCGTCTTCACCAGCGTGGACTTGCCTTGACCGTTGGCACCGAGAATGCCGATGCGCTGCCCGGCCAGCACGGAACGATTGATGCCCCGCACGATGACCGTGGGCGGCGTGCCCGGCAGTGCGTCGGTCGGCGCCGGGTAGCCGAAGCTCGCGTCCAGCATCGACAACAGCGGGTTCGGGACGTTGAGCGGCTCCTTGAACTCGAAGGTGAACTCTGCGTCGGCAAGCACCGGTGCGATCTTCTCCATGCGTTCGAGCGCCTTGACCCGGCTCTGCGCCTGCTTCGCCTTCGAGGCCTTGGCCTTGAAACGGTCGATGAACTTCTGCAGGTGGGCGATCTTGTCTGCCTGCTTGGCCACCGCGGCCTGCTGCAATATGAGTTGCTCAGCGCGCATGTCTTCGAACTTGCTGTAGTTGCCGCCATAACGCACGAGCTTGGCATTGTCGACGTGCACCGTCACCTGCGTCACCGCGTCGAGGAACTCGCGGTCGTGGCTGATCACTACCAGGGTTCCTGGATAGCGCTTGAGCCAGGCTTCCAGCCAGACCAGCGCGTCGAGGTCCAGGTGATTGGTCGGTTCGTCGAGCAGCAGCAGGTCGGACGGGCACATGAGCGCGCGCGCCAGTTGCAGTCGCATGCGCCAGCCGCCGGAGAAACTGTTGACCGGCTGGCTCAGCTGCGCAGCACTGAAGCCAAGGCCCAGGATCAGCGCTTGGGCACGTGCGGGGGCATCGTGTGCACCGGCGTCGTGCAGGGCCATGTAGGCGTGCGCCATGCGCATGCCGTCGTCGCTGGCCTCGGCGGCGGCTACTTCGGCCTGCGCGGCCAACAGCGCGGTGTCACCCTCGACTACGAAGTCGGTCGCGCTCTGCTCGGTCTCCGGCATCTCCTGCGCGACCTGGCCCATCTTCCATGCAGCGGGAATCGAGAACTCGCCACTGTCTTCGTGCAGCGTGCCGTTGAGAAGGGCGAAGAAGGACGACTTGCCGGCGCCATTGCGGCCGACAAGACCAATCTTTTCGCCGGGGTTGAAAGTGACGGACGCGAGGTCGAGTACGACATTGACGCCACGACGCAGCGTGACATTACGGACGGAAATCATAGGGGGCCACTTCGGAGAGGAATGGCATGATAGCCGACCGGCGTGCAGGGCTGTCGCTTTTCTGGCTGCACGCGTGAGAGCCGCTTGCGCTTTGCGGCGCACATCGGCCACAAAGCAAGGCGTCTCCTGGCACACGGGGCGTTCCGGCTGCGGGGCCAGCGAACATGGCGGTGAATGACGGCTCCTTCAGTCAGACTGTCAGGCATGGACGCGCTGAGCCATCCAGCGCCGGTATTGGCGGACGCGGCATGCGTTGGACACCTGCTGCAGGATCAGCGCGCGCAGCGGTGACACCTTGGGATCAGTGGCCTTGCCCCGGCTGAGCTTGCGCAGTTGAAACTTGACTGCCGCCATATTGGCCAATGAGGCCAGCGGCTTGTTCTTCCAACTGATCGGCAGCAACGCAGGCGCACTGTCTTTGCCCGCACGCCAGTCGCGCGGCAGATTGGGGTCGATGGCCAGGGCGGTCCCGATGCCAACCATGTCCACGCCGCTCTTGACCACTTGCTCGGCCACCGGCCGACGGCGGATGCCGCCTGTGACCATCACCGGCATCTTCGCCACCGCGCGGATGTCGTGGGCGAACTCGACAAAGTAGGCCTCGCGGGCGAGCGTGCTGCCGTCGCGGGCGTCACCCTGCATGGCCGGGGCCTCATAGCTGCCTCCCGACAACTCGACCAGGTCAACGGCGAGCTCGTTGAGCAGCTTCACAACCTGGCGGGCGTCATCCGCGCTGAAGCCGCCACGTTGGAAGTCGGCGGAGTTCAGCTTGACGGCAACTGCGAATCCGGGCGAAACCACGGCGCGTACGGCCTTGACGATCTCAAAGAGCAGGCGGGCGCGGTTCTCCAGCGGGCCACCCCACGCATCTGTTCTTTGGTTGCTCAGCGGCGAGAGGAATTGGCTCAGCAGGTAGCCGTGCGCCGCGTGAATTTCGACGCCCGTGAAACCTGCCTGTTCCCCCAGTTGCGCCGTACGGGCAAAGCGCTGGATCACGTCCTCGATAACCTCCTGCGTCATCGCCTGCGGCGTGTTGAAGTGCTTGGACATATTGCCCAGGTTCATTGCCACAGCGGAGGGAGCCCAGGTGGGCTGCCCCAGATTGGCAGGCATCTGGCGGCCGGGATGGTTGATCTGCAGCCAGAACTGCGCCTCCTTGGATCGGCCGACCCGTGCCCAGCGCTTGAACCGGTCCAGGTGCCTGGCGTCTTCCAGCACGACGCCGCCGGGCCCTGTCATGGCACGGCTGTCCACCATCACATTGCCGGTCATCAGCAGGCCGGCACCCCCCTCTGCCCAAGCCTTGTACAGGCGCATCAGCGCCTCGGAGGGGGCGTGGTCAGCGTCCGCCATGTTCTCTTCCATGGCGGCTTTGGCGATGCGATTCGGAACGGTTGAACCGTTACGGAGGATCAACTTGTCGAACACGTTCATGGGGTCACCTCGTTTGTCGTGGCTTGACTTTAAGGTTGAAGTCAACTTTAAGGTCAACCCCTTTTTTGAGGTGACGTGTGAGCATCGCCGTGGATGGCTGCGAGAACTGGACGCCGACTGGCGGCTGTTTGGCCCCACAAGGTGACCGAAATGAGACCAACCCGAACTATCCGCATCTGGATGCTTGACCTTAAAGTTGTGTTTAACCTTAAAGTGTTGGCTGCCCACTGTTGATCGGCTTGTCTCAGGTACCGCGTACAGGGTCAATCATCGAGAAAACGCAATGAATATGCATAGGCGGTTCACGCGGATCGAATTCGGACCGACGGAAGGTGAGCCGGAAGGCTTGAATTCCAGCCCCTCGGCAATCAGCGCCGCAAGGAAACGTCCATGACCGCCCCAGGCTATGACGTCGTCGTATTTGGCGCCACCAGCTTTGTTGGTCAGATCCTGACGCGGTACCTGGCCGAATACCTCGCTGGTCAGGCTGAAACCTTGCGCTGGGCCATTGCGGGCCGATCCGAAGCGAAGCTCGAGGACGTCAGGCGCTCGCTGGGCGCGGCGGGGCAGTCCCTGCCCATCATCGTGGCGGACGCTGCTGACGAAGCCCAGTTGCGAGCCCTGTGCGCGCAGACCCGGGTGGTGGTGTCCACCGTCGGCCCCTACGCGCTGTATGGCGAACCGCTGATCAAGGTGTGCGCTGCAAGTGGCACGGACTACTGCGACCTCGCCGGCGAGACCCAGTGGATCAAGCGGATGATCGAGAAATATGAGGCCACGGCCCGGCAATCGGGGGCGCGCATTGTGCATTGCTGCGGCTTCGATTCGGTGCCCTCCGACATGGGCGTCTATTTCTTGCAGCGACAGGCGATGCGGCATTTTGGTGCCCCGGCCGCCCATGTCAAGATGCGCGTCAAGACAATCAAGGGTGGCGCTTCAGGCGGCACGGTGGCCAGCATGATCAATGTGGTCAAGGAGGCCGCTGCCGATCCTTCCTTGCGCAAGGAGCTGGTCAACCCCTATGCACTTTGCCCCAGAGGCCACGGTTTCACGGCACGCCAGCACTACGTTAGCGCCGCCGAATTCGATACTGACTTCGATGCCTGGATAGCCCCCTTCGTCATGGCGGCGATCAATGAGCGCGTGGTTCACCGATCCAACGCCTTGTCAGGCAAGGCCTATGGCAATCCGTTCACGTATGACGAAGCGCTGCTGACAGGGGTGGGTTTCAAAGGCCGCTTGACCGCACTGACGATCGTGGCGGGTCTCGGTGCGTTCATGGTGGGAGCCGTCATCAGCCCCATACGCGGCGTGATGGAGCGCTTCTTGTTGCCCAAGCCCGGTGAAGGGCCCAGCCCTGCGGCACAGTTGGCCGGTCGCTACGATCTACGCTTCCTGGGTCGAACCGAAGGGGGGCAGACCTTACGTGTGAAAGTCACCGGTGATCGCGATCCGGGTTATGGCTCCACTAGCAAGATACTCGGCCAGGCGGCGGCCAGTCTGGCACTGGACCACGTTAAGAACGGTACCAAGATCGGGCGCGGTGGCGGCTTCTGGACACCGGCGACGATATTCGACGAGCGCTTTATCGACCGCCTGACGCGCCATGCTGGTTTGCGCTTCGAGGTGATATGACGAAGCACCTGAAAGATGCCCGCTCATCCAGCCTGCAAGCCAAGATGGCGTTGGCCAAACGCTGAGCCCTGCCGTTAGGTTGGGTAGCGCGTTTTAACTGACGGTTAGAGCCGGAGATTCTTGAGGGCGACTTCAAATTGTTTGAGGAGTGTGGCGAGCATGAAGATCGGGGAACTGGCGGAGCGCACTGGCCTTGCCCCTTCGCGCATCCGCTTTTACGAAGGCATCGGCCTGTTGAAGGTCGAGCGTCAGCCGAACGGTTACCGGACCTATCCGCCTCAAACGGTGCTGGTGCTCGACCTGATCGCGGCTGCGCAGCAGGCCGGTTTTAGTCTCGACGAGATTCGTACGCTGCTACCGCCCGACCTGGCGCACTGGAAGCATGGCTCGTTGATTGAAACGCTCCGCGGCAAGGTGCAGGACATCGAGGCGCTGGAGGCGCGGCTTGCGCAGAGCAAGGCGCACCTCGTCGCACTGCTGGCGGAGATCGAGGCGAAGCCTGAGGATATTGACTGCGCCACCAACGCGAGGAGGGTGCTGTCGCGGATGCGGTCAGGGGAAATGGAAAGCCCGGCCCTGGGGGCGGGCGATGTCACTACACTTCGCAAGGCAAGCCGGCGCCGGTCAGGCAGGACTGGCTAATGGGCCGTCGATGGTCTGCGCAACTGCGCGGCCAACGCGCTCGGCATGCGCGGCAAGCCAGCATGCATTTCGGTAAGGGCAAGGAGATAACACATGGATCTGGACGTCAACCACCAGCCGGTCAGCGTTGAATGCGACCCGGCCACCCCCTTGCTGTGGGTGTTGCGGGACCACCTGAACCTGACAGGCACGAAGTTCGGCTGCGGCGTCGCGGCTTGCGGTGCGTGTACCGTGCATCTGGATGGCGCGGCGGTGCGGTCCTGCGTCCTGCCCGTGGCGGCGGTGGCCGGCAAGCGCATCACCACGATCGAAGGGCTGGCCAGCGCACCGGGCAAGCGCCACGCGCTGCAGCAGGCCTGGATTGACGAACAGGTGCCGCAATGCGGCTACTGCCAGTCGGGCATGCTGATGGCAGCGGCGGACCTCCTGGCCCGGCAGCCAGACCCTGGGGATGCCGACATCGATGCGGCCATCACCAACCTGTGCCGCTGCGGCACCTATCCGCGCGTGCGCACCGCCATCAAGCGTGCCGCGAAGGCGCTGCGGGAGGGCCGCGCATGAACGCCAACGCAACGACCCCGCGCCGCGGGCGGCGCCGATTCCTGCTGGGGGCGCTCGGCCTTGGCGGCGCGCTGGTGGTGGGCTGGGGCGTGATGCCCCCGCGCAGCCGGCTTGGCGATCCCGCAGTGTTTCCTGAAACGTCCGGCCAGATCGCCCTGAACGGCTGGATCAAGATCACGCAGGAAGGCAACGTCATCCTCGCCATGCCGCGGGTGGAGATGGGGCAGGGCATCCACACCGCGCTGTCGATGCTGGCCGCCGAGGAGCTCGATATTCCGCTGGCAAGGGTGAGCATCGAGTCGTCGCCCATCGAGCGCATCTACGGCAATGTCGTCGCCATGGGCGACAGCTCGCTGCCGCTGCATCCGGACGATGCCGACAAGACCTGGGCGCGCGCACTGCACTGGATCATGGCTAAGAGCGCGCGCGAGATCGGCCTCATCATCACCGGCGCCAGCAGCAGCGTGGCCGATGGCTGGCAGCCAGTGCGCGAGGCCGCCGCGACCGCGCGCGCCGCCTTGGTGGAAGCTGCTGCGCGCGAATGGGGCGTGCAGGCGGCGCAGGTGACGGTGCGCGAAGGCCAGCTCATCGGCCCGGGCGGCAAGCAGATGCCTTTCTCCGCAGTCGCGCGGAAGGCGCGCGACATTGCGCCGCCATCGAGCGTCACGCTCAAACCGGCTGCGCAATATCGACTGATTGGCAAGCCTGCACCGCGCAATGACATCGCCGCCAAGACGGATGGCAGCGCACGCTTTGCCATCGATGCGCGGCCGCCCGGCATGTTGTATGCGGCGGTCGTCATGTGTCCAGTGTTTGGCGGCAAGCTCAAGACCTTCCAGTCGAAGGCGGCGCTTGCCATGCCCGGCGTGCGCTATGTCGTGCCGTTCGAGGGATCGACGGGTGGCGCACCGGGCGTGGCGGTGGTGGCCGACCACTACTGGCAGGCACGCCAGGCCCTGGAAAAGCTCGAACCGGCCTGGGACAACGGGCCGCATGCCTCGCTCGATTCCGCGGGCATCCGGCGCCAGCTCGTCGGCGCGCTCGACAGCGACAAGGGCGGCCACACGTACCGTTCGATGGGCGATGGCCTGAAGGCCTTTGACAAGACGGATGGCGCAACCCTCGTCGAGGCTGAATACAGTGTGCCGTACCTGGCGCATGCCGCCATGGAGCCGATCAACTGCACGGCGCAGGTGACCAGGGATGGCGTGCAGCTCTGGGCGCCCACCCAGGTGGCCACGCTGGCGCAACTGGTCGCCGCGCGCGCCGCAGGTGTGAGCCGGGACCAGGTGCGGATCGACATCACGCTTATTGGCGGCGGATTCGGACGGCGGCTGGAGTCGGATTTCATCGGCCAGGCCGTGTCGATCGCCACCAAGACCGAGGGCCGCCCGGTACAGGTGATCTGGGCGCGCGAAGACGACATCCGCCACGACTTCTATCGCCCGCAGGCCATCGCACGGCTGAAGGCACGCGTCGAGAATGGCAAGGTGACGGCCATCGCCTCGCGCAGTGCCGGGCAGTCGATCCTGGCCGGCGAGCTGGAGCGTCTGTTCGGCGCGCCGTCGGCCGGTATTGACCGCTATGCAGCCGAGGGCCTGTTCGACCTGCCGTACGAGATCGAGCACGAGCACATCGCGCACATGGTGGTCGATTTGCCGGTACCGATCGGGTTCTGGCGCAGCGTCGGCCATTCCTACACCGGGTTCTTCCTGGAGGGCTTCCTGAACGATGTGGCGGCCGCTGCCAAACTTGACCCGCTGGCGATGCGGCGCGACTTGCTCAAGGCGCACCCGCGCGAGCTGAAGGTGCTCGACACCCTGGCGCAGGCGGCAGGCTGGGGCCAGCCGCTGGCACCGGCCGCGGACGGCGCACCGCGTGCGCGTGGGCTCGCGCTGCACAATGCGTTTGGCTCGGTGGTGGCGCAAGTGGCGGAAGTATCGCTCAAGGACGGCAAGCCGCGCGTGCATCGCGTTGTCTGCGCCGTGGACTGCGGCACGGTGGTCAATCCGGACATCGTTGCGCAGCAGATGGAAAGCGGGATCATCTTCGGGCTGACTGCGGCGCTGTACGGCCAGGTCCAGATCAAGGACGGGCAGGTCGTGCAGGCCAACTTCCCCGACTATCCGCTGCTGACGATGGCGCAGGCACCGGTGATCGAAACCCACCTCGTGCCCAGCACGGCCGAGCCCAGTGGCGTTGGTGAAATTGCAGTGCCCCCGGTCGCACCGGCCGTGGCACATGCCGTCGCCCAGCTCACCGGCAAACCGGTGCGGCAACTGCCGATCGGGTAAGGCAAAAACAATGTGGATACTTCGCGGCGTCCCTCGAACCTCCGTAGTCGACGCATAAGCCGTCATCCATATTGGATGCGATATCGATCATTGCACTCGCCAAGGATTTCGGTCATAGAAGTCCGATTTCCCTCGCGCGTGCCACGGCCTGCATCCGGTTGCCTGTGCCCAACTTGCCATTGATGCGGCGCAGGTGTGTCTCGACGGTGTTTTCCGAAACAAACAGCAAACGCGCCAGGGCCTTGTTGGAGTGGCCATCGGCGACGCGCCGGATGATCTGGAGTTCACGAGGGCTGAGCAGGCCTTCCTGTTCGCCGCGCACGGGCGTCCCGCGCTGCGATGAGGCCTGTGCGGCCTGTACCAGTCGCTCAAGGTACCGCGGATCGAAGACATGCTGCCGCGATGCCAGTGATGCAAGCAGTGGTTGCAGATGCCACGGCTCATCGGCAAGGATCCGGTGCGCCTGCCACGCCTGGCTCTGTGCCAGGGCACGCTCAAGCCAGATCCGTGCTTGCGCAGACCGGCCCGCGGCATGGTGCGCCTGCGCCAGCAGCCAAGCGAGGCGCACGGCACGCCGCGCACGGCCGCTGCGCTCCGCAAGGCGCAGTGCGGCTTCGATGCGTTCCACATCGGCTTCTTCGCCGGGGGCCACCAGCGCAATGCGAAAGCTGGCGATCTCGAGATCGTCGAGGTCGTCCGAGTAACGCATCAGGGTACCGGAAGGTGGCGCCAATGACGCGGCCACGGCCAATCCATGCCGCGCGCTGGAGACATCGCCCGCCAGCAAGGCAAGACGGCTCCTGTCGATGGCGGCCGCCATGCCCAAGCGTGCGATGCCGCGTGCGTCGCCAAGTCCCTGGAGTGTGTTGAGCTGGTCCAGGGCCTTGCCGGCGTCGCCGCCCAGCCACGCGATGCGGGAAGCCAGCCGATGGGCGACGATCAGGTGGTCCGGCAGGCAGGTGTCGCGGATCAGGGGCAGGTATTCGCTCAGCAGCGCGTCGGCGGCGGCGCTGTCGCCAAGTTCGTAGAGTGCTTCAGCCAGCAGCGTGCATGCAACCGGGCCCGAGCTGGTGTAGCGTTGCCCGCTGGCAACGATGCGGTTCAGCATGGCACTGAAGCGGGCAAGGCCGTCGCGGACATTGCCCTGCAGCATGTCGATCATGCCTTCGATGCAGGCGCTGTAGGTCAATCCGTAGATCGCGTTGACGGACTCGAGCTCGCGCTTTGCCTGCAACAGGGCATGCCGGGCCGGGACAAAGCGTCCCTGCAGCATATCGCCGTACGCCACCGCGTTCTGGAGCAGGCCGCTGACAAAGGGCGATGCGAGCCCCGCGCCCGCCAGGGCCGTGCGCGCCGCCAGGACAGCATCGTCCATCCGGTCCAGCCAGGCTGACAACATGACCCGCAGGACGGTGACGTCTTCCTCGTGGCTGGCTCCGGGATGCTTCTCCAGCGCGCCCAGCAGGCGCTCCGCGGCCGCATACCGGTGCAGGAAAACCATGGCGTACGCGGTAGCGGCCAGCACGGCAGGACGCCGTTCAAGTTCGGCGTGCGGCAGCGTGTCGGCCCACTGCACCACCAGGGCCATTTGCCCGCCACGTACATAATCCATGCCGCAGCGTTCGAGCAGATCGGCGGTCAGCGCGGTATCGCCGGCAGCCGAAGCATGCGCGATGGCCTGGGCGTAACGGGCCGTCGATGCCAGCCAGTTCGCCGCGCGCACATGCAGCCCGGCCAGTTCCTGCGCGGCGGTGCGCGAGAGTTGTGCACGAAGGAACTGCCTGAACAGGGGATGGTATCGATACCAGTCGCCTTCGGCCTCGATCGGCAGCAGGAAGAGATTGTCACGGACGCTCCGCGCAATCCAGTCCGCGCTGTCCGCGCTCCCGAACGCGGCATCGCAGAGCTGGGGGCAGATCGCCTCGAAAATGGACGAGCGCAGCACGAAGCGGCGATGGGGCTCGGACAGCCTGGACAGCACGTCCTCGGCCAGGTACTCCGCGAGGTTCCCGGTTGTGCCGGAAAGCTGCTGCAGCCACGCTCGCGAGTCTGCGCGCCCGGCCAGTGCCGAGGCCGCGAGCTGCAGCGCCGCGGGCCAACCCTCGGTGCGGGCCTGGAGTTCGCCCAGGTCCGCATCCGCCATGCCAATGCCACGGCAGCCCGTCATGTAATCGCGGACTTCGCCGGCGCCAAAGCGCAGCATCGGCGCGTCGATTTCCAGCAGGCGCTGTTGCACGCGCAGGCGCCCGAGCGGCAGGCCAGGCTTGTGGCGTGAGCCGAGCACCAGGCGCTGGCCCGGGCCAAGACTGAAGGCCAGCTCGCTGAAAAGGGACAACACGCTGCTGTCCTTAATCAGCTCGAATTCATCCACGAACAACACAAAGGGTGTCTCTACCCGGGACAGCACGTCGAGCAACTGCCGGGCGGATCCGCCCGGCAGCCCCCGGGAGGCATCGATCCACTGGCCGGTTGATGGTGCTTCTCCCAGCGAAGGCAGTGCCGTGTGCAGGGCTGCCCAGAGATAGGGGGTGATCCGGCCCAGGTCGTTGTCAGCGCTGTCGAGATTGAGCCAGGCAGCCGGCACGCCGTGCTGCCGTGCGGCAACCAGGAGCTGTCGCATCGCCGTGGTCTTGCCAAAGCCGGCCGGGGCGCAGACCAGCGTCACGGCGGCGCGGCTGTCAGCCCAGGTGGCAGCAATGGCACTTCGCTCGACGCCTGGCCCGATCTCACCGGGCGGCGCCAGCTTGAGCGGATTTAGCGCAGGGCCGGAAAAAGGATCGTTGCCAGAGAGCATGGGCACGGTTCGACGTTGGCGGCATGGGGGACGGGGCGATCAAGCGATCAAGCGGTCAAGCGGTCACCAGCGTACCGCGTCCCGGCGCTAGCCGCCAGTGGCATATCGGGCACCGCACCGGCAATCACGGATTTCCGTGACACCGCGCCAGCCACCGATTCACGGTTCAGCGTGATGCAGGCGCAAGTCACGGCGCCCTAAGCTTCAGGCACAGAGATCGGACGCACCCTCAGACGTACCGACCGGACACCTGAACACAAGGAGACACACCATGAAAGCCACGGCCACCCCTGACGTCGAACCGCCAGCCATGCCGGCATCCCCAAAACCCAAGCTTGGTCCCCTCGGCGCGCAGCCGGCGCTGTCCGAGACGGCGGCCATGGTCCAGGAGACGGTGCACCGCTTTGCCGAAGAGGTGCTTCGGCCGGTCGGCATCCGGCTCGACAAGATGACGCCCGACGAGGTGATCGCGCCTGACTCGCCGTTCTGGAAGTCGCGCAAGCAGTACCTCGACCTGGGCTTCACCATCGAATCCATCTTCGAACTCGAGCCGTCCGAGCGCGCCCAAGTCCTTTGCGTGTTGTTCGAGGAACTGGGCTGGGGAGACGCGGGCCTGGCCATCTCGATCGGCGCCGGCCTGCTGCCCGCTTTCATGGCGGCCGCATTCGGCAATCGCTTCCTGATGGAGCGCTTCCCCGACACGATGCTTGGCTGCTGGGGCATTACCGAGCCGGACCACGGCTCGGACTCGCTGGATGCGAACCGCATGATCTTCCACCCCCAGGGCAACTATGGGCGGCCCAATTGCGTGGCCACGCTGGACGGTGACGCCGTCGTGATCAACGGGCAGAAGTCCGCGTGGGTATCCAACGGCACCATTGCCGAGGTCTGCATCCTCTACTGTGCCGCCGACTCCGGCAACGGTCCGGACAGCCGGCGCGGCTGCGTGGTCTATGTACCGATGGACGCACCCGGCGTCTCGCGCGGCAAGCCGCTCGACAAGATGGGCCAGCGCGCGCTCAACCAGGGCGAGATCTACTTCGACAACGTGCGCTTGTCGAAGGACTACCTGCTCGCCGGCCCCGATGACTACCTGACGGCGGTCTACGCCATCCACACCTTCGCCAATTCGATCATGGCCACCGTGTTCACCGGCACGGCCAGGTCCGCGTATGAGCTCGCGCTTGACTACGCCCATGAGCGCAAGCAGGGCGGCGTGCCCATCATCCGTCACCAGTCGGTGGCCCACCGCCTGTTCCATCTGGCACGTAAGGTGGAATGCGCCCGGGCACTCGCCCAGCGTGTCGTGCACTACAACCTGACCAACGATCCGCCCGCGCTGCATGCCGGGATGATGGCCAAGGTCACCTCGACGCAGCATGCGTTCGAGGTGGCCAGCGACGCGCTGCAGATCTTCGGCGGCAATGGCCTGACGCGCGAGTACCCGATCGAGAAGATCCTGCGCGACGCGCGGGCATCGCTGATCGAGGATGGCTGCAACGAGGTCCTGGCTATCAAGGGCGGGGCCTACCTGGTCGACGAGGAGCGTGTGTGATGGGCGCGACCGAGGCTGGCGTGGCAGCTGGCACCGCGGCCACGCGCGATGAACTGATCCTGGCCAACCTGATTGCCAACCGTGCGGAATCGGAGCCGGACCGCGACGTGCTGACCTTCGACCACGAGGGCGGCCCCGCCGAGGTCAGGACCTACCGCCAGCTCTGGGAAAATGGCTGCCGCATCGCGGCCGCCCTCGACCAGGCAGGCATGGCGCCAGGCGACAGGTTTGCGCTGCTGATGCAGAACCACCCCGAATTCGTCGACGCCATGGTCGGTGCATCGATCAGCGGCACCGTGTTCGTGCCGATCGATCCCCGCACCCGTGGCGACAAGCTCGCTTACATGCTGCGCCATTCGGGCTGCAGGGGCGTCATCTGTGCCGACTATGCGGTGCAGACACTGATGGCGGTCAGGCAGGACGTCCCGGACCTGCAATGGGTCTGGCTGCTGGAGTCCGATTCCTCGAAGGTACTGCCGCTGCAGGGTGACTATCCGCGAATGGGGGATATCTTGAGCGCGGCGGTTGCCACGCAGACTGTCCGCAGCGTGGATCCGCTGGCCCCGATGCAGATCATGTACACCTCGGGCACCACCGGCGATCCCAAGGGCGTGGTCATGCGGCACGCGCGCTACGGCGCTGCCGCGGGGTGGGCGCCGCTGTTCGGCTATGTACGGGATGACCGTCCCTATACCGGCCTCTCGCTGACGCACGGCAATGCGCAGATCGTGACGCTGGCCGCGACGCTCAAGCTCGGCATGCGCGCGGTTTTCAGCCGGCGCTTCACCAAGTCGCGCCTGTGGGACGTCGCCCGCAGGTATGGCTGCACCACCTTCACGCTGCTTGGCGGCATGACCACCGCGGTCTACAGCGAGCCGCCCAAGGCCAACGATGCGGACAACCCGGTGCGCTTTGTCATCAGCGCGGGCATGCCCGCCGCCATCTGGGAAGCGTTCGCGAAGCGGTTCGGCGTGCGCATCGTCGAGTTCTACGGCGCGGTGGAGGGCGGGCTCTGCGTCAACCTGGGCGAAGGGCCGGTTGGCAGCATCGGCAAGCCGCCGCCTTTCCTCAATGTCCGGGTCGTCGACGATCAGGACCGGGATGTCCCGGCCAACCAGCCAGGGGAACTGATCTTTCAGCTTGCCAACGGCACGCCGGCGGACGTGGCCTACCTGCACAACCCCGACGCATCCGCGAAAAAGACCAGCAATGGCTGGCTGCGCATGGGCGACATCGGGCACCGCGACGAGCACGGCTGGCTCTACTTCGACTACCGCATCGGCGGCGGCATCCGGCACAACGGGGATTTCATCCAGCCCGGCGAGATCGAGCGGGTCATCGCCGAATGCGAGGACGTGGCCGACGTCTATGTCTACGGCGTGCCGGCGGCATCCGGCGCGCCCGGCGAGAAAGACGTGGTCGCCGCCATCGTGCCCGCACGCGGCGGGGCGCTTGATCCGCAGGCCCTGTTCGCCAGCTGCCGCGAGCGGCTGAGTGCCGGCATGGTGCCGTCCTACCTCCAGGTCATCGCGGAAATACCCAAGACGGCTTCGGAGAAGCCACAGGAACGCTTCCTGCTGGAAGCGTTCCAGGCCCGGCGCGACAACGTTTTCCAGGAAGTACCGGCTTAAGCCACAAAACACAAAACGGACAGGGCAAACCATGCCCGCCATTGATTCTCAGGAGACACAAAATGCGTACCGATCAATACCAAGTCGTCGTCTATGGCGCAAGCGGCTATACCGGCAAGCTGATTGCCTGGAAGCTGGCCACCGCCGGCATTCCCTTCATTGCGGCCGGGCGCGACCCGGCACGCCTTGAGGCGCAGATGGCGCTGGTTCCGGAACTGGAAGGCCACGACTACCGTTGCGTGGGCGTGCGGCACGAGCACGCCGACCTGCTGTCCCTGTTTACCGGGCGCCAGGTCGTCATCAATGTGGTGGGGCCCTTCATGCAACTGGGGCTGCCGGTCGTCCAGGCGGCGCTGGAGGCCGGAGCGCACTATCTCGACACCACCGGTGAGCAGGACTGGATGCTGCTGCTGAAGCGGGAGCTCGGCGAGAAGTTCCGCCAGCGCGACCTGCTGCTCTGCCCGGCGAATTCCTATATGTGGGCCGAAGGCGTACTGGCCACGGAGCTGGCGCTGGAAACGCCGGGCATCGACACGCTGGAAACCGTGTATCTGGCCGACTCGCAGGTCAGCGTGGCATCGACCATGTCGTTCCTGCGCATGTGCACCAATCCGCAGTACCGCATCCAGGACCGCGCGCTGGTCGAATGGCCCTATGCCACGGCCTACACCGTCAATGTGCCAGGCGAACACGCGGCGATCATGGCCTTGCCATGGAGCGGTGGTGGCGAGCCGGTCTGGTATGAGGGCGACGAGCGTGTGCGCCATGCATGCACGCTGGTGTCCTTCAAGAACCAGGATGCGTTCCAGGCAGTGTTCGGCATGCTGCAGAAGTTCGAAGCCGACTGCCGGCAGCTCCCGCATGAAGAACGGGAGCAGATCACCAATGACTGGGGCAAGGGCATGACCACGGTGGAGCCTCCGCGCGAAGACCCCAACATCAATCGCTGCGTGCTGTCGTGCTTCGGGCGCGGCAACACGGCATCGGTATCGGTCGTGCTGCGCGGCAACTCACCGTATGCACAGACCGGCGTCTTCAACGCGGAGGCCACCCGGCGCCTCCTGGCCGGCAAGCTGAAGGCGACCGGCTTTGCCTCGCCGGCCGCGGCCTTCGGCGCGCGGGAACTGATTGGTGCCCAGGCAGAGCAGGGCTACCTGGCCTGGAACGTGACGCAGTTCTGAAGCGGCAATGACGCGATGGCGCCGGTGCGGCATGGCACGCACGGTGCCATCGCCTTGGGGAAAGATAATGAGCGAGACGGTATATATCGCTGGCGTCGGCATGACGCCATTCGGCAAGCGGATCGGCAAGAGCATCAAGGACCTGACGCGCGAAGCCGTGACGTCTGCCCTGAAGGATGCGGGCTGCGAGGCCCGCGCGTTGCAGGGCGCCTTCTTTGCCAATTGCACGCAGGGGCATATGGAGGGCCAGGACATGATCCGCGGCCAGATCGCGCTGCGCAGCATGGGTATCCAGGGCATCCCGGTGATCAATGTCGAGAATGCGTGCGCCAGCGCCAGCTCGGCGCTGCACCTGGCGGTCCAGTACATCAAGGCGGGCGCCGCCGATATCGTGCTGGCGGTGGGTGCGGAGAAGATGTTCTCCACTGACAAGGCGCGCACGCTGAGCGTGTTCGATGGTGCGTGGGACGTTCACGACAAGGCGGCCGGCACCGCCCGGCTACTGGCCATGGGCGAAGGCGTGGAAGTGCCGGATGGCTCGACCTCACCCAGGCCCTACAGCGTGTTCATGGACATCTACGCGGCCATGGGCAGGATGCACATGCGGGAATACGGATCGACGCAGCGCCATTTTGCCGCCGTCTCCGCCAAGAACCATCGGCATTCCGTGCACAACCCGCTGTCGCAATACCGCGAGGCCTACACCATCGAGGAAATCCTGGCCGCGCCGCCGATCACGTTCCCGCTGACACTGCCGATGTGCTCGCCCATCAGCGATGGGGCTGCCGCTGCCATCGTGTGCAGCGAGGCGGCTCTTGCCCGGCTCGACGGCAGCCGCAGCCGTGCCATCCGGGTGCTTGCGTCCGTCGTGGTGACCGGCAGCGACCGCGCGCCGGCACAGCTTGCCGACCACCTTGTGCGCAAAGGGGCGGCCGACGCCTACCGGATCGCCGGGGTGGGGCCGCGCGATATCTCGCTCGCGGAAGTGCATGACGCCAGCGCCATCGGCGAAGTGATTCAGGTGGAGGCACTCGGCCTCTGCGAGCCCGGCGAGGGTGGTCTGGCCGCGGAGCGGGGCGATACGCGTATCGGCGGGCGCATCCCCGTCAACACCTCCGGCGGCCTGGAGTCCAAGGGGCACCCAATCGGCGCCACCGGCCTTGGGCAGGTCTATGAGCTGGTATCGCAGTTGCGAGCAGAGGCAGGCGCGCGCCAGGTGGACGGTGCGCGAATCGCTATTGCCGAGAACGGTGGTGGCCTGCACGGCGTGGAAGAGGCAGTGGCCTGCCTGACCATACTGGGCAGGTAATCGGGCAGTCGACGGGCAGGTGGCGAGGAGGAGGTGGCTCGCACGCCTTGCGCGGACTGCCCGGCAACCCCCTTATCGCTGCGCCATCGTCATATAGTCGACCGTCAGGCCAGCTAGCGCCCTGACCCCATTCACCAGCGCGGCCTCATCCACATAGAACTCCGGCGAGTGGTTGGATGCTGCCTTGGTCACATCCACGCCCTTGGGCGTCACACCCAGGTTGAAGAACAACCCCGGCACCTTCTCCTGATAGAAGGAGAAATCCTCCGACGCCGTGGCCTTGGGCGCGATCATCCAGTTGCCGTCACCGGCCACGCGCTTGAGGGTGGGCGCCATCTTGTCGGTCAGCGCGGGCTGGTTGACGGTGGCGTTGTAAAGCTCCACGACCTTGAAGGTGGCCTCGGCGCCGGCGCTGCTGGCGATGGCTTCGGTGGTGCGTTTCATGCGGGCATGGATGTCTTTTTTCATGCCTTCGTCATAGGTGCGCACCGTGCCCATCATTTCGACTTTCTCCGGCACGATGTTCATGCGGTTGCCGCCGTGGATGGTGCCGACCGTGATCACCGAAGGCTCCAGCATGGCGTTGACCTGGCGGCTCTGGATGGTCTGCAGGCCTAGCACGATCTGCGACGCCACCACGATCGGGTCGATGCCGCCCCAGGGGCGCGCGCCATGGGTTTGGCGGCCCTTGACGTCGATCCAGAACTGGTCGGCGGCGGCCATCGACGGGCCGCTGCGCCAGGCCAGCTTGCCCGACTCGATGCCGCTGCTCACGTGCAGGCCGAAGATGGCATCCACCTTGGGATTGTCCAGCACACCCTCAGCCACCATCTGCTTGGCGCCCCACATATTGCTGCCGTTGGGCTCGAAATCCGCCGGGCTTTCCTCGGCCGGCTGGAAGATGAACTTGACCGTGCCGGGCAACTGGTCCTTCATGCCGGCCAGCACCTCGGCCGTGGCCATCAGGATGGCGACGTGGGTGTCGTGCCCGCAGGCGTGCATCACGTCCACTTCCTTGCCGAGATACTGCCCCTTGGCCTTGGAGGCGAAGGGCACGTCCACGCGCTCTTTCACCGGCAAGGCATCCATGTCCGCGCGCAGCGCCACCACGGGGCCCGGCTTGCCGCCCTTGAGCACGCCCACCACGCCGGTCTTGGCGACCCCCGTCGTGACTTCCATGCCGAGCTTGCGCAGATGGTCTGCCACCAGCTTGGAGGTACGGACCTCATAGTTGCCAAGTTCGGGATGCTGGTGGATGTCGCGGCGCCAGGCGATCAGCTGGGCTTCGACGGCCTTGGCGCGGGTCTCGATCTGGGCCTGCAGGCTCTCGCTGCCGGTGGCTTGCGCCTGCGCGGCGGCGGGTGCCAGGCACAGCAGGCCGGCGGCCAGCGCGAGGGCGGAAACGCCGGCGCGCAGCGCGGCAGGGGAATGGGCTTGGCGTGCTGCCATGAAGACTCCTTTTTTATTTTTTCGTGATGGAACAGGATGAACAAACCAACGCATGCGCGACTAGCGGATGCCCAGGCGCGCACGCGTCTGGCCCAGCGCCACCAGGCTCACCACGGCGCAGGCCATCAGGTAGAAGCTCGGCGCCAGCTTGCTGCCGGTGGCACCGATCAGCCAGGTCAGGATGAAGGGCGCGAACCCGCCGAACAGCGTCACCGCGATGTTGTACGAGAGCGAGAGGCCCGTGGTGCGCGTCTTGACCGGGAAGATCTCCGACGCCAGCGCGGGCAGCGCGCCGAAGTACAGCGTCATCATCAGTCCCAGCACCACCTGCACCGCCAGCATCACGCCGAAGCCGGGATAGTGGCTGAGCAGCCAGAACAGCGGCCAGATCGACACCAGCAACAGCAGCGCGGCGAGGCGCATGGGCGGGATGCGGCCATAGCGATCCGACCAGTGCCCGACCAGCGGGGCGAACAGCATCTGCACCACACCCGTGGCCAGCGTGGCGGCAAACGCCGCCGAGGGCGGCAGGCCGAGCTGCTTGACCGCGTAGGTGGGCATGTACAGCACCAGGTAGGTCGACACCGTGGCCACGATGACCACACCCATGGCCAGCAGCAGGCGCTCCTTCTGGTGGCTGAGCGTGTCGCGCAGCGGCGTCTCGGTGGTCTCGGCCTGGAGGAATTCGGGGGTTTCGTCGACGTGGCGGCGAATGTAGTACGCCACCGGGCCGATCAGCAGGCCAAAGAGGAAGGGCACGCGCCAGCCCCAGGATTGCATCTGGTCGGGCGTGAGCGTGGTGGTTAGCACCGCGCCAAAGCCCGCGGCAAGCAGGGTGGTGAGGCCCTGGCTGGCGACCTGGAAGCTGGAGTAGAAACCGCGCCGGTTGGGCGCGTGCTCGGCCAGGAAGGCGGTGGCGCTGCCGAATTCGCCGCCGGCCGAGAAGCCCTGGATCATGCGCGCCAGCACGATGCCGATGGGCGCCATGACGCCGATCGCGGCATAGGTGGGGAGTAGCGCGATGATCAGCGTGCCCACCATCATCAGCAGGATGGAGAGCGTCAGCGCGGCGCGCCGGCCTTTGCGGTCGGCATAGACGCCGATTACCACCGCGCCCAGCGGCCGCATGAAGAACGACACGCCGAAGGTGCCGAGCGTCAGCAGCAGCGAGGTGTTTTCATCGTGGTTGGGGAAGAACAGCGCGGAGATGGTGACGGCAAAAAAGCCGTAGACGACCAGGTCGAACCACTCCAGCGCATTGCCGATCGAGGCTGAGATCACCGCGCGCCAGGGATGGCGCGAGGCGGGCGCTGCCGATGCTGCCGCGCCGCTATTGCTGCTACCGCTTGCCGATACTGCTGTCATGGTGTCTCCGGGTTATTTTTGGACATGACGCAACCACCGGCCCGCAGGGTTAGCGGGCCGGCTACAACGGAAAACGAGGAAAACGGCTTAGTTCACGCGCAGGCTGTCGACCACCTTGTGCAGGAAGGCTTCGCAGGCGGCGAGCTGGTCCAGCGCGACGAACTCGTCGGGCTTGTGGGCCTGCTCGATATCGCCGGGGCCGCACACCACGGCCGGGATGCCGGCGCGCTGGAACAGGCCGGCCTCGGTGCCGTAGGCGACCTTGTTGACGTCGCGGTCGGCGGTCAGCGCGCGCACCAGCTGCGTGATGGCGGCCTGCTCGGCCACGTCGAGCGAGGGCGCGGCAGCGATCTTGTTGATGGTCAGGCCCGCGTCGGCATGCTCGGCGCGCATTTTCGGCAGCAGCACGTCGTTGGCGTAGCCCTGGATGCGGGCAAAGATGGCTTCCGGATCGACGCCCGGCAGGTTACGGAATTCGAACACGAACTCGCACAACGCCGGAATGGTGTTGAGCGCGATGCCGCCGTGGATGGTGCCGGTCTGGGCCGTGGTGAAGGGCACGTCGAAGTCGCGATCGTAGGGGCCGTTGGCCTTGAACTCGTCAGCGATGTCGCGGATATGGCAGATCAGGCGGGCGGCGTACTCGATGGCGTTGACGCCCTTGGGCGTGAGCGACGAATGCGCGGCCTGGCCCTTGACGCAGCAGCGGTAGGCGTTGATGCCCTTGTGCGCGACGATCACGCGCATGCTGGTGGGCTCGCCGACGATGCAGCCGCCCGGGGTCACGCCGCGTTCGCGCAGTTCCGCCAGCAGGTAGGGGGCGCCCATGCAGCCGATCTCTTCGTCGAAGGACAGCGCATAGTGCACCGGCTCACGCAGCCTGGCTTCGAGCAGCGTGGGCAGCAGCGCCAGGCTGGTGCCGATGAATCCCTTCATGTCGCAGGTGCCGCGCCCGTACAGGCGGCCATCGCGGATCACCGGCTTGAACGGGTCCGTGGTCCAGTTCTGGCCGTCCACCGGCACCACGTCGGTATGGCCCGACAGCACGATGCCGCCATCGGTGCTGCCATCGGCGGCAGGCACGGTGACGAACAGGTTGGCCTTGTCGCCCTGCGGGTTGTAGCTCAGATGGGGACGCAGGCCCTTGGCCAGGAAATGATCGCGCACCGCTTCGATCAGGCCGAGGTTGGAGTGACGGCTGGTGGTGTCGTAGCTGACCAGGCGCTGGGTCCAGTCGAGCGCGCTGCCGCGGGTTGCGGCATCGGCAGGCTTGCTGAGGGTATCGGCGTGCATGGCGGTTGGCTTTGGGTAACGTGTTAAGTAAATGATGCTACACCGTGCTGGCCCGTCGGTCCATGCACGATGCACCATCGTGGCCCGCCGCGGCGCCGTCGCGCCGCAAACGGGTACTGTGGAGCAATGATCAGGCCAATCAGGCCAATCAGGCCAGTTGGCGCAGGGTGTGCTTGATGGTCTGCGCTCGCACTGCCACATCCGGCATCTTGGCCTCGATGCGCAGCTTGTCCTGGCCGGCCAGCTTGATATGGCGGTTCTTCTGCACCAGCTCGATGATCTTCATGGCGTCGATCGGCGGGTTGGGCAGGAACTGCATGCTGATGGCCGCGTCGCTGGCGTCGATCTTGCGCACGCCCAGCGGCACAGCGGTGATGCGCAGGCGGTGCGTTTCGATCAGCGCTTGCGCCTGCGGCGGCAGGCGGCCGAAGCGGTCGATCAGTTCTTCCTGGATATCGTCCACGCGCTCGGCCGTCTCGCAATTGGCCAGGCGCTTGTATAGCGAGAGGCGCTCGTGCACGTCGGTGCAATAGTCGCTGGGCAGCAGGGCCGGGGTGCCCAGGTTGATTTCGGTGGTCACGGCCAGCGGCGCCATCAGGTCCGGTTCCTTGCCGGCCTTGAGCGACTTGACGGCGGCGTTGAGCATGTCGGTGTAGA
The DNA here is from genome assembly GCF_052113425.1 of Cupriavidus sp. YAF13. NCBI lineage: Bacteria > Pseudomonadati > Pseudomonadota > Betaproteobacteria > Burkholderiales > Burkholderiaceae > Cupriavidus > Cupriavidus sp. YAF13. The sequence goes on from NZ_JBFRDD010000002.1 coordinate 198,979, forward strand.
GCTGGAAGCCGATCTCGTGGATCTCGCCCGATTGCTTGTCGCCCAGCACTTCGCCCGCGCCGCGGATTTCCAGGTCGTGCATGGCCAGGTAGAAGCCCGAGCCCAGTTCCTCCATCTGCTGGATGGCTTCGAGCCGGCGCTGCGCGAGCTTGCTCAGGCCTTCGACATCGTGCACCAGCATGTAGGCATAGGCCTGGTGGTGCGAGCGCCCGACGCGGCCGCGCAGCTGGTGCAGCTGCGCCAGGCCGAATTTGTCGGAGCGGTGGATCAGGATGGTGTTGGCGGTCGGCACGTCGATGCCGGTCTCGATGATGGTGGTGCACAGCAGGATGTTGTCGCGCCGTGCCACGAAGTCACGCATCACGCGCTCCAGCTCTCGCTCGTGCATCTGCCCGTGCGCCACCGCGATGCGTGCTTCCGGCACCAGCTCGGCGAGCTTGGCGCGCTTGTTCTCGATGGTGTCGACCTCGTTGTGCAGGAAGTAGACCTGTCCGCCGCGCTTGAGCTCGCGCAGGATGGCCTCGCGCACCACGCCGTCTTCCTCGCGGCGCACGAAGGTCTTGATGGCCAGGCGCTTTTGCGGCGCGGTGGCGATCACGGAGAAGTCGCGCAGGCCTTCGAGCGCCATGCCCAGCGTGCGGGGAATCGGCGTGGCGGTCAGCGTGAGCACGTCGACCTCGGCGCGCAGGGTCTTCAGCATTTCCTTCTGGCGCACGCCAAAGCGGTGTTCCTCATCGATGACGACCAGCCCCAGGCGCTGGAACTTGACGTCGTCCGACAGCATCTTGTGGGTGCCGATCACGATATCGGCGGTGCCGTCGTTGATCTGCTTGATGGCGCCGTCGATCTCCTTCTTGGTCTTGAAGCGCGACAGCTCCACGATGCGCACCGGCCATTCGGCAAAGCGGTCGGATAGATTCTGGAAATGCTGCTCGGCCAGCAGCGTGGTGGGCGCCAGGATGGCCACCTGCTTGCCGCCCATGACCGCGACGAAGGCGGCGCGCAATGCGACTTCCGTCTTGCCGAAGCCCACGTCGCCGCACACCAGCCTGTCCATCGGCTTGCCCGAGGTCATGTCGGCGATCACCGCGGCGATGGCCGCGGCCTGGTCCGGTGTTTCCTCGAAGCCGAAGCTCTCGGCAAACTTCTCATAGTCCCTGGGCGTCAGCTCGAAGGCATGGCCCTGGCGCAAGGCGCGGCGCGCGTACAGGTTGAGCAGCTCCGCGGCGGTGTCGCGGATCTGCTGCGCGGCGCGGCGCTTGGCGCGGTCCCACTGGCCGGAGCCCAGCGAGTGCAGCGGCGCGGTGTCCGGATCGGCGCCGGAGTAGCGCGAGATCACATGCAACTGGTGCACCGGCACGTACAGCTTGCTGCCTTTCTCGTAGTCCAGGTGCAGGAATTCCTCCTCGCCCTGGCCCAGGTCCAGCGAGACCAGGCCCTGGTAGCGGCCAATGCCGTGCTCGCTATGCACGACCGGATCGCCGATCTTGAGCTCGGCCAGGTCGCGCACCATCGAGTCGACGGCGCTGGCTTGTTCCTGCTTGCGCCGGCCCGTGCGGCGCGCGGTGCCGGCATACAGCTCGGCCTCGGTGACAAAGGCCAGCGGCTCGATGCCTTGCGCGCCGGGCACGGCAAAGCCGCTTTGCAGCGGCGCCACCACGATGGAGAAATGCGAATCTCCCGCCAGGAAGGCGGCGTAATCATCGATCGGCTGCGGGCGCAGCCCGCTTTCGCCGAACAGCTGCAGCAGCGTTTCGCGCCGTCCGGCGGAATCCGCGCACATCAGCACGCGCCGGTCTTTTTTCAGCAGCAACGCTTCCAGATTGACTAGCGGATCTTCTGCGCGCCGGTTGACCGAGACATCGGGCAGGGACTCAGCCAGTGGCACGGTGTCGCCGGTCGCGGTGCCTTGCAGCACGAGCCGCGCCAGCGGCTTTGCGCCTGCGAAGAACTGCTCTTCCGACAGGAACAGCGCGGCGGGCGGCAGCAGCGGCCGCTCGCGGTCATGGCGCATGAAGTTGTAGCGCTGCGTGGTGTCGGCCCAGAAGCGGCGGATGGCGTCAGGCACATCGCCGGTAAAGGCGAGCTGGCTGTTGGCAGGCAGGTAGTCGAAGACGGTGGCCGAGCTTTCGAAGAACAACGGCAGGTAGTACTCGATGCCGGCCGACGGCACGCCATTGCCAATGTCCTTGTAGATCGTCGATTTGCTCGGATCGCCTTCGAACAGTTCGCGCCAGCGGCCGCGAAACGCGGTGCGTGCGGCGTCGTCGAGCGGGAACTCGCGGCCCGGCAGCAAGCGCACTTCCTTCACGGGGTACAGGCTGCGCTGCGTATCGGGATCGAAGGCGCGGATGGTTTCGATCTCGTCGCCGAACAGGTCGATCCGGTACGGCAGCGGCGAGCCCATCGGGAACAGGTCGATCAGGCCGCCGCGCACGCTGTACTCGCCGGGCCGCATCACGGCGCTGACATGCTCGTAGCCGGCCAGCGTGAACTGCGCCTTGAGCGCGGCCTCGTCCAGCTTCTCGCCCTGCTTGAAGAAGAAAGTGTAGGCCGCGAGGAAAGCGGGCGGCGCCAGCCGGTAGAGCGCGGTCTGCGCCGGCACCAGCATGATGTCGCACTGGCCGCCCTGGATGTCGTGCAGCGTGGCGAGCCGCTCCGAGACCAGGTCCTGGTGCGGCGAGAAGCTGTCGTACGGCAAGGTTTCCCAGTCGGGCAGCAGGCGCACCCGCAGGCCGGGCGCGAACCAGGGGATTTCCTCGGCCAGCCGCTGCGCGTCGACCGCGTTGGCGCACACCACTGCCAGCATCGGCACGCGCTCGCGGTGCTGGCTGGCATAGGTGGCCAGTGCCAGGGCGTCGGCGGAGCCAGGCAGGCCGGACACGGTATAACGCTGGCCGGCCTTGACCAAGGGGAGGTTGGCGAAGGGGGCGGGGCGATTGGCTTCAGGCATCGGGTACGGGCTGGCTTGTTGGCGGCTTTCAGGCGTTGTGGGGCAAAAAGAGCGCGGCGATGCAACAGCGACACCCCGCCGGCGTCGCGGGCGGGGAGTGGACGAAGCATGCGGCGCCCGGCGGGCGCTCGCGCTGATCGACGCCCGCATGTCCGCGAGCGAAGGCCGTATTATAGAATGCGCTCCGAATCCGCGTTTTCAATGCCGCGCTTCCCGCTCCCCCGCCCATGGCGGGGGCCCTGAAGCCTTGCGCCGTGCTCCTGGCAGGGCGCTTACCTTGTCCCTCACGCTATCCGTGTCTGCTCGCCGATTTGCCCTGATTCCCTGTGCCGGTACCGGCAGCCGCGCGGGCGGCAGCCTGCCCAAGCAATACCAGACCGTGGCCGGCCGGCCGATGATCTGGTACGCGCTCGCCGCTTTTGCCGCCTGCGATGCCATCAGCGCCACCGCGCTGGTGCTGGCGCCCGACGATATGCCGCTGGAGTCCCGCTTCGGCGCGGCGGCGTTTGCCGGCCTGCGTTTTGACACAGCCTTCGTGGGCGGCGATACGCGCCATGCCTCGGTGCTGGCTGGCCTGCATCACCTGGCGCAACTTGGCGCCACGGACCGTGACTGGGTGCTGGTCCATGATGCGGCCCGCCCGGGCCTGACGCCCGCCATGATCCACGCGCTGGTGCGCGCGGTGGAGGGCGACGGCGCAGACGAAGACGGCCCCGACGCCGCCATCGGCGGCATCCTGGCGGTGCCGGTGCCCGATACGCTCAAGCGCGCCGATGCGCCCCCTGGCGGACAGCCGGCGGCCGTGGTGCGCATCGGCGCCACGGTCTCGCGCGAGGGCTTGTGGCAGGCGCAGACCCCACAGATGTTCCGCCTGGGTGTGTTGCGGCAGGCGCTGCAGGAAGCGCTGGCCGCGGGCGCCGTGGTGACCGACGAGGCCAGCGCGATCGAGCGGCTGGGCCTGCATCCGCGCCTGGTCAATGGCTCGCTGCGCAATTTCAAAGTGACCTACCCCGAGGATTTCGCGCTGGCCGAACTGTTGCTGGGTGAGGGTGCTGGCATGCCCTGACCGTCATCCTCGTGCATTGCCTGCCATCCCCGCCGATCCCTATTCATTCCTATCCATCCCCGTTCCGATCCTGAAGGAGAATTGTTCCCATGACCCCATTCGATATCCGCGTCGGCCAAGGCTATGACGTGCACGCGCTGGTGCCGGGCCGCAAGCTCATCCTGGGCGGCGTGGACATTCCCCATGACCGCGGCCTGCTGGGCCATTCCGATGCGGACGCGCTGCTCCACGCCATCACCGATGCGCTGTTCGGGGCGGCCGGCCTGGGCGACATTGGCCGCCACTTTCCCGACACCGATCCGCGTTTTGCCGGCGCGGACAGCCGTGTGCTGCTGCGCGAGGCCGCGCGGCGCGTGCGCGAGGCCGGCTATGAAATTGGCAACGTGGATGCGACGGTGATCGCGCAGGCGCCGAAGCTGGCGCCGCATATCGGCGCCATGGTGGCGAACCTGGCGGAGGACCTGGGCTTGGCTGCCGCCAGCTGCAACGTCAAGGCCAAGACCAATGAGAAGCTGGGCTTCGAGGGGCGTCAGGAAGGTATCGTTGCGCAAGCCGTGGTGCTGATCTGGCGCGGCACGATCGTCTCCCCGCAGGATTGATGCGGGGCTGGCGCGGCGTTGCGTTGGTGCAGGGCTGGGCGCAGCGCGCTCAGCCTCCGGCGGCCGCCCCGGTTGCGCCAGCGGCTTCGGGCGGGAGCGCGTAGAGGTAGTCGATCAGCCTGGCCATCGGGCCCGAGCGCGCACCGGCTTCGGTGCGTTTGACAAAACCCATCTGCTGGCACAGCTGGTTGGCGGATTTCATTTCCGGCATGGTGCGCACCAGCAGCGCGCCGGCGCCGATATCGCGCGCGCGCTGGATGCAGACCTGCATCAGCGTGCGGCCAAGGCCCAGCCCGCGTGCCTGCGGGCTGACCGCGAGCAGCCGGGCTTCCGGCAAGGCGAGCGTGATGGTGCTGCCGTCCAGCGCCTGCAACGTGGCGCCGGGATGGCAGAACAACACCGCGCCGCTGATGCCGTGATCGGTTTCCGCCACCCACCATTCCATTTCCGAAGTCGATGCGGCCAGCACGGCTTTCATGCCTTGCTGGAAGGATTCGCGGCAGTCCTCCATGATCTCCAGCTCATATTGCCCATAGGCTTGCTGGGTCACGGCGGCAATGTCGCCCCAGTCCTGCACGGTGGCGAGGCGGTAGTGAAAGCGGGGGGAGGTATGCGAAGGAAGGGTGCTCATGGCAGAGGTGGCGAAGGCTGTGACCTTGCTGGATTGTAGGCCCTTCGGTGCACAAATGCAGTCAGTGAATTACCGACTAGGCGCGCTGGCAACAGGCTTGCGCTGACGCGCGCGGCATGCTGGGCAAGCCCCGCCGGCCTTGCGCCGCGGGGCTTTCGGGGAAGTACCGGAAGCATCATGCGGGGCCGTGCCGTGCCGGCGCGTGCTACCCGCAAGGCCTCGATACGGCCTTATTCCGCCGCGATGACGTTGGCAGCCGCCACGACCACGGCGGCAATGCGGCCCACGTCGCGCAGCTGCTGCGCGGTCATGCCTTGCTCGTTCTTGAGCAGCGCATAGTGCGACTTGATGCAGAAATGGCATTTGCCGACGATGGATGCGGCCAGCGCGTACATCTCGAAGCGGCGCTTGTCCACGCCGCCGTGCGTGGCGTATGCATTCATGCGCAGGCCGGCCGGCTGCGTCGCGAGATCCTGGTCGTCGGCCATTTCCACGAACGGGTACCAGACGTTGTTCATGCCCATCAGCGCGGAGGCGGTGAGCACGGCATTGGTTTCCTCGGGCGACAGCACGCCCGCGTTGCGGATCGCGTCGACGATCACGCGGCTCTTGGCGGCAAACGCCGCGGCCAGCGCCACCGCCACCGCATCGTTGCCCTCGAGCGAGGAGCGGGCGATGGTGCCATCGAGGTTCAGGCGGATATCCTTGGCGTAGTCAGGAATAAGGCCTTTAATCGTGCTGAGGAATTCCATACAAATCTCCTATCGGTAAGGTCTCAAAAAACCCGCCTTGGCGGGTTTTGAGGCGCGGGCCGTAGCCCGGCGCGCAGATCGTCACAAATCGCCGGCAATTTCTCACCGGCAGTTTGTGCAGCATGCCAGCGGGTCGACAGCTTACAGCGTGGCACCGCCAACAGTGCGGTTGCACGGGCACAGCTCGTCGGTTTGCAGGCCGTCGAGGATACGCAGCACTTCGTCCGGGTTACGGCCGACGTTCAGGTTGTTCACCGACACGTGCTGGATGACATTGTCCGGATCGACGATGAAGGTAGCGCGCAGCGCGACGCCGGCAGCGCGGTCACGCACGCCGAGCTGGTCGATCAGCGAGCCGGTCACGTCGGCGAATTGCCATTGGTCCAGCTTGTTCAGGTCCTTGTGCTCACGGCGCCATGCCAGCTTCACGAATTCGTTGTCGGTCGAGCCGCCCAGCACGATCGCGTCGCGGTCGGCGAAGTCGCCGTTGAGCTTGGCGAAAGCAACGATTTCGGTCGGGCACACGAAGGTGAAGTCCTTCGGGTAGAAGTAAATGATCTTCCACTTGCCCTCGAACGACTTTTCGGTGATGTCTTCAAAAGCCGACTGGCCGTTCTCTTCATGGTTGTTGAAACCCGGCTTGACGCCGACGACGTGGAAGGCTTCGATCTTGTCACCAACGGTCTTCATAGACTGCTCCTGGATACGGTTGAAGAGAGACGCTCGCGTTGCAAGCCGGGCCATCACCAACGGATAAGACCAGGCTGCCGCGCAACGAACATGGATTATGCGTCATCCCCGGGGGGCGGGGCTAATTGATATTCTCAAAGAGCCCGATAGCCAAGCGCGGGGCGCCGCACATCCGGCAAGCGCGGGCGCCGGCTAGTGATGTTGGCGCCGTCATATTGCCGCGCGATGTCAGCCGCGGTGTTCGCAGCCGCCCTGCCGGAACGGCGAGTCTACCCCAGCAGGGCCGCCCTCGTGAACCTCAGGCAGCCTTGGCCGCGGGCTCGACGTAGGCATGCTGCCGTCCGCCGCGGAAAATCACCAGCGTGGCGATCAGCCCGCATGCAGCGGCAAACATCAGCCACAGGCCAGGCGCGGCCTTGTTGCCGGTGCTGTGGATCAGGTAGGTCGAGATGGCCGGCGTGAAGCCGCCGAACAGGGCCGTGGCCAGGCTATACGCCAGCGAGAAGCCCGCCGTGCGCACCGCGGGCGGCATCACTTCGGTCAGGGTCACCACCATCGCGCCGTTGTAGCTGCCGTACAGGAAGGACAGCCACAGCTCGACCATCAGCAGGCGGCTGAATGACGGCTCCGCCACCAGCCAGGACACCGCCGGATAGGCCGTGAGCAATGTGAGGATGGTGAAGGTCACCAGCAGCGGCTTGCGGCCCACGCGGTCCGACAAGGCGCCCATCAGCGGCAGCCAGATGAAGTTGGACAGCCCCACGCACATGGTGACGATCAGGTTGTCGACATCATCCAGCTTGAGCACGGTCTTGCCGAAGGTCGGCGTGTACGCGGTGATCATGTAGAACGACACCGTTGTCATCACAACCATCATGCAACCGGCCACGATGATGCGCCAGTTCTCCAGCATCGAGCGATAGATCTCGCTGATGCTGGGGCGATGCTTGCGGGTCTTGAACTCTTCGGTTTCTTCCAGCGAGCGGCGGATCAGGAAGAGGAACGGCACGATCAGGCAGCCGATCAGGAACGGAATGCGCCAGCCCCATTCGCCCATTTCCTCGGGCGACAGCATCGAGTGCAGCACCACGCCGAGCAGACCGGCAAAGATCACCGCCACCTGCTGGCTGGCCGATTGCCAGGCCACGTAAAAGCCTTTCTTGCCGGGCTTGGCGATTTCCGCCAGGTACACCGACACACCGCCCAGCTCAACGCCGGCGGAGAAGCCCTGCAGCAGCCGGCCCGCCAGCACCAGCAAAGGTGCGGCCACGCCGATCGACGCATAGCCCGGCACGCAGGCGATCAGAAGGGTGCCGAGCGCCATCAGGACCAGCGTCATGATCAGGCCCTTGCGGCGGCCGTGATGATCGATGTACGCGCCCAGGATGATGGCGCCAAGCGGACGCATCAGGAAGCCCGCGCCGAAGGTCGCGAGCGAGAGCATCAGCGAGGCGAACTCGTTGCCGCTGGGGAAAAACGTCTTGGCGATGGCGGCGGCGTAGAAGCCGTACACCATGAAGTCGTACATTTCCAGGAAGTTGCCGCTGACAACGCGGAACACGGTGCGGAACCCGTGTTGCTGGGAGGGGGAGCTTGACATGTTGCTGGTGTCTCTCGCAGTTGCCGCCGGTTGGTTCCGGCGGCTTGATTTTGATCGGGCGCCAGATGAGGCGGCTTCCCCTTTTTCTGGGAAATGGCCTTGGCTGGGCTTGGTCTTTGGGGGTACTGCTAACGGCGGCAAGTTTGCGCCGGGGGGGCTGTCATTACGCTGTCAAATGGCTTTCAGTTTGATATCAAACGCTGTCGAAAGCCTGTCAGTGGGATGAAGGGGGATGGGGGGATTAGGGTTAGTACGGAGGGGTGTGATTTTGCGGTAACTTGGGGCAACCGTACGTGCGACTGCTTGACGGCAAAGTCAAAAGCTGAAAGTCAAAGGCAACTGCAGTTTCACCTCCCCTGCGGGGAGGTGAAACTGCAGTTGCCTTTGACCTTGAACTTAAGCAGTTGAAGCTGATTTTGCAGTTGCAGTTGCAGTTGCAGCGAGCATATCGCGATCTACGCCCGCCTGAAAAACGCACTAACCACCAACCCGGTTGCCGGCGGCGGCCGATTCGCCAACATCAACCTGCCCCCATTTCGCTGCAAGATCCGATTGACGATCGACATCCCCAGCCCGGCGCCCTTGGCTTCGCTGCGTGCGCCATCGAGCCGGTAGAAAGGCCTGGTCAGCAAGGGCAATTGCGCTTCCGGCACACCGCTGCCATGGTCGGCCACGGTCAGCACGGCTTCCTTGTCTTCGATGCGGGTGCTGATCTCGACCACGGCGACGCCGTTGTCTTCGTCCTTGGCGTAGCGGCGGGCATTTTCGACCAGGTTGTCCAGGATCCGCTGGACTTCCATGCGGTTGGCCACGGCCATGACGGGGTCGCCGGCGCGGACATGGACGCGTACGTCGTCGTGCGCGCCGTAGACGCCGACGGCGTCTTGCACGAGTGCGGACAGGTCGACGGGTTCGACCGTTTCCAGCGCGGGGCGGGCGTAGTTGAGGAACTGGCCGATGATGGCGTCCATCTGTTCGATGTCGGCGATCATGGCCTCGCGCGTGGTGTTATCCACGGGGGACATCTCGGTTTCCAGCCGCAGGCGCGTCAGCGGCGTGCGCAGGTCGTGCGAGATGCCGGCCAGCATGACGACGCGGTCGTCGTCGAGCTGGCGCAGGTCGCGCACCATCTGGTTGAAGCTGTGGTTGGCCTGCGCCACTTCGCTGGCGCCATGCTCAGGCAGGGTGGGCGGGTCGCCGCCGCCGCCGATGGCGCGTGCCGCGTTGGCCAGCCGCTTGAGCGGGTGGTTGACCAGCGACGTGATAAAGGCTGCGCCGATGATCGACAGCAATAGCGCGGCGATGCTCCACCATAGCCACTGGATGCCGGGCACGCGCTCGAACCGTTCGGGGCTGATCGCCACCCAGTAATCGTCGCCCTCGATCTCGAAACTCACCCATACGCCGGGAATGTCGTTCACGGTGGTGGCGATCACGGTCCCTTCGCCTAGCCGGCTTCGAATCTCCTGCTGCACCAGCTGGGTCAGGAAGGGGTTCGTGGTGGGCACGGAGAAATCGTCGTCTTTCTCGCGCGGGTAGACCTTGATGCCCTCGTTTTGCACCAGGTCGAGCAGCAGGAAACGCCGCCGCGCGGGATCGGAATAGAGCAGGGCGGCGCGCGTGAGCTTGACCACGCTGACCACTTGCATGGCGATCTGCTGGGCGCGCGGTGCGCGTTCGAAGAGCCGATAGCTCTGGAACCAGATACCCAGCGAGATCGCCAGCAATAGGGCGATCAGCATGAAGGTTCGCCAGAACAGCGAACCGAACAGGCGCGTAGCCGTGCGGCTGATGACAGTCGCCAAGATGCGCGGCGCCTTACTTCACGCCATCGGGGATGAAGACGTAGCCAAGGCCCCAGACCGTCTGGATGAAACGTGGGTTGCCCGGATCAGGCTCGATCAGCTTGCGCAGGCGTGAGATCTGCACGTCCAGGCTGCGGTCGAACACCTCGTACTCGCGCCCGCGCGCCATTTCCATGAGCTTCTCGCGCGACAGCGGCTGGCGCGGATGCCGGGCGAAGACCTTGAGCACCGAAAATTCGCCGGTGGTCAGGGTGATCTCTTCGTCATTTTTGGTCAGCGTGCGGGTAGCGAGGTTCAGCACGAAATCGCCAAAGGCAAAGGTTTCCGGGGTTTCGGAGGGCGCGCCGGGGACTTCGGCGGGGCCCTTGCGGCGCAGCACGGCGTGGATCCGCGCGATCAGTTCGCGCGGGTTGAAGGGCTTCGGCAGGTAGTCGTCGGCGCCCATTTCGAGGCCGACGATGCGGTCCACGTCCTCGCCCTTGGCGGTGAGCATGATGATGGGCGTCTGGTCGTTGGCGCCACGCAGGCGCCGGCAGATCGACAGGCCGTCTTCACCGGGCATCATCAGGTCGAGCACTAGCAGGTCGAAACGCTCGCGCAACCAGAGCTTGTTCATCGCGGTGGCGTTCTCAGCTACCAGTACGGTGAAGCCCTGTTCGCCAAGGTAACGGCGCAGCAGGTCGCGCAGACGGGGGTCGTCGTCTACGACGAGAATCTTGTGACTGGTATTTTCCATGGCGGTATCTTAGCGACAAACGCTTTCGGTCAAAATGGCTTAACAAAAGGTTACATACTTTACCCCGAGGTATGAAGGCGCGCATCCACCCTGCGTTTAAACTGCCGCATACCGTTTCCGTAGCCACTCCCGCGGGGATTTCGTGGGCGTCCGCCGTGTAGTTCACTGCCATGACGTGGCGAGGCGGGGCTACTGGATGTCCGGCTTCCGGCGGTCCTGTAACCACCGTTTCCGAAGCCAAAACCGCCATTATCAATGAAAGTCACCCGCAAGCGCGCCGGGCATACCTTTTCCCGTGCCGGCGCGACTGTTGCGCTGTTGCTTGCCGCTAGTGCGGGCTACCCGCAATCGCCCGGCATGGCGCATTTGTTCCCGGGCGCCGGCAAGCCAGCAGGCCGCGAGGCCGCCCCGCGTAACGAGCGCGAGCGCTACAGCCGCGATGAGGCGCGGGCGCGCGCCGGAAAGTACCGCGCCGAGCGTGACATGAACGAGCACCTGCCTCACGCATCCCCGAACGACAAGCTCTCGCCCGACGAGCGGCGCAAGCTGCGCCAGAACCTGTACGAACTCGGGCGGGAGATGTACCAGGGCGGCTAGGGACCAGGCGCGCACACATGCGTGCAGCTTGACACGATGCGCGGCGAGCGCGTATCGGCGTCCGTCCTACTTCAGCCCCATAGCCCCATAGCCCCATAGCCCCATACCGCATAGTCGCTTAGCCGCCTGGCCTCACGGCAGGCCGGCGTGCGGCACTTCGACTTCCGTCATCAGGATATGGCCCAGGCGCGAAGCGCGCCGCTGCGCTTCGTCGAAGTTCGGCGCGGCGGCCAGGAACAATGTGGTGCCGCGCGGGCCACCCAGGGCGGCTGCGAAGATGCCCGTCCCGCAGGCAATTTCCTCATCGATGTGCCCGCCCGGCATTACCCGCAATACGCGATTGCCGATGGCGTCAGCCACCCAGAGCGCACCTTGCGCATCTTGGGCGCACCCGTCCGGCGCCACCTTCGCGCCGCCCAGCACCTCGCCGAGTTCCGATCCGGCCGGCTGGTTGCCGAAGCGTGCCCAGTCACGGCGCGGGCCCAGCGAGCCATCCGCGTGCAGATCGAAGGCCGAGATGCGATTGCCCAGGGTCTCGCCGACCACCAGGGACTTGCCGTCCGGCGTGATGACCGAGCCGTTGGGGAAGAACAGGCCATCGGCCACCACGGTCACCGAGCCATCCGGGTCGACCCGCGCCAGGCTCGCGGTGCGCATCGGGGCACCGGCCATCAGGTCAAAACCGAAATTGCCCACATAGGCGCGGCCGTACTGGTCCACCACCATGTCGTTGAGGTGCCCGCTGGCCACGCCGGACAGGTCGGCATGTACCACGAGGCTGCCGTCCGGCTCGCGGCGCAGCAGCTTGCGGTCGCGCATGGAGACGATCAGCAGGCGCCCGTCCGGTAGCCATCCCATGCCGGATGGCTGCTGCGGCACTTCGGCGATCTGTTCGACGGCGCCATCCAGGCTCACCGCTATCACCCGGTGGGTATAGAAATCCGACAGCCAGAGCCGGCCATCATGCCAGCGCGGTCCTTCCAGAAAGGTGTGTCCCTCCGTCAGGACCGATAGTTCGCGGTGCGCCATGCGGTGTCTCCGTTGTGATCTTTCGATCTTGTGATTGGTGGCCTACATCCAATACGATTTGTGCCGGGACCGCAAGCGCGCCGCGGTGGGGGTCAGGCGCGTGGCTGGAAATGCCGCAGGAAGTCGACGAAGACCTCGGCCGCGAGCTGAGCGTCGTCGGCCGTGATGGTTTCCAGCGGGTTATGGCTGATACCGCCGTTGCCGCAGCGCACAAACAGCATCGCCACGTCGGTCATGCGCTGCATCATCATGGCGTCGTGGCCGGCGCCCGAGGGCAGCTCGAACGCGTCCAGCCCGCGCTTTTTGAGCACCGCGCCGAACTGATCCATCAGCCAGCGCGCACAGGGCGCGTTGTTGACCGGCGTCACCCGTTCCACGCCGGCGCTGAGGCCGCGACGCTCGGCGATGGCCTGGATGCCGGCCACGATGTCGGCAATGGCGGCCTCGCGGATGCTGTCTTCACCCGCACGGATGTCCATCGAGAACACGCATTCGGCGGGGATGACGTTGCTCGACCCGTTCGGCACCTGCAACTGGCCCACCGTGCCAACCAGCGTAGGCACCTGCCCACAGCGCTGCTCTACCAGCAGCACCATCTCGGCCGCCGCCGCGGCGGCGTCCTTGCGCAGGGTCATGGGCGTGGTGCCAGCGTGGCTGGCCAGGCCCTCGACGCGGACCTGGAAGCGGCTACTGCCGGCAATCTGCGTGACCACGCCAAGCGGCAGGCCGTGGTGCAGCAGGACCGGGCCTTGCTCGATATGCACTTCGACAAAGCCATGCAGGGTGGCGGGGTCCACCGCCGCGGCGCGCAGCGCATCGACACCGCCCGCACCCGGCAGGCCAGAGGCGGCCAGGGCTTCGCGCAGGGTCACGCCGTCGGTGTCGGCACGATCCAGCAGGGCGGGGTCGAAGCGGCCGGCCAGCACGCTGCTGGCCAGGAAGCTGGTCTTGAAGCGCAAGCCTTCTTCCTCGGCAAAGCCCACGACCTCGAAGTGATAGGGCAGGCGGATGCCGGCCGCGTTGAGTGCCCCAACCACCGCCACGGGCAGCAGGATGCCTAGGCGGCCGTCATAGCGCCCGCCGTTGCGCACGGTGTCGAAGTGCGAGCCCGTCATCAGCACGCGCGCGCCGTCGCCCACGGCAGGATCGGCGGCGTAGCGGCCGATCACGTTGCCGATGGCGTCGATGCGGACCTGCATGCCCGCCGCCTCCATCCACGCCACTAGCTGGGCCTGCGCCGCGCGGTGGGCCGGGGTCAGGTAGGCGCAGGTCAGGCCGCCTTCCATATCCGAGAAGCGGGCCAGCGCCGCGGCCTGGTCGAGAATGGTCTGGCCAAGCGGGAGGAGGGGGGAGGCGGATCGGGTCATGGCAGCTCGGGTGGCTCAGGCAGTGAATGCAGTGAAAGCTGGTAGCGATGCAAAAGGCAGGACGTGGCGTTCAGCGGTTGCGCATCCACGTTTTCCACGCGATCCAGAGCTTGCGCATGGGCGTGAGCGAAATGCGCTGGTTCAGCACTTGGAACTCACTCCCCTCCAGCTCGTCGAGCAGCGTCTGGTAGATCGCGCCCATGACCAGTCCGGCGCGCTGGGCGCGGCGGTCGGCAGTGGGCAGCAGCGCCAGCGCCTCGCGGTACAGCGTGCGGGCCTGCTCGGCCTGGTAGCGCATCAGCGTGACGAAACGATCGGAGTGCGTGGCCTGGTTGATCTCGGAGACTGGCACCTGGAAGCGCTGCAGCGTGTTGACCGGCAGGTAGATCCGGCCACGCCGGGCATCTTCGCCCACATCGCGCAGGATATTGACCATTTGCAGCGACAAGCCCATCTTTTCCGCGTACTCAAGCGTGCGCGGATCCGTCTGGCCGAGGATGCGGGCGCTCATGGTGCCGACCACGCCGGCCACGCAATGGCAATAGCGCGTGAGCGCGATGTCATCCAGGTAGCGCGACTGGTTGAGGTCCATCTCCATGCCTTCGAGCACTTCGTTGAACATCGGCTGGGTCAGCCCATAGGCTTGCACGTGCGGCTGCAGCGCCTTGGTCACGGGATGGGTCGGCGCGCCGTTGAACATCTGGGCGAGCTCATTGCGCCACCAGGCCAGCTTTTGATAGGCCACGCTGGCGTCTTGCGTGTCGTCCACGACATCGTCGACCTCCCTGCACCAGGCATAGAGGGCGGTAATGGCCTGCCGCCGCTCGGGCGCCAGGAACAGGAAGCTGTAATAGAAGCTGGAGCCGCTCTGCGCGGCTTTCTCTTGGCAATACTGATCGGGCGTCACGCCAGGCTCGGGTCGGTGAAATGGGGGGCTATGGGGGGCTTTATGCCTGCGCTGTCGCCGCGGCAACCTGGCCGGCGCGCGGTGGCCGGTGTGGCGAGTTGGCGCGATGCGCTAGCCAGGGGGCCTGCGCCAAGCGCCGCGATTTCCAGTCGTCAAGCCATTCCACGGCGGGTGGCAAGGCAGCGCGGGCGACGCGCGGAATTGTAACATCGCGCTCCCGGCCGCAACGGCCGTGGGCGAGAGCGCCGCCGCGCACTTCGGCCCGCGCGGATATCCGGCGCTGCGGCATTCGGCCGCGCCCGGCGCGATTCCTGCGCCCGACTTGGGATCCACGGTGGGTGGCCTGTTTGAAAAGTGCGTTTCCGGGATCCCCCTTCGCGTGCCATTTGACGCTTTCGGCTTCACGCCGTTACATTACTGACCGGCGAGTTATTAATCGCCGCCGCTCCGCGCCGTGCCTGCCGCAGTGCAAACCGTGCCAACAGTGCCACCGATCTAACGCTTAACTCATGCCAGTGCCTTATCCCGGGCCGGAAGTTGCGGCCATCGAAGTGCCTTTTTCCACGCTTTCCAGCGCGAACGCGTTCTCGGCCGGTTTGCGCATGCGCGGTCGCGGCGCGTTGGTGACCCTGCTGCTGCTCGGCGGGCTGGCGCTGGCGGGTTGCAGCCGTCAGGCAGAAAAGGCGCCGGAGATCCGCCCGGTGCGCCTGATGCAGCTGCAGCCGGGCGCAGGCAAGACGGAGTACGAGTTCTCGGGCGATGTGCGGCCCCGGATCGAGTCGCGGCTAGGCTTTCGCGTGGGCGGCAAGATCGCCGCGCGCCTGGTCGACGTGGGCGCCACCGTGCGCAAGGGCCAGCCGCTTGCCCGGCTCGATCCCACCGACCTTGGCCTGGCGGAAGCCGGTTCGCGGGCCCAGTACGACGCGGCCAAGACCGATCGCGACCTCGCCGAGGCTGATCTGAAGCGCTACAACGAGCTGTTCGCCAAGAAGTTCATCAGTGCGGCCGAGCAGCAACGCCGCCAGGCCACCTTTGACTCGGCCGCCTCCCGCCTGCGCCAGGCCGAGGCGGGGCTGCGCAACCAATCCAACCAGACCGGCTACGGCGTGCTGACCGCTGACGCCGATGGCGTGGTGACCTTGATCGAAGCGGAAGTTGGCCAGGTCGTGGCCGCCGGCCAATCGGTCGTGCGGGTGGCGCAAACCGCGGAGAAGGAGGTCGCGGTTGGCTTGCCGGAGGATCAGGTCGAGCGCCTGCGCGGCATCTCCGACGTCACCGTGCGCACCTGGGCCGAGCCCGGCCGGCCGCTGCCGGGCCGCGTGCGCGAGATTTCGCCAATGGCCGACCCGGTGACGCGCACTTACGCGGCGCGCGTCAGCGTGCCCAATCCGCCGGCCGATTTTAAGTTCGGCATGACCGCCGTGGTCACCTTCACCCGTACCGGCGACGATGCCGCGCTGCGTGTGCCGCTTTCCGCGCTGCTGCAAAAGCAGGGCAGCAACCAGGTCTGGGTGTACGACGCGGCAACGGGCGCCGTGCAGCCGGTCAACGTGACATTGGGCGAGCTCCAGGGCAATGAGATCCAGGTCAGGCAGGGGCTGTCGCCCGGCCAGACCATCGTCACCGCGGGCGTGCACCTGCTCAAGCCCGGGCAGAAGGTCAAGCCGCTGCAGGCCGTGGCGCCCACGCCGGCCGCGCGCAACTAAGGCGCCGGCATGGATCATTCCCGTTTCAACCTGTCCCGCTGGGCCCTGGAGCACCAGCCGCTGACCCGTTACCTGCTGGTGGTGCTATTGCTGGGCGGGCTCTTTGCCTTTTTCCAGCTCGGTCAGGACGAAGATCCGCCTTTCACCTTCCGCGTGATGGTGGTGCAGGCATTCTGGCCCGGCGCCACCGCCGAGCAGATCGCGGTGCAGGTCACCGACAAGATCGAGCGCCAGCTGCAGGAAGTGCCCTACGCCGACAAGATCCGCAGCTTCTCCAAGCCCGGCGAGACCACGGTGATCTTCCAGCTCAAGGACACCGCGCCGGCCAAGGACACCGCCCAGATCTGGTACACCGCGCGCAAGAAGGTCGGCGACATCGCGCAGACGCTGCCGCCGGGCGTGCGCGGGCCGTTCTTCAATGACGAGTTCGGCGACGTGTACGGCTCCATCTACGCGCTCTCGGCCGACGGCTTCAACTACAAGGAGCTGCGCGAGTACGCCGACCTGGTGCGCCAGCAACTGCTGCGCGTGCCGTCCGTCGCCAAGGTGTCGCTGATCGGGCTGCAGGACGAAAAGGTCTACATCGAATTCAACCAGGCGCGCTTTGCCCAGCTCGGGCTGGACATCAATGCGATCGCCGACCAGATCTCGCAGCAAAACAGCATGACCGCCAGCGGCGTGCTGGTGACCCCGGGCGATAACCTGCAGGTGCGCTTGTCGGGCCAGTTCGCCAACGTGGCCGACCTGGAGAACCTGGTGCTGCGCGGCCCCAACGGCATTGCCAATATCCGCCTGGGCGATATCGCCCATGTGTACCGCGGCTATGTCGATCCGCCGGCCAGCAAGATGCGCTTCCAGGGCAAGGAGGTCATCGGGCTGGGCATCTCGATGGAGCGCGGCGGCGACATCATCGCCATGGGCAAGAGCCTGCGTGCCGCGATGGATGGTTTGCGCGGGCAGCTGCCGGTCGGCATCGAGCTGGACCAGGTGCAAAACCAGCCCGAGGCCGTGGAGCGGTCGGTGGGCGAGTTCGTGCACGTGCTGATCGAGGCCGTGGTGATCGTGCTGGGCGTGAGCTTTGTCTCGCTCGGGCTGCATACCAAGCCGCTGCGCATCGACGTGCGCCCGGGCCTGGTGGTGGCGCTGACCATTCCGCTGGTGCTCGCCGTCACGTTCCTGTTCATGAACATCTTTGGGATCGGCCTGCACAAGATATCGCTCGGGGCGCTGATCGTGGCCCTGGGGCTGCTGGTCGACGACGCCATCATCGCGGTGGAGATGATGGTGCGCAAGCTGGAGGAGGGCTTCTCCAAGATGGAGGCCGCCACCTTCGCCTACACCTCCACCGCCATGCCGATGCTGACCGGCACGCTGATCACCGCCGCCGGCTTCCTGCCGGTGGGGCTGGCGCGCTCCACCGTGGGCGAGTACACCTTCGCCATTTTCGCCGTGACCGCGATGGCGCTGGTGCTGTCGTGGCTGGCCGCGGTCTACTTCACGCCCTACCTGGGCTACCTGCTGCTCAAGGCGCGGCCCGCCGGCGAGGGCGAGCAGCACGAGGTGTTTGACACGCCGTTCTACAACCGCTTCCGCCGCTTGGTGCACTGGTGCGTGACGTGGCGCAAGACGGTGATCGCCATCACGCTGGTGGCCTTTGGCCTCGGCCTCTACG
The DNA here is from genome assembly GCF_052113425.1 of Cupriavidus sp. YAF13. Taxonomy (NCBI): domain Bacteria; kingdom Pseudomonadati; phylum Pseudomonadota; class Betaproteobacteria; order Burkholderiales; family Burkholderiaceae; genus Cupriavidus; species Cupriavidus sp. YAF13. The sequence goes on from NZ_JBFRDD010000002.1 coordinate 217,089, forward strand.
CCTTCAAGTTTGTGGAGAAGCAGTTCTTCCCGGACTCGAGCCGGCCGGAGCTGATGGTGGAGCTGTGGCTGCCGGAGGGCACCAGCTTTGCGCAGACCGAGGCCGAGGCCAAGCGCTTCGAGGCCGCGCTGCGCGGGGACCGCGAGATTGCCAGCCTGACCACCTTCGTTGGCAGCGGCGCGCCGCGCTTCTACCTGCCGCTGGACCAGATCTTCCCGCAGACCAATGTGGCGCAGGTGATCGTGATGCCGGCCGAAGTCGCGCTGCGCGACCGGGTGCGCCAACGCGTGGTGGACCTGCTGGCGCGCGATTTCCCGCAGTTGCGCGGCCGCGTCAAGCTGCTGCCGAACGGCCCGCCCGTGCCCTATCCGGTGCAGTTCCGCGTGATCGGGCCGGACGCCGCCGGCGTGCGCAAGCTGGCTGATGAGGTCCGGGCGGTGATGAGCGCCAACCCCAACACCGTGGGGGTCAACGACAACTGGAACGAGAACGTCAAGGTGCTGCGCCTGGACATCGACCAGGACCGCGCGCGCGCGCTCGGCGTCAGCACTACCGCGATTGCGCGGGTGACCCAGACCGTGCTGACCGGCGTGGCGGTGGGACAATACCGCGACGGCGACAAGCTGATCGATATCCTGATGCGCGCGCCGCGCAACGAGCGCGACGCCATGTCCGACCTGCAGAACATGCAGGTGCCCACCGCCAACGGCCGCGTGGTGCCGCTGACCCAGGTCGCGCGCATCGCTTTTCGCTCCGAGCCGGGCGTGATCTGGCGCGAGAACCGCGACTTTGGCGTGACCGTGCAGGCCGACGTGGTCGAAGGCATCCAGGGCCCCACCGTGACGGCGCAGATCAATCCCAAGCTGGATAAGCTGCGCGCGCAGTTGCCGGCGGGCTACCGCATTACGGTGGCCGGGGCGGAAGAAGAGAGCGGCAAGGCCGGCGCGTCGATCGCCGCGCAGCTGCCGCTGTGCATCTTCCTGATCTTTACGCTGCTGATGCTGCAGTTGCACAGCTTCTCGCGCTCGCTGATGGTGTTCCTGACCGGGCCGCTTGGCCTGATTGGCGCCGCCGCCACGCTGCTGCTGCTGAATGCGCCGATGGGCTTCGTCGCGCAGCTCGGCATCACCGCGCTGCTCGGCATGATCATCCGCAACTCGGTGATCCTGGTCGACCAGATCGAGCAGGACATCCGTGCCGGCGAGCCGGTGTGGGATGCCATCGTCGAATCCGCGGTGCGGCGCTGCCGCCCTATCATCCTGACCGCGGCAGCGGCCGTGCTGGCCATGATCCCGCTGTCGCGCTCCGTGTTCTGGGGGCCGATGGCGGTCGCCATCATGGGCGGGCTGGTGATTGCGACGGCGTTGACGCTGCTGTTCCTGCCGGCGCTGTATGCGGCCTGGTTCAGGGTCAAGGCGCCGGAGCCGGGCGGGGCGGTGCTGGCACGCTGAGCGCGCGCCCGGGCGTGCCCTGGCGGCAGAACCGCCGGGCACGCTCCCTATCTCACATCAGCTCGAAGCTGACATCCTGCGCGCCTTCCCACAGCACCTTGGTGCCCAGCGCGCGCAGGTTCTCCTTGCCTTCCACGATCGTCAGGAAATGGTTGCCCGCCAGCTGGCCCATCTTGCTGGCAAAGCAGCAGCTCCCATACGCCAGGATGATCTCGGTCTCGCTGTAGCCACCGGGATAGAACAGGATGTCGCCGACCGAGGGGTGGCTGGTGTGGTTCTCGAAATCCACGCCCAGCTTGAACTCGCCCAGCGGGATCCAGCAGCCTTCGCCGCTCCAGCGCACATGGATCAGCTTTTGGCGGTAGGGCAGCAGCTTGGTGAAGGCCGCCACGGTGAGGGGGGCGTCGGGATGGGTTTCGGCGACGAACTGGTAGCCGCCGGCGGTAATGCGGATCTTGGCCATTCAGGCTCTCCTGGGGAAATCGGGGTGGTCGTTCAACTTAGCGCGGCGACCAGCTTTTCGGCAAATGCGATCAGGCTGCGGTCGCTGCCGGCCGGGCCCATCAGCGAGATGCCTAGCGGTGCGCCCGCGCGGCCGGCCAGCGGCAGGCTCAGGTGCGGGAAGCCGGACAATGGTGCCAGGCACAGCGTTTGCGCCGACAGGTTGCGGTAGGTCTCGAGTTCCTCGCCGGCGGCGTCGGACAGCGGGGCAATGTCGGGCATGGTCGGCAGGATCAGGATGCCGTCGTTGCCAAGCAGCGCCGCCAGATGCGCGGTAAAGGCGCGGCGAATCGCGCTGGAGGCTTCGAACCGGGCTTCGGTGACGCCCTTGGAGAACGCGAACCGCGCGGCCACGTCGGGGCCGAGCTGCAGGCCGTATTGCTCGATCATGGCGCCGTCGGTCTGCCAGGCTTCCCAGCCCTGCACGTAGCGGAAGGCCCACCAGATGTCTTCCAGCGGGCGGTCCGCCACCGTGACGGGCGAGGCCTTGCCGAAGACGGCCTCGATGCCGCCGACCACCGGCAGCAGTGCGTCCAGCGCGGGGGCGGTGGGCAAGCGGAACAGGTCTTCGGCCAGCAGCAGGCGCGGGCTGGCGGGCAGGGGCCGGGGGTCGCTGCCGAGCAGCACGCCGGCCACGCGGGCGAAGGTGCCGATGTCGCGCGCGAAGAAGCCGCAGGTATCAAGGCTGTCGCACAGCGCCAGGGTTTGCGCCAGCGAGATCCGGCCAAAAGTGGGGCGGATGCCGAACAGCCCGCAGTGGCTGGCCGGCGCGCGCACCGAGCCGCCGGTGTCGGTGCCGAGCGCGAAGTCGCAGAGCTTGTTGGATACCGCCGAGGCCGAGCCGGAGGACGAGCCGCCGGTGATGCGCCCAGGCGCCGCGCCGTTCACCGGCGCGCCATAGTGGGCATTCTTCCCGTTCATCGAGAACGCCAGCTCATCCGTATGGGTCTTGCCGATGAAGGCCGCGCCGGCATCCAGTAGCCGCTGCACGGTGGGCGCGGTGGTGGACTTGATGCCCGACATGGCCAGCACATGGGGATTGCCGCCGCCGGTTGGGTAGCCGGCCACGTCGAACAGGTCCTTGGCGGCGAAGGTCAGGCCGGCGAGGGGGCCGCTGGCCGCATTGGCGACGGGTGCGTCAGGGTAGGGGAGGAAGGCGTGGGAGGGATGGCTGGCCAGGGTCATGGATGCGGGTAGCGGTGAAAGTGAAGGCTAGGGTAGCAATCAGTAAAGGCGATATTGGCACGGATTGCACGGCATGCACTGCATGTGCCGACATGCCGCGGCGTCACGGCGGGTTGACAGCGCTTACGCCAGCGCCTCGGCATGGGCGACAGGCTCGCTGGCCAGCACACAGCTCACGCTATGCCCGCCACCCAGCGCGGTAGCCCCCGGCACCGCCTCCAGGCATTGCGCGCGCGCGTGCGGGCAGCGCGGGGCAAAGCTGCAGCCCGGCGGCAAGGCCGACAGATCGGGTGGCGAGCCGGCGATGGTCTGCAGCCGCTGGCCGCGGTCCATGCCGTGCTGGCGGCTTTGCAGCAGCGCCATCGTATAGGGATGGCGCGCGGCGCGCAGGATGGTACGGATCGGGCCTTCCTCGACGATGCGCCCGCCGTACATCACGGCGACGCGGTCGGCGATTTCCACAGCCGCGCCGATGTCATGGGTGACGAACACGATCGACAGGCCGAGCTCGCGTTGCAGCTCGCGCAGCAGGATCAGCACCTGGATCTGCACGGTGGCGTCCAGCGCGGTGGTCGGCTCGTCGGCCAGCAGGACCTTGGGGTTGGCCGACAGCGCCAGCGCGATCATGGCGCGCTGGCGCATGCCGCCGGACATTTCGTGCGGATAAGCCGCCAGGCGCCGCTCCGGGCTGGGAATGCGCACGGACTCCAGCGCGCGCAGCGCACGCTGGCGCGCCTCGGCCGCGGACACACGGGCGTGGGTGCGGATGCATTCGATGATTTGCTGGCCGATCGTGTAGACCGGGTCCAGCGCCAGCAACGGTTCCTGGAACACCATCGCCACCTTGCCGCCGCGCAGCCGGGCGAGGCCGCGGCCATCGAGGGCGGTGACGTCGGTGCCATCAATGCGGATCTCGCCTTCCATGCGGGTGCGGCGCGGCGGATGCAGGCGCATCAGCGCGCGCAGCGTCACGCTCTTGCCGGAGCCGGATTCGCCGATCAGGGCGAGCGTTTCGCCGGCCGCCACCTCAAGCGACACGCCACTGACGGCGCGAATGGTCTTGCCGCCGCCGGAGAAGGTCACGCGCAGGTCGCGCACCGACACCATGGGGGCGGCTGCCTGCGGTTCGGTGCTGTGGTTGGGTGCGGTCACGGGTACGTTCAGGGGTACGTTCACGGGTGCATTCACGATTTGGCCCTCAGGATGCTGCAACGAGCGGGCTGGCGGCCGCGGGCATCTGCCGGCTGTGGCCGCCGTCCGCGTTAGCCATCAGGCAGGCCACCGGATGCCCCGCCAGCGCTTCGGACAACTGCGGCGCACGGCGCGAGCAAATGTCCTCCGCCATGGCGCAGCGCGGATGGAAGGTGCAGCCGGATGGCGGGTTGATCGGGTTGGGCGGGTCTCCCGCCAGCGGCGCGACCTGGGTGCGGTGATCCGGGTCCATTGCCGGCATCGAGGCCAGCAGCGCACGCGTGTAGGGATGCGCGGGGTTGGCATAGAGCGTTTCGGTGTCACCCACTTCCACCACCTTGCCCAGGTACATCACCATCACGCGGTCGCACAGGTAGCGGATCACGTTCAGGTCGTGGCTGATGAACACGTAGGTGAGGTCGAACTCGGCCTTGAGGTCGAGCAGCAGGTTGAGCACCTGTGCCTCCACCGATTTGTCCAGCGCCGACACGGCTTCATCGAGGATCACCAGGCGCGGGCGCAGCACCAGCGCCCGCGCGATGTTCACCCGCTGGCGCTGCCCGCCGGAGAGCTCGTGCGGATAGCGCCCGGCAAAGCGCGCCGGCTCCAGGCCCACGCGGTCCAGCAGGGCACGTGCCCGCGCGCTGGCTTCGGCCGCGTCGATGCCGTGCACGCGCGCGGTAAAGGCGATGGATTCCTCGATGGTCAGGCGCGGATTGAGCGAGGAGTAGCTGTCCTGGAACACCATCTGCACCTGGCTGCGGTAGCGCTTCATCGGCAGCTGCGCCGATCCCACGCCCAGCGCATCGAAAATCAGCTCGCCGCTGTTTTGCGCGATCAACTGCATCAGCAGCCGCGCGGTGGTGGACTTGCCGCAGCCGGATTCGCCGACCACGCCCAGCGTTTCGCCCTTTCTCACCTCGAAGCTGACGCCGTCGACGGCGCGGACTTCGCCACCGCTGCGCCAGGGTAGTTTCGACTTGAGCGGGAAGTGCTTGATCAGGTCGCGCGCGATCACCAGCGGTTGCGCGGGGCCGCCGACATCGGTGTTGGCCAATGCATCGGGTACCGTGTCTTGCAAGGTTTCCATCATGGCATCAGTCCTTGATTTCCATCGCCGAGCGAATGCCATCGGCGAGCAGGTTGAAGGAGATCGAGGTCAGGAAGATCATGGCGCCGGGCAGGGCGGCAACCAGCGGCTGCGTATAGATCGCCGTGCGCAGCGTGTTAAGCATCAGGCCCCATTCCGGCTCGGGCGGCTTGACGCCGAGGCCGAGGAAAGACAAGCCCGAGGCCAGGATCATCGACACCGAGATCAGGCCGGTGGCGTAGACAAAGATCGGCCCCAGCACATTGTTGAGCACGTGGGCCCGCACGATGGTCAGCGACGACGCCCCCGAGGCGCGCGCCGCATCGACGAACTCGCGGTTGCGTACCTGCGTGGTCACGCTCTCCGCCACGCGCACGATCTGCGGCACGAACACGATGGTGAGCGACAGCAGTGCATTGCCGACGCCTGCGCCGAGCGTGCCCGACAGCGCGATGGCCAGCAGCACCGAGGGGAAGGCGTACAGGATGTCGACCAGCCGCATGATCACGGTATTGGTCCAGCCGCCGGCATAGCCCGCGACGATGCCCAGCGCGCTGCCGATCACAAAGGCGATCAGCACCGGCGTGATGCCCATGAACAGCGACAGGCGCGCGCCCAGCATCAGGCGGGACAGCAGGTCACGCCCCAGTTCGTCGGTGCCAACCAGGTAGTGCTCCGTGCCGATCGGCTTGAGGCGCTTCATGATCGAGGCGGCATACGGATCGGCCGGCATCAGCACGGGTGCGAAGATCGCCATCAACACCAGCGCCAGCAGGATCAGCGCGGCCAGCATGGCCAGCTTGTTGCGCAGCAGGCGTTTGCCCACCGTGGCCCAGTAGCCAGGCGAGCGCTGCACGACGGGCACAAGGGCGGGCTTTTTCAGAGTCATTTCCATGGGGGCTCCCGGGTTTCCTTGATGGCGTCAGTTGCGCTGGATGCGCGGGTCGAACAAGGTCTGCAGTGCATCGACCAGCAGGTTCAGCAGCACGAAGAACACGGCGAGCACGAGGATGGTTCCCTGCAGCAGCGGAAAGTCGCGCTGGAAGATCGCCGAGTTGAGCAGGAAGCCCGTGCCGGGCCAGGAGAACACCGTCTCGATCAGGATCGAGCCGCCGAGCAGGTAGCCGAGCTGCAGGCCCATTACCGACAGTGCGGTGGGCGCGACGTTCTTCAGCACATGGCGGAACACCGCCAGCTCCGACAAGCCGCGTGCCTTGAGGCCGACGATGAATTCGTTCGAGAGGATTTCAGCCACGAGCGCGCGGATGGTGCGCGCCACGATGCCCATCGGGATCACCGACATCGTCACCGCCGGCAGCACCATGTACTGGATATGCTCCCAGTTCCATGCCCAGTCGCTGGAGCCACCAGGGCCGGCGCCGGTGGCGGGCAGCCAGCCGAGGAACACGGAGAACACGATCACCAGCACCATGCCCAGCCAGTAGTGCGGCATGCTCACGCCGAAGACCGACAGGAAGGAGGCCGTGCGGTCCGCCGCGGAATCGCGGAAGTAGCCCGCCACGAAGCCGAACAGGCAGCCGAAGGTAAATCCGATCAGCGTGGCCACCGCGGCCAGCCGGACCGAGTTGATCACCGCCGTCATCACCTCGCTCATCACCGGGCGGTTGGTGGCGATGGACGTGCCCAGGTCGCCGTGCAGCGCGCGGGTGAGCCAGTGCAGGAATTGTTCGAGGAAGGGCTTATCGAAGCCATAGAGCGCGGTGAGCTGGCGGCGCAGATCCTCGGAGGCGTCGGGCGGCAGCACCGACACCAGCGGGTCGCCTGGCGCGATATGGACCAGCGAGAAGCAGAGCAGGGCGACCCCGAGCAGGATGGGGATCGCGTAGACGATGCGGCGGAGCAGGTAGAGCATGTTCGTGGCCGGGGGGGAGGCGAGCGTTGCCTGCCGTGGTTTCTCGGGGAGCCAGGCCGATGCATGCCGGCCTGGCATCTTCTGGATTGCGGTGCGCGTGGCCGGCCCGGGACCGGCCACGCGCGCTGGCCGCTTGGTGCACGGCCTAGTGCACGGCCTAGTGCACGGCTTAGTGCTCGGCTCAGTGCTCGGCGTGTAGCACGCCTCAGTCCATCGACATGGTGGCGATGTCGATAAACCAGCTCTGCGGCTGCACCACGCCCTTGACCTTCCTGGAGATCGCGCGTGGGCCTACGTCATGCGCGATCAGCACGAACGGCGCTTCTTCCACGATGCGGGCATGCAGCTTGGCCAGTGCCGTGTCGCGCGCCTTTTCGTCGAAGGATGTGCGCGCCGTTTCGATCAGCTTGTCGAACTCCGCGTTGCCGAAGTAGCCCCAGTTGTTCGAGACCGGGGGCTGCGTCTTGGTGCTGACAAAACGGACCATGGCAAAGAACGGGTCCATCGCCGCAAAGCTTACGTTGATGGCGTTGGCGCCATGCGCGCTCGGGTCCTTGGCGCCGATGCGCCAGTTGGTGAACAGCGTGTTCCACTCGACCACGTCAAAGTCGACGTCGATGAAGCACGCTTTCAGGTTCTGCTGCACATACTCGTTCATCGGCAGCGGCTGCATCTGGCCGGAGCCCGAGGCCGACACCTGCACCTTTACCTTCATCGGCTTGGCGGCCGAGTAGCCGGCCTCCTGCATCAGCTTGCGCGCGGCGTTGGCGTCGTACTTGATATCGAACGTGGGGTTGCCCCACCACGGGTTGCCCTTTTCGACGATGCCTTTGGATTCAGCCATGTAGCCGCCCAGCAAGGTCTTCAGGCCCTCGCGGTTCACGCACAGGTTGGCCGCCTGGCGCACGCGCTTGTCGAGCCAGGGCGATCCGGGCGCGAACGACAGCTGCCACGGCCACATATGCGGCTGGGCATTGGCGTAGACCTCAAAGCCGCGGCTCTTGATCTGCGCCACGGCATCCGGTGCCGGCGCCTCGATCCAGTCGACCTGGCCCGACAGCAGCGCGGCGGTGCGAGCGTTGGCCTCCGGCATCGGCTGCATCACCACCTTGTCGATCTTGGGCACGCGCTTGGCGTCCCAATACTGCGCGTTCTTGACCATCTCCAGGCGCTCGCGCGGCACGAAGCGGCTCATCTTGAAGGGACCGGTGCCCGAGGCATCGGCGGCAAAGGCCACCCAGGCTTGCTTGGAGCGCTCGGCCGGATCGCTCACCGAGGCCGGTACTGCTGCCAGCTTCTTGTCCCACTGTGTGGGCGAGGCCATGAACAGGTTGCTCAGGTTGTAGGGCAGGAAAGAGTCCGGCTCCGACGTAACCAGCTCCACCGTGAGGTCGTCGATCTTCTTGGCCGAGCGCAGCGTTGGCATGCGCGAGGCGGTCACGCCAACCTGGCTGGGGTCGAACTGCCTGGCGGTCTTGTCGAGCACCTTGCCCACGTTCCACACCACGGCGTCGGCGTTGAACGGCGAGCCGTCATGGAATTTCACGCCGGGGCGCAGCTTGAAGATCCACCTGGTCTTGTCCTTGGCATCGACCTTCCATTCCGTGGCGAGGTCGGCAATCAGCAGGCTGGGGCCGTTGGCCTTGGACAGGTCCCACTGGGTCAGCCCGTCGTACATCGGGATGCCGGTGAAGCGGTTGCCTTCGAAGCCCTGGTCGGGCTGGCCCAGCGTGCGCGGGATGTCCGCGGCGGTCATGCCGATGCGCAGCACCTTCTCGGCCATCGCGGTGCCCGGCAAGGCGAGGATCGAGACGGCGGTGATCGCTGCAGCGGCGGCGATGGACTTCAGGCCGGGTTTCACGCTTCTTACTGAGTCGGAAGAGAAAACGGTCACGGGCAAAGCTCCTGGGTGGGGGGAAGGGGAGACGGGAGCAGTTAAGCAAGTCATATGCCAGTGCCTATGCCAGTGCCTATGCCAGTACCGATGCCTGAGCCTGTGCCCGAGCGTTGTGCCGCTGGTGTTCTTGCCATGGCCTGTTTTTTGCTGACTTCCCTGTCTGACTCCCAACCAACCGGCTTCCCGACATGGATCAGCAACACCTTCCCCGCATCAACGCAGCACGCCTGTGGCAATCGCTGATGGACCTCGCGCAGATCGGCGCCACGCCCAAGGGCGGGGTGTGCCGCATCGCGCTGACCGAGCTGGACCGCCAGGGCCGCGACCTGGTGGTCGGCTGGTGCCGCGAGGCCGGGCTCGACGTGCGCACCGACGAGGTAGGCAACGTGTTCGCGCGCCGTGCCGGCAGCGATCCCCATGCGGCCGCGGTGGCCACCGGCAGCCACATCGACACCCAGCCCTCGGGCGGCAAGTTCGACGGCAACTTCGGCGTGCTGGCTGGCCTGGAGGTCATGCGCACGCTCAACGACCTGGGCATCGTCACCCGCGCGCCGCTGGAGCTGGCGTTCTGGACCAACGAGGAGGGCACCCGCTTTACCCCCGTGATGATGGGCTCGGGCGCTTTTGCCGGCGTGTTCGAGGCGGAGTTCATCCGTGCCCAGCGCGACCTCGACGGCATCAGCGTGGGCGAAGCACTGGCGCAGATCGGCTACCGCGGCGAGCAGCCCGTGGGCGAAGTGCCGGGCGGCATGTTCGCGGCCTATTTCGAGGCGCATATCGAGCAGGGGCCGGTGCTGGAAGCCGCCGGGCTGCCGATCGGCGTGGTCTCGGGCGCGCTCGGCCAGCAATGGTACGACGTGACCGTGACCGGCATGGACGCCCACGCCGGCCCCACGCCGCTGGCGCTGCGCCACGACGCCATGCTGGCGGCCGCCCGCATGATCGATGAAGTCAACCGCATCGCCGTGGCGGAGGCTCCGCACGGGCGCGGCACGGTAGGCTACGTGCAGGTCACGCCCAACTCACGCAACGTGATTCCGGGCCGCGTGGACTTTTCCGTGGACCTGCGCAATCTTTCGCAGGATGGGCTGGACCGCATGGACGCCGCCATGCGCGCGTCGTTCGCGCAGATTGCGCAGCGCGGCGCGGTAGACGTGTCGATCCGCCAGGTGGTGAAGTTCGAGCCCTGCGTGTTCGCGCCGGCATGCGTGGACAGCGTGCGCCGCGCCGCGGCCGCGCTGGGCCTGCCGCACATGGACGTGGTCAGCGGCGCCGGGCACGACGCCGTGTACGTGGCGCAGCGCGCGCCCACCGGCATGATCTTCGTGCCGTGCAAGGACGGCATCAGCCACAACGAGCTGGAAGACGCGCTGCCCGAGCATATCGAGGCCGGCGCCAATGTGCTGCTGCAAGCGATGCTGGAGCACGCGCGCTAAAGCGAGTTGGCGAGTTAGCGAGTTAGCGAGTTAGCGATTCAACTTCTCAGTGGGCGATCGAACGCGAGATCGCCCACGCGCATTCGATCACCATCGGCGCCAGCTTCTTCTGCGCCTCGGCCATGCTCCAGCGGCTGGCCGGCGGCGACACATGCACCGCGCCCACCGCCTGCCCCTGGCTGTTGACGATGGCCGCGCCCACGCCCATATCGCCCAGGAACAACTCCTCGTTGTTGCAGGCGTAGCCCACCTTCCGGCAAGCCACCACCGTCTCGAAGATCGCCGCCACATCGGTCAGCGTGGCCGGCGTGCGCGCCACCCGGGCCGAGTCCTCCAGCATGGCCATCACCTGATCGTCGGGCAACGTGCTCAGGTACGCGCGGCCGCTGCTGGTGCAGTACATCGGGATGCGCATGCCTACGGGCGTCAGCACCGGGATGGTTTTCGACGTCATCAACTGCGCCACGTAGACCATCTCCAGCCCCACCGGCTCGGTCAGGTTGGCGGTCTCGCCGCTGGCATTGGCGAGCTGCGACAGGTAAGGGCTGGCGACCTGGATCAGCGCGTCGGCGGACAGGTAGTTGTAGCCGATCTCCATCACCTTGGGCGTCAGCCGGAAGCGCCGCGTCTGCGGGTGCTTGGCCACATAGCCCAGCGTTTCCAGCGTATGCACGGTGCGTTGCGCGGAGCTTTTGGTCATGCCGGTCAGTCCCGCCAGTTCGGCCAGCGTGAGGGTGCGATGGACCGCGCTGAAAGCCCGCAGCACTTCCAGCCCCTTCTCCAGCGACTGATTGAAAAGCGGGTCTGGGCGAGTGGTCTTTTCGGCGCTTTCCGTGTCGATGGCTGGCGCTGCGCCGCCGTTTTCCTGATGGTCTTGCCGGTTCATGTTCGCGTTCCGCCGAGTCTTCCGGGTCTTCCGAGTCTTCGTACGAGTGACGGGCACCATCGCTGGGAAGGCCTGCACCACGATGAGCGCATATTGCACCAATATACGACTGAATCGATTATCGATTCGTTTGGGTTCCGTCCATGATATTCGGGTCGTCTTTCTTTGGGAATAGCGGCGCTGCAACCGACTCTCCGATTTTGGCGCGCGATCTTCCTTGTGTCGGTCGAATGCCTTGTTCTATAAGGCTTCCGGAGAATTCTCCTGGTTGCGAGCGGGCGAGAAATGCAGCGCATGCGCGACAGTGCAATGCCGTCGATTCGCTCCTCTTCAGTGTTTACCCGCATTCCTGATTTGTTGACGATCAGTGAAATATCAGACTAGTATCACAACAACTTCAACACTGCGGGAATCACCATGTCGAACCCGATCCGGCTGGTCGGCGGCGCCGATCACACCCCTGAGCCAGCCTCGCGCGCCGCTACCGGCGCCGCGCTGCGCGAGCAGGCCTATGCCGAGATCAAGCGGCGCATCATTTCCTGCGAATTCCGTCCCGGCGAGCCGCTCAACGAAGCCCAGGTCGCGGCCTTGCTCGGCATTGGCCGCACCCCCGTGCACCAGGCGCTGCACCGGCTGGAAGTGGAAGGGCTGGTGTCGATCCTGCCGCGCAAGGGCGTGCTGGTCTCGCCACTGTCGCTCAACGAAGTGCTCGACATGATCGAAGTGCGCGCCACCAACGAAGTGCTGTGCGCCACGCTGGCCTGCGAGCGCGCCCACGAGAGCGATCTCAAGGCCATGCGCGAGATCGTCGACCGCTCGCCCGACCTGATCGCGCGGCGCGACATTACCGGCCTGGCCGCGCTCGACCTCAAGTTCCATACCGCCATGTCGGCCGCCTCGCGCAATCGCGTGCTGGCCGACCTGCTGCGCGGCCTGCACGAGAAGCAGGCGCGCTTCTGGTTTCTCTCGCTGTCCGACCCGCAGCACCTGGAGAACGTCTACCAGGAGCACCTGGTGATCATCGATGCCCTGGAGCGGCGCGACGTGCCGGCGGTGCGCGAGGCCATCCGCGAACACATTGACGAATTCCGGAAGAACATCATCAGGACCATCTGACCGTTTTTTTCCGCAACAACCGCAACAACTGCAACAGGTAGTGAGCAATGCCGACACTTCAATTCCAGGTAGCCGGCGAGGGTGAACTCGTCCTCGATATCCAGCGCCTCATCATCGCCGGCTGGACCGGCCGCGACGCCGACGCCGTCAACCACCACATCCGCGAGCTCGAAGAGATCGGCGTCAAGCCGCCGACCACCGTGCCATGCTTCTACCCGCTGGCCGCCTCGCTGCTGACCACCAGCGCGTTGCTCGAAGTGCCGCGCGAAGACTCCTCCGGCGAAATCGAGTTCGTGCTGCTGGCGGCCAAGGACGCGATGTACATCGGCGTGGGCTCCGACCACACCGACCGCAAGGTCGAAGCCTATGACGTCACCGTCTCCAAGCAGATGTGCGCCAAGCCCCTGGGCACTGAAGTCTGGCGCTTCGACGATGTCGCCGCGCACTGGGACCAGTTGCAGATGCGCTGCTGGCGTACCCGTAACGCGCAGCGCGAGCTCTACCAGGAAGGGCTGGTCACGCGCCTGCTGGACCCGCGCGACCTGATCCAGCGCTTCACCGGCGAAGACAAGCTGCCGGTGGGCACCGCCATGTTCTGCGGCACGCAAGCTGTGATTGGCGAACTGGGCAGCGGCGAAGCCTTCGAAGTCGAACTCCACGATCCGGTGCTCAAGCGCACGCTGCGCCATGCCTATCGCGTGGAAAGCCTGGCGGTCGCACCATGAGCACCACGCTGCCAACCATCGCCGCGCTTGCCGCCGACCTGGCCGCCGGGCGCACCACCAGCATTGCGCTGACCGAGCAGGCACTGGCTCGCATCGACGGCCACCGTAACGCTGGCGGCACCGCCTTCCTGGAAGTCGACGGCGCCGGCGCGCTGGCCGCTGCCCGCGCTGCCGACCAGGCGCGTGCCGCGGGGCTGGTGGCATCGCCGCTGGCCGGGCTGCCAGTCTCCGTCAAGGACCTGTTCGACGTAAAAGGGCAGGTGACCCGGGCCGGCTCGAAAGCGCTCACGGGCGAACCCGCCAGCGCCGACGGGCCCGTGGTGGCGCGCCTGCGCGCCGCCGGCGCCGTGCTGATCGGGCGCACCAATATGAGCGAGTTCGCGTTCTCCGGCCTCGGCCTGAACCCGCACTACGGCACGCCCCGCACGCCCTTCGACGAAGCACGCATCGCGGGTGGCTCCACGTCCGGCGGCGCGGTCAGCGTGGCGCTCGACATGGCCGTTGCGGCGCTCGGCACCGACACCGGCGGCTCCATCCGCATCCCCAGCGCGTTCTGCGGCCTGACCGGCTTCAAGCCCACCGCAAGCCGCGTGCCGCTGGCCGGTGCCGTGCCACTGTCGACCTCGCTCGACTCCGCCGGCCCGCTCGCGCGCTCGGTTGCCTGCTGCGCCGCGTTCGACGCCATCGTCAGCGGCGAAACGCTGGACAGCCGTCCCGCGCCGCTGGCCGGGTTGCGTCTGCTCGTGACCCGCGATTTCGTGTGCGACGGCCTCGACGCCGAAGTCGCCCAAGCCTTTGACGCCGCGCTCGCCACGCTCTCCCGGCTCGGTGCGCAGATCGTCCCGTTTGAATTCCCCGAGCTCAAGCGCCTGCCGCAGATCAACGCCGCCGGCGGCCTCACGGCCGCCGAAGCCTGGCACTGGCACAAGCCGTTGCTGGCCGAACGCGGCAATGCCTACGACCAGCGCGTCGCCATGCGCATCCGCCGCGGCGAGCAACTCAGCGCCGCCGACTACATCGAACTGCTGGCCGAACGCCGCGCCATGCAGGCGCGCGCCGCCGACCTGCTGCGCGAAGCCGACGCCTGGCTGATGCCCACGGTCGCCGTGCGCCCGCCACGGCTCGATGCCCTGCAAAGCGACGAAGCCTTCTTCGCCACCAACGGGCTCGTGCTGCGCAACCCGAGTGTGCTCAACTTCCTCGACGGCTGCGCCGTATCGCTGCCCATGCCGGCGGCGGAGCAGGGCATGGGGCTGAGCGTCGGCGGCCTGAACGGGCGCGACGCGCGCGTGCTGCAGGTGGCCGGCGCCATCGAAGCCGCGCTGCAGTAACGCGTAGCAGCCAGAAGATAGAAGAAAAGACCGAGGGCCGCGACCAAGCAGCGCGGCCCCGTCAATCAACACCCAAGGAGTACCACCGATGTCTTCCGTGATGACCGGCGCCCCTGGCGCCCTGGAGAGCCCGGCCCACACGCCGGCAGAGCGCAATGAGGCCTACCGCAAGATCGCGGTGCGGCTGATTCCCTTCCTGGTGTTCCTGTTCGTGCTCGCCTGGATCGACCGCGTCAATGTCGGTTTTGCCAAGCTGCAGATGCTGCAAGACCTGCAATTCAGCGAAGCCGTGTACGGTTTCGGCGCCGGCATCTTCTTCATCGGCTACTTCCTGTTCGAAGTCCCCAGCAACCTCTTGCTGGAAAAAATCGGCGCGCGCCGCACGCTCGCCCGTATCACCATCCTGTGGGGCTTCGCCTCCATGGCGATGATCTTCGTCAAGACCCCCATGCAGTTCTACGCGCTGCGATTCCTGCTCGGCGTGTTCGAAGCCGGCTTCTTTCCCGGCGTCGTGCTCTACCTCACCTACTGGTTCCCCGCCCAGCGCCGCGCCCGCATCAACGGCCTGTTCATGACCTCGTTCGCCATCGCCGGCGTCATCGGCGGCCCGCTCGCCGGCTTCATCATGAGCAGCATGGAAGGTGTCGACGGCCTCGCCAACTGGCAATGGCTGTTTGTCATCGAAGGCATCCCCTCCGTGCTCGCCGGCATCGCCGTGCTGATGTTCCTGCCTGAAAAGCCCATCAGCGCCAAATGGCTCAGCCCCAGCGAACGCGACCTCGTCACCCGCGAGATCGAAGCCGAAAACCGCGACCCCGCCAAGCATTCCTCGCTGCGCGCCGCCTTCACCAACTCGCGCGTCTGGATTTGTGCCGCCATCTACTTTTGCGTGGTCAGCGGCAATGCCACCATCGCCTTCTGGTCGCCATCCATCATCAAAGAACTCGGCGTCAAGGGCAACCTGCAGATCGGCCTCGTCTCCGCCATTCCCTTCATCGCAGGCACCCTCGCCATGGTCTGGAACGGCATCCACTCCGACCGCACCGGCGAACGCCGCCTGCACTGTGCGCTAGCCACCCTGATGGCCGCCGCCGGCCTTGTGCTCACCGGCATGTGGCTGCACAGCGCGGTGCTCGCCATGGTGGCGCTCACCATCGCCTCCGTCGGCATCCTCGCCGCCTTCCCGGTCTTCTGGTCGCTGCCCTCCGCCTTCCTCGCCGGCACCGCCGCCGCCGGCGGCATCGCCCTCATCAACTCCATCGGCAACCTCGCCGGCTTTGTCGCGCCCTACATGATCGGCTGGTTCAAAACCAGCACCGGCCAGCTCTCGTCCGGCCTGTACTTTGTCGCCGCGCTGGAAGCCTGCGCCACCGTCCTGGTGCTGGCATTCATCAAAACCAAGGTCAGCGCGAAGGCATAGCCCGAGAGATGCCACCGGCAGCACGAGGGGGCTGGATTCCAGCGGCGCTTTGCGCTAGAATCCGCTGCCTCGTTGCGCTGCATGCGCAAAGTGCGCCGGCAGCACAGGTAACAAAGCCAGGCGGGCAGTTTCAGCCGCCTGTTTGCTTTTGTGCTTTTGTGCTCTTGTGATATCTCTCACGCTGCCCGGCACGCCTGTAAGGCAACGAGCACAGCGGCCTCCCGTCAGGGATGCACGCCGCAGGGACTGCGAGGGTGGCGAAATTGGTAGACGCACCAGGTTTAGGTCCTGACGCCAGCAATGGTGTAGGGGTTCGAGTCCCCTCCCTCGCACCAAAGTCCTCTTTCCGCACTACCCAAATCCACACCAAATCATGCCGCAAACCTAAGCCCCACAAGGGTTTCTAGGCTTTTGCGAGCCTCGGCACCCATGTCTGGAATGCCGCACAAAAACCAACGAAACTATGCCTCATTACGCCTAAATTACGCCCGCACTACGTCAGGCGCAGCCTGCTCGGTAAAATGCCATGTGATAAGCACACCACAATATCGGGATGAGCGCGCTTGCTCTGGGTCCGGGGGGCCCTGAGGAATTTGGGCCATGGCAAGTCTGAGGAAAAAGGCAGCAGGATGGCAGGCGTCGGTATTCGTCCACGGTCAGCGCGAAAGCCGGTCTTTCGATACCAAGGCAGCGGCCCAGGCCTGGGCCGTACAGCGGAAAGCAGAGTTGCGCTCCCTGGCCGATGGTCAAGGCAGCAAGACGCATACGGTCGGCGACGTTCTAGACCGGTACCAGCGAGAAATCAGCCCCCAGAAGCGGGGCTAGCGCAGGGGAGATCTACCGGCTCGAGCTCATTGGCAGCAAGGAGATCGACGGCAAGCCGTTCCGCGCGATCCGGCTCGCCGACCTGAAAGTCCAACACATCACCGCCTGGCGCGACGCCCGCTTACGCGAGGTGTCAGGGGCATCCGTGTCCCGCGAGACGTGCCTTCTGTCTCATGCGCTCAAAGTGGCCCGGGACGAGTGGGGCTGGCTGATCACTGACCCCATGAAGCCGGTCCGCCGGCGGCCAGACAGCCGGCCCAGGGCGCGGCGAATCTCCGAGGCCGAGGTTGCCGCGATCACGGCGGCCCTGGGCTATCAGGAGGGGCTCCCCGTCGCCCTACCCAAGCAACGCGTCGGCGTGGCCTTCCTGTTCGCCATCGAGACGGCTAGGGATGCGCGCTGAGGCGCCCTTGATACACTGCAAACGCGCGCTGAAGGTGGCTGGGATGGAGACTCGGACGGGAACAGTCAGTGACCGCCGCCGGGGGTGCCTGAGGGCGCCCTTTGTTATTGAGTCCTCCTGTAGAGCCGCTGCGCCGGCACCGCGCTCGGCCGCTTGATCCTCACAAATTGTGCGCGCTGACCCGATAGGTGCTGACCGCGCACTACCCAACGATGCTCTCAGCTTCATCGCCAGCGGATTGCCATTAGGAACAGACGCACTCGTATTCAATTGGTAGTGGGGCCTTGGACGCTGGGGGCCGAGGCCGTGTTGTCTCCAATGTTCCATATTTTCCTTGCTCGCCACATGTCGTGCGGCATTGCACCTCGCGCTCGTAAGGCGTTTTCTGGTTGCACGATGCCAAGTTCACGAGTGCGGCGATGAAAGCTAGTGACAGTGGAAAACTTGAAATCAGCCTAGTCATCGCTCCATCTCCGAAGCTATTCCATGGAGTGTTCGCGGGCGGGTCTACTCGGCCGCCTTCGCTCTCGGCGCCCGCGGCGCCGGCGCGGCGTCCATGAGCTCGGGCGGGTAGGGTCGCATAAAACTCCGCGCGCGCTCCGGATTCCAGCACGTCAGCCAGTCATTCCATTCCGCCCGCGGCACGATCACGTTCCTCCGTTTTTCCTTGCCCGAGGCATGGAAGCGGTTCATCAGCGGGTGCTTGTCCCAGTTGATGGTCAGCATGGTGAACGAGAGCGCGCCATCCGGCCAATCTCGCCACAGGCCCGCGATCGCGAACTCCGGCTCATCCTTCAGCCAGATCCGCCAGCGCACGGACTTGGGGCCGGCCTCGTAGTTCGGCTCGTAGAAGCTGGTTGCCGGAACCAGGCAGAGCTGGCCTTTTTCCACGGTCCGGAGAACGAGCGCTTCTCGCCAACTGTCTCCGATCGCGCGTTCGTGGGGTCGAACTTGGCCACGCCCGGCGGGATGCGGGCCTTCGGCACCATGCCGAATGTGCCCACCAGCGCCTGGCGCGTGCCGTCGCCGATGCCCACGATGATCGGCACCGCATAGTCCGGCCAGGTCTCGGGCGGATAGTCAAGGGGCGGCGGCTCGACGCCGAAGACGTCGCGCAGCAGCTGACGCTGCACCGGGGCATAGTTAGTGCACATCCTCGTCTCCTGGCAGGGGCGTGAGCGGCAACACCCGTCGCGCCTTTTCCGAGACGCGCCGGTGCTTGTCCTGCGCATCTTGCCACGTCGCCGAGGTGAAGATCTTGTCGATGCCGCCGCCGGCCAGGTGGGTAAGGAAGACCGGCTTGTCGCTCATCGTGTCTGACCATGGGCAGAAGCATGTCCAGACGCGGGCATCCTGCTCGGGAAGGTCAGTGCGCAGCACGAAACGTTTGAACCAGCCCCTCAGAAATTCATGATGCGCGTTGCCGTCCAGCGTATGGACTGGCTGGCCGTGAGGATCCAGGAGGTACAGCTGCATGCTGAACGGATTGCCATAGGCATCCGGCGTGCCGCCGCGAACGGCATGGCGCAGCGCGCGTACCCAATTCTCTGAGGTGTCGGGGGGCATGGCGAGGCGGATGCCGCTAGTCAGCGGCGCGGGAACCGCGCGCGCAGCGGCGTTTTCACCGCCGGCCGGGCGACCCTGATCCGGTGGTGCTGGCCGTCCTGCTCGAACGACGGTAGTCGGCCGTCCACGCCATCTTCTCGATGTGGCGCGTCTCAATGCCGTGCACGGTCACAGCACTGGCCGTTACCGTGACGCTTTCGCAGTCGAGGGGCAGCTGGGCCGTGTCGCCGGGCAGGAAGTGGGATTCGAGGAAGATGGACATGGCCATTTCGTCACTCGCCGAGAGCGGGGATGCTCCCTTCCTGCGCGAGGATTCGGGGCGAATTCATCTCGCCCGTTTCCTCGTCCACCAAGACCTCATAGGCTGCAACGCCGGCGAAGCTCGACGCCATGGCGCTGGCAATGCGGATAGCGCTGACTTCGCTTGATGCCTGGCGGATCTCGCCGGGCAGGAGCGTGTCGCTCTTGCCCTTGCGGTAGGGCACGATGATGTACTTGACGGCGCGAGTATCGAACACGGTGGCAACTCCGGGCGGTGGGTGCTGCGGAATGCAGCACATCAGCTGTATGGATATACAGTATAGGAGTTGTCTGAATGGGGCTGCCGATAGTTGAGTTAACTGTATGGATATACAGTATGGCTGCCCGCCATCCGTATCGGGCATGGTTGTGCTCCTTGGGCATCTTGCGTCACATCCATCAGGGTGTGCGAGTCCTCTTTGGAGCACCCCCTCCAAAAATGGATTACGCCAAATCTACGCTTGTGACTATTAAGTGACTGATATTAAAAAGATATCGAGTCTCATTCGCTGCACAAAAGTCTTTTTTACATCACTTACACGCATCATTTCACCGCGCGCATTTCCGCATCACTTCAGCCCAAAAAGCTAGGCCCCACAAGGCTTAGCAGGCGATCTGCAGCAATCGCCTCGCTGCACTCTGCTACATCCCATTTCACTTATCATCGGCGCTCCGGCCCCATAGCGGCCCCACGTTCGGCCCCACGAAATGGCGCACTTTACGGAGTCCGCAGCAGGCAGGCGCGCGCAGGTGAAGGTGGCCACCATGTCGCCCACCTGGGAGGCAGCTTCTTGAAGCAAATGGCGCCGCCGCCAAGGCCGCAGCAGAAGCCGAACGTCTTGTGTTCGCGGTGGATCATGCGAACACCTCGGTTTTTTGTTGACTATTCTTTGCAATCGAAATCGGCCGGTGCTGGTAGCCTGTTTGCCCCCGAGACCTAAATCCGATTGCCGATCAATGACTACTGTTCTCGCCATCGCCGTTGCCTGCGGCGCATTTCTCAGGCTTTGCGTCGCGTCCCCGTATGAAGATGCATTCGGGCTGGGGAAGTGCGATGTGGGTGGCCTCAGTGAGGGCGTGGCGCAGAGTCACGATAGTGACGGTAACGATCAATGGCCGAGCACTCGAGGCATGGTGGCGGATCATTGAGTTGCTTCGCGTCCCGCGTTCACGATGAGGTGGATTGCGGCTGGTATGCTGTCTTGAAATCAATAGTTCCCCTGCGAAACGAGCCATGAACCCCATTCTTTTGCTGCTGATCGCCTGTGGCGCACTGCTCAGCGGCTGTGCAATGCTCCCTTACGACGATGGTTACGGCGGTGGCCAAGGCAACGGTTGCCCTCCCGGGCAAGCCAAGAAGGGGAATTGTCGAGTTGACCAAGACGGGAACGCGTCCTTTTGCCCGCCTGGGCAAGCAAAGAAGGGCCGCTGCTGAGTGGCGCGAGGCAATCACTTCGTCTCTCCTTTGGCGATTGCGGCGCGCATGGCGGCGCCTATCTCCGCAAGGCAAGCGGTGTCAACTATGGCTATAGATAGCCTCGGTGTTTCCAGTCCGACGCAACTACCGATGCCGCTCGGCGAGAGTCGCTCAGCGCTAGTGCGGCTATTCCGCTAGTCCAACACCACAGCCCGCCCTTGGCGGGCTTTTTAACGGCCGCAGAGTGCGCCAGCGCGGATGGCTCTCGCATGACGCTATCCCCTCAGTGCGATGAGGATGCAGAGTAGGCTGGCAAAGTCGATCAGTTATTCCATGTGGTCGGCTCTTCGTATTGCAGAGGGTCCGTGTACCTGCTGCAGGAAACCATTGTCACCAGTTAAATAGCGCACTTCCTCTCGTGGGATTTCCGTATTTATTGGTTCGCCACGCCACCTCGATCCGGCGATCTACATTCCCCCATAAAGGGCTATTGCAGGCACCGCCGGCACGTCGGAGACTGGGCATCACTTCACTCTCATGAAGCTGACATGGAAGCCACAAAAGAGCAGGGCGACGCCGCCAAGAAAAACGCCATGCGTGCCGAGATGCTTCGCGCGCAGGCGAGGCGGTTCATGAAGTTCGTGGGCGAGTGTCTTGCTCAAGAGGGATTCATGGCCCGCGCCGCGGTGGAAGGCCCAGCGTTGCCGGGTGACGAGAGAGAGAGTTTCGAACTCAATACTAGCTTTGGCCGCGTTTATGCTCAGTTCGGCTTTGCGAAGTGGGATGGGCGCCTCGTGGGACGGTACCAATTTTCGCGCTTCATTCTAGGCGCGGATGAGATGATGCGGCTGGTTCCATTCCACGTGATTCTGATCGAGGAGCAGGGGAACGCAACCTTTGCCGAGGATGGCTTCTTCGAATGGAAGATCCCAGATGGTCCGGATAGCAACTACGGTCCGGCCCTCGTCGGCTGTTTGCTCCACGGATTCCAGGAGTCGCTTCCGCAGATAAAGCGACTGCGGTAGAACCGATTTGCCGGAATTCGGCCATCTTCGGGGGCTTTCTCTTTTCCGCAGCCCTCACCGGCTGCCGCTCTTGGCCACCTCCGAGTGGCTTTTTCATCTAGGGCGCCAGCGTGCGCACCAGTCTCGACTTCAGCGGCCAAGGCCTGAATGCGAGAATCCAGACGCAGGCCAGAGGCCCAAAAACAGGGATCAGGGCCAGATACTCATAGCCCGACTCGAAGCGAGCCGTCCGGAAAACCTTCCGGAATGGCAAGAACCAGAGCGCCTCGAAGACGAGGAAGCCCAGCAGGAAGATGCTCATAGCGGCCTCATGGTGCAGTGCACACGTTGGAAGCAGTGTACGGCCGGCGTGCGTTCTTTGATCCCCCAATATTGGGGGAACGTCTGAGTTCCTCGAATGGCTCCCCACCCCTCAGTATTTCCTTCACACAAAGCCTGTTTCCGCGCTGCGAGGATAGGCGGCAATGAAGTAGAGCCACGGCCCGCCCCGAGCGGGCTTCTTCTTTCTCGGGGTCACAAATGTCCGAACCAATCAACTTGCCGTCCCTTGCACCGCTGGCAATCCCGCTGCCTCCGGCTCAGGCTCGGCAGCTGGCGATCCCCTCGGAGGGCTTGCCGACGTGCTCGGCCGGGCTGACCAGCGCGCGGGAATCCTGGCTGGGTACGCTGACGCCGCGAGCATCGCCGGCCAGGCCTGCGAGCGGGCCTGTGACGCGTTGAATGGATCACCGCAGGGCCGCGTGGTGGGCGGATGAGCGGCGGTAGTCGGGGGCTGTGAAGCTCGGAGAGAAAAAAGGGGTGTAGGCGACAGGGTGAAAACGCCTACACCCGTGAGGATCGGCAACGGGGTCAATCTGTCGCCGGTATTGATTATGGTGCGTCGCATCAAACTCAGTACCCCGCCAACGAGGGGAAGCGTCGAGGAGCAGCAAGGGGGCGGTGGAGGACTTGGAGAGCGGGGTGCGTGTCGTGATTCGGGGTTGTTCATTGGTGCGGTCCCGCCCGGCTGACAGGTGCCGGGGGAGCGGCGCAGTCAGGGCAGGGGGCGGCCTGGTACGTGCGCAGGACATCCGCCAGTTCGTCGGCCACTGCGTAATGTGGTGGGCAAGATCCGCAACGGCTACGTCAAGAAGGCCGCCTCCCAGGTTGGCAACATGATCGCAACCTGGAAGTGCATCGGCGGCATCGACGCGGACCCGGCCGCCGCGCGCGATTGCCTCATCATGCCCGAGCGCCGCAACGGCGCCCTGGCTGGTCCTTGCTCGCCGTGACCACCATGAAAGCAGAGAAAACAGAAAGCGGGGCAGGCGCTGGGTTCCCAGGAAGATCGATGCCGCTTGATAGGTCACGGCGAACATGCCATCTCCTGACGGGTGGCATAGTGGCGCTCGCCGCGGGTGCGCAGGCGGATTGAGCGAGGCCCCGCGAACTGGATGCTGTGGGCGAGTTGGAAGCTTAGCGTTGTGCCCTGGTAATCGAACGCCAGGCGGTCGATTGTCCACGGCAGCGCCATGATTGCTGCGGTATCGACCCCAGTCAGGGTCAGGGTCGCGCTCGCGGCCTGGGCGATGGCCTCCGCCTCTGGGTTCCATGTGTCGGCCACGAGCAGCGGATCGTCGATGGCGAGGTGGAGGCAGCGTATCGCCAAACGCGCTACCCCGTGGGACTGGCTGTAGAGGTAGACGATACCGGGGGCGCAGGCGAACATGTCTCTCTCACTGATACTGTATGGATATCCAGTATAAGAGCCGCCTCAAGCCAGGCGTGGATAGTTGAGTTAACTGTATGGATATACAGTGCCTCCCGCCAACCATCTCGCGGGCTTCGGCGGCGTCGATCCTGGAGATGCCGTTGTGCGGTACGCATGCACAGAATTGCTCGCTGCGCGCCAGGACATAGGCGTCCGGGGCGAAGTCACCCGGGGTCGGGACAGGTTGTGGCGACCCTATACCAGCTGGGCATGGATGCGCGGGTGAGGGCGCCAATGGGCTTGTGATGCACACGTTACGATTTCGTAACGTGTTGGCGCGGGGGGGCGGAATAGACTGAATCGTATAGGTCCTCACACGTGGGCTATAGGAGATCGAGATGCGGAAGATCAAGGTGTTCGCCAGCTTGGCGCTGGCGGCGTGTACTCTCACTTCGATTGCGGGCTATGCCCAAGATAGGGGGCCTGGCGGCGATGATCGCGGAAGGCCGCCCATGGGTCATGATCAGGGACAAAATCACGATAACCAGCGCGGCTACAACGACCGCGGCCGGGATGGTGACCACCGCTGGCAAGGTGAAAGACACTGGGAGGGCGACAGGGGCAGGGAACACATGGACGAAAGGTATGGCCCTGATCGTCGCGCCGATCGTCCGGGCCCTGGCAGCTGGCATAGGGGTGAAAGGGTCCCCCCGGAGTATCGTCAGCGTCAGTACGTGATCGATGATTGGCGCGCTTATCGGCTGTCGCCTCCGCCGCGCGGATACCAGTGGGTGGGCGTTGGCGGGGATTACTTTCTCGTCGCCGTTCCGACCGGCGTGGTCTTCCAGGTGGTCATCGGGCGCTAGGCTGCGGACAGCAAAAAGCCCGCCGGGTGGCGGGCTACGATGATTTGACGATAAGCCCTTAGTGTCGATGAATCAGGTGGTCAAACCATGTCTGGACGGCACGCTGTTGTGTTGATAGCAGGGTCGGATCATGTTCGCGGAGCACCCAGACAACGATCGCGCATAGCGCTAATCCGATGAGCAGGACGACTAGCGAGGCAACCATGGCAGCCTCCTATTGGGTGGCTATGCAACCAGTGTAGGCCATTCCCGCCGTGCCCGAGCGTGTCAAGTCTTGACATAGGTTGATACGGACAAGAACCCGCGCCTTAGGTGGGGCGACACATTTGAACGTCAGTTCTGACTCAAGTGCCAGCGCCACAGCTTCGGTGCTGGTCTCGCCCAGGTCTCAGTCAGGGCTGGATGTCGCAATGGCAGGCGACCAACCGCATACCTCGGTCGTGTTGGGCGAGGCCTGGGCCTATTCTGGAATCGGGGCTTTGGTACTTCTCAAGCCTTCGGAGGCGCGTCATGAAACCAGTGATCCACCACTTTCACTCTCACTCCGAATCACCGTATCACGGTCTGCGGTACTACCTGGTGATTGCGGCTTGTTTGTTGGTGCCAGGATTAGCCTACGTGCTTTGGCAGCTTATGGTGGCGAAGCCGTGAATTGGTTGAAACCGGCCCGGTAGAAGGCCAGATCCTCCGTTTGTGGCGCGTCAAGTAAGGGAGCGCACCTCGCGCAGCCGCAATGTAGGCGGCCGCGTTGCGGATGCCTTCCGAAGCTCTGCAGGAGACAGTGATGAAACCAGTCAGAGAGATTTGCCTTGGAACTGTCGGGTTGCTTGCCGCTCGGGATCATGCCTCGCTGCAATTAGCCACGGGTGGGCGACCAAAGTGAGCGCCAAAGGCAATCAGCGGCTGGCCAGCGCCGGGTACGCCGTATCAGGTGTGGGCACAAAAAGAAGACCGGCCGAGACGGGAGATCCTTGCCGGTCTTGCGCAGAAGCAGGAGCGCAAAGGGGCACAGCAGATGCTGTGCGGCGCGAATTAAATCAAATTAAGATCTGATGTGCAACATATTTAATTTGTAAGAGTCAGATGACAAGATGTCCCTAAGTTCAGCCAAAGCCAGCCATGTGCTGGCTTCTTCATTTTTCGAGGTCTTGGTAACCGAAACAACCATTCAGGCCGCCACTGGCCTGGCGCCGGCACTTTCAACACGGTTCCAGCTTGACAGGATGCTGTCAATTTGGGCAAAGTGACAGCATCCTGTCAAATTGATGGGGGCTCGGCGCTTTGGTGATGCGCCCGGGCAAGCTATTGATGCAGACCATCGCACTGCTGATCGCAGTTGCCGGCGGTTCGCCAGTTTCCCCGCGAAAACCGCGGGATCGATACAGGAGATCACGATGAAGCGAACAACAGTCGCTGGCACGCAAGGCAATCTTGCGCTGCTTGAGGCGGGCGACGGCGCCGATCTGTCCGTACTGTTCCTGCATGCGGACTCGGGGAGAGCAAGCCAGTGGTCGGAGATGCTCGAACGCATCGGGCGACGCAGGCGGGTGTATGCGGTTGACTCGCGGGGAAGCGGAGATAGTGCCCCTGCTGCGGATGGTGATTATTCATATGCGGGGCGAGCACAGGACATTGGCGATACAGCCGCGTCCTTGAAACTCGATCGGTTCATTATCGTGGCACACAGCGGAAGTGGTGCAGCTGCGCTGGACTATGCTGCCAGGCACGCGGGCCGGGTGGCGGGACTGTTCCTGCTGGATCCTGCGACGGATCCACGGGCGCTTCCTGCCGATGTTCGCGCCGGATTTCTAGAGGCCCTGAATGGGGTTGCGAGCCTTGATGTGCAGCAGGGCTTCTATGCCTCGATCGCGGGCAACAACCCACAGGTAAAGGCCAGAGTGCTGGAAGACTGTGCTGCGGTCGATCCGGCAGCACGGCTGGGATTTGCCGCCGCGTTTGCAAACTGGAATCCCGAAGCTGCGCTCGACGCATGGAAGGGCCCCATTTTTCTCCTGGTCAGCAGCGCGAACGACAAGCCAAGTGCGCTCCATAGGCTGCGGCCGGCATTGCCGCATGCCGTGGTGGCCGATACCGGGCACTGGATACAGCTCGACCAGCCCGATCGCGTCGAGCGAGAAATCCTGCGCTTCATCGCTAGCGTCCGATAGGGAGGAGTTCGGAAATGACTGTCAATAAAACCAAAGCCGGCGCGATTCTGACGGATATTGTGCTGATGGT
Organism: Cupriavidus sp. YAF13; assembly: GCF_052113425.1. NCBI lineage: Bacteria > Pseudomonadati > Pseudomonadota > Betaproteobacteria > Burkholderiales > Burkholderiaceae > Cupriavidus > Cupriavidus sp. YAF13. Next base: position 243,521 of record NZ_JBFRDD010000002.1, read on the forward strand.
GTTCCGGCTCGAAGGCGGTTTCATGGAAGCAGCCGAACGGATCGCTGCGCCAGCGGGATTGACGGCGGCCCGATGGCGTGTTCTCGGAGCCGTGCTCCATGAACACCGCACTGTAGCGGAGATTGGGCGCTTCATGGGGCTAACCCGGCAGAGTGTGCAGCGCCTAGCCGATGTCCTGGTAGGCGAGGGGCTAGCGATGTTTATCGACAATCCATCACATAAATCCGCCAAATTGCTTGCCCCAACCGCCGCAGGCCATTCTGCCGTGGCGCTATTGGCAACGCGTCAAGCAGCCTGGGCGAATGCAGTCAGTCAGAAATTCAGCGCTGAACAGCTCATCCAGTGCAAAACAACGATCGAGGAAATCATCTCTTGCGTCGAGGCGACACCAATCAGCCCCGGCGAGATATGAGCGAGGGCGCTGGCGCTACGGCAAAACGCCTATGCGCACCTTCCTCGATACGCTTGAAACTGCCAAGGAGAAACGCGTCCCGCATTGAATCGCGCTTCTCTATTCAACGCCCCGACTACCTGTCGGATTTCCCCGCACCGCGTCTCATATTCAGGCGAGGAATTCGACAACTCCACCGTTTAAGTGGTACATCGCGCCGACAATTTTTAATTTCCCATCTTTCTCCATCGGCGCCAGCACGTTACTCCCGTTTCGTATTGCGTCAATCGTGCGTCGAACATTGGTTTGTGCCACCGCATCGACAAATGCATCATTCTTGCTGCTTCTGTCGCCAGCGTACTGCGTGTCATCCACGGCCGGTCTGATCTTGGCCAGGAGACCAGTCAGGTTTCCCAGTTCAACGTGATCAATCGCGCCCTTGATTGCCCCGCATCCTGTGTGCCCCAGCACCAAGATAACTTTAGCGCCGGCCGCCGCACAGGCGAACTCCAGGCTTCCGATGAGATCCTCATTGACGATATTGCCCGCGACACGCGCGTTAAATGTATCTCCAATTTTCGTGTCAAGGATGATCTCGGCCGGTGCCCGGGAGTCAATGCAACTCAAGATCACCGCCGCTGGATACTGCCCGCCGGCAGTCACTCTTTTTTGTGCCAGATAATCGTGGGGCAGCATCTTCCCCAAACGGAAACGTCTATTTCCTTGCTTAAGGCTCTCGATAATCTGGTCCGGCGTCAATTTGTCTCGCTCGGACTTCGATAGCGCCGCCGCGTAAGCCGATTCAACGCCCCCCATGGTTCCCGCCAGCCCAACGGCTGCGACGCCGAGCGCAGTCTTCAGTACGGTGCGTCTTCCAACGCTGTTGGAGGACGCCGCTGGACAACAGTCAGTCTTCTTGTGCATTTCATTCTCCGCAAACAACCGCAAGGCGATCATTGTTGCCGGCATCACGGAGCTGTCATGCATGGGCGATTCTCTTCGCGCCGGCTGCCGGACAGGCAACAGCAGATCGCCAAGCCACCTGCTTCGCAGCTAGCCCCAAAACACATGGTATTTGATTTGAAGTGAGGTTCCCAGGCTTATAGGACTTTGGTCCCTTGGGGAGGGCGCATCGTCGTTGCGGACGTTATCGCTTCGCTTGTGCAGAAGCGGATGCCGGACTCGCGCGGAAAGTCCTGGGATGAGCCGGCAATTCAGATCTATGTGCCTGAGAGCCAGGCGGGCATGCCGCCTGAATTTCCCGGAGCCGCGTATCGCTTTGGGCACGCAAGAGAACGGGGACGCTCATGGCCTCGGTTCGGCAGCGTCGCTTCCATTCATTTGCCCGGCTGAGCGCGGGCTGTCGATGGATTCAACGAGGTTTTGCTTCCACCGCCGCCGTAGTCCCGCGAAGCTCCCGCAGTCTGTGCAGCGGTCAACTCTTCTCGCTGATGCCCTGAGGTGGCATTGCTATAGCGCTGCGTAATGGCGCCGTTTACGCCGGAGAGCGAATTGCCCTGACCTTGTGCTGAGCCGTAGGCCGTGCTGCCGTGCTGCTGCGAGGCGGCGGCATAGCCACCGTAGCCAGGCGATCCGGAAGATTTGTATGCCGTGAGTTGGGCATGAACCGCGCCCGGCACCAACATTAGAGCAAGAATCGGAGTCATTCTCATGCTACATCCCGGTGGGGTGAAAAAGGGGGGGCAAGCTGGTTGCCTACACCCTCGAGAGAAGGCCAAGGGGCAGTCTGTCGCCGCTATTGATTGTGGTGCGTCGCACCAGTTTCAGTACCCCGCCGTAGGGGGGGCTGAGCGCCTTGCGGGGTGGGCCATATGGCGACGAGGGAGATAGCGCCGGCTGAGCACCCGGAAAGAATCGCATCAAGCAGGGGATTGCCGGGACTTGACGTGATAGCGGGTGACTTCGCCATGCACGTTGGATGCAGGCTGCTACAGGCTGTGCCAGAATCGGGATTTCGATAATGAGGAAGGAATGAAACGATGACTGCAAAGCGCAGCGCCAGTCTGGAGATCCGAAGGCTTTCCCCGGCGGAATGGGGGCAAGCTTTTCCTGTCATCACGCAATTGCGCTCGCTGGATGAAGCCGAGTTCCTGCGCCGAGCGCGCCGGCAATCGCATTCTGGCTACGAGCTTGTTGGCGCCTTTCAAGGCAACGAGCTGATCGGCGTGATGGGGATGCGGCCCGTCCATACGTTGGCGCGTGGGGCACACCTGCACGTAGACGACCTTGTGGTCGATGCGCAAGTGCGCGGCAGTGGTGCCGGTCACGCCCTGATGGCATATGCGGAAGCCGACGCGCGTGCGCGCGAGATGACGGCCGTGTTTCTCGACGCACGGCCGGAGGCCATTCCTTTCTATGAGCGCGAGAGCTATGTCCTCCATCCTGCTCCCTCGATGAAGAAAGTGCTCTGATCCTCCTGGCGGCCATTCCATGGCCAGGCTGGCGTGCCGGGTCCCCGGCGCCAGCCGCCTGAGCATGATCAGCCCCTTATGCTCCTGGGGTCCCGCCCGTAGCTATTCCGCGTACGGATCTGGCCATCCTGACCGTGCACCAGGAGTTCCACCTTCTCGCGTTGTGCAATCACTGTTGCGGCTTCCACCGCTTCTTCCTGAGTGAGGAAGTGCGCTCTTTCGCCCTTTGCTCCTTCGTGGATGATGTCCCACCCGTCGCCATGAGGCACGACGTGTACGTTACGTTGCGGTATCGAATCCATGGTTGTCTCTCTGAGCAGTGCGCTACTGCTGTTTTAGGGGATGCTCTGTCCGCGCAATAGCGGGAGGTGTCCGATACGTCGTCTGGACATCGGCTGTCGCGCTATTTTTCCGGCTGTCCGACCAATACGTCGAGCGGGACGCGCAGCGCCGCCGCCAGGCTCTGGAAAACCTCGGGGCTGCCATCGCGTTTGCGGTTCTCTATCTGGCTAAGGTAGGGCTTGCTAAGGCCTGCCGCTGTCGCCAGCGCATCCTGGGTCATGCGGCGATATTCCCGCCAGGCCTTGACCGGGTTATCCCCGGCGAGTTCGGCGTCCAGGATGGCGGCAGGGATCCGAAAGGCGTTGTCTTGGGCCTTGGCGTGGTCTGGCAGCGAGACATAGTCCGGATCCTGGACCCGATGCTTGATCCGCTCCCACACCTCAATAGGCACTACCGCGAACTCGGGGTGGCCGTCGCGTTCGATGAACTGAATATGGATCATGGCAAGGCACCTCCTCGATGGACGTTCCCGGGCATTTGCGGGCTGGCTTGGCCAGCCGGGCCGATTGCCTGGCGAACGCGATCGTGTGCATCTTCATGTTAGCCATTGCGGCTAACAATTGTGCAAATATTGTTTGCTGGTTGCCGTCGCGCCCGATGCGCCGAGCCCTGATCATTGGCCGGCGTCGCAACCCGTCAACCCACCAAAACGTCCTCGCCCACGATCGCATCAATTTCCGCGTACGGCCAGTCCGGCCCCTCACCCACCTCCAGCTCCAGATCAATCCATGCGCCCTTGATCAACGGGTCGGCTCCCAGCCCGCGTCGCGAAACGACCCGGATCAACCGTCCACCGCGCGCCTGTATGAACTCAGCTTCTGCCTGCGTGGACACATCGGGGACCACAACATCGCGGCCGTCGAGCCGGGCTAGCGTTTGCGCGAGGTACCTGACCAGCACATCCGGATCCATTGGCGCACGGATCCAGGACTCCCGAAGCGCGTGCAGCAACTGGGCGGGGGCCTTGCCGAGCGCCGGGATGACGTCGTTGCGTTTTGCCAGGCCAAAGTGCGTCTCATGGATGCCAGCACAGGCCTGGATCATGTGGCGCAGCGGGGCGTCGAAGGTGATGACGTGGAAGGCGTGGTTCCCGCAGGCCAGGTGGTTCGCAATGAGGTCCTGGCCGGAGCCCGGGCGGCCGCAGAGTCCGATGAGCATGAAGTTTCCTTGGTCGTGCAGCTTCAGGGAAGTCGATGCCATAGATTACCCATGGGTAACTAAAAAGGCAAGCTCATCGGGTAATCGAAATGCTCCCGGGGGGCGTGCGGAGTGCGCAGGGCGGGGTGATACATCCGGCAAGCCGGACACCGCGTCGATCTCAGCTTGCGGACGTCTTCTTGCGTGGCTTGCCGGGTGTTTGTGTGCCGCTTTCGTGAACGGCGTTGCTGGCTTGCTTGAATGCCGTGCTTCTCCCATCGGTCTTCAGCACGCGGGCGGTTTTGGTGTTTTTCTTGTATTTACGCACCGATTGCACGGCTTCGACCTGCGTGATCAATTCGATGGCCGCGAGCATCCTGTCGATGTCTTCGTTGCGCAAGCCATTGATCAGGCGGGCGAATCGGGCGGCGATCTCGGGCGGCAGGGTTTCTTCTTTTGGGGGTGCGGCAGCGTCTTGCGCGTCGCCGTCCAGCCATAGGCGCGGCAGGCCGAGCTTGGCTTCGATGTCGCGTGCGAGAGTTTCGCCGATGCGTTTTTTTCCGGCTTTGCCTGTGTCCGAAAATATGCGGGAGAAGTATGAGGGGTCGCGGTCCAGTCGGTCCGAAAGGCGCGCTATGGAGCCGCCGAACTGTTCGGCCATGATCTGGGCTAGGCGCTGTTGACGCGTGTCTTGAATATCCATGGCCCATTAAACCTGTGCATTACCTGAAGGTAAATTTTCTGTGGGTACTGCAAATTCAATGACTAATAGGTAATTTAATGGGTGGTTTATGCATCAGGGAACGCTTTGAGGCCATTGATGAATGGGTGAGAGGCTGGCCGGGTCACGTGGGTCACGTGGGTCGCATGGGATCCTGCCTGTCCGTCATTGCTGTGGAGGACCGCATCGCCAGTCATCGGCCTGGCGTGGATCAATAACACTCGACGCGGTTGCGGCCGCGTTCCTTGGCGCGGTAGAGCGCCCCGTCGCTGCGCAGCAGCGATAGGTCCGCGCTGGGATCGGTGGCATGCATGAGGGCAATACCGACGCTGACGGTCAGCGTGACGATCTGGCCGCCGTCAAGCATTGGGGTTTCCGCGATCTGATGCTGTACGCGCCTGGCGAATCGTGTCGCCGCATCAAGGCTCGCATCGGGGAGCACCACGGCAAATTCTTCGCCGCCGATGCGGCCGGCGAAATCGTGCGTTTGCAGCGCATTGCGCAGCAGCGCCGCGAAACACCGCAGGGCGTGGTCGCCCATGGCGTGGCCCCAGGTGTCGTTGATGGCTTTGAAGTGGTCGAGGTCAAACGTCAGGACGGCGGCAGGGCGGCTGTCGGTGCGCCGGATCCGGGCGAGTTCCTGTTCGATCCGCACGACGAAGTGACGGCGATTGGGTAGTTGCGTCAGGAAATCGATGGTGGCGAATTCCTGCAGTTCTCCCTCGATGCGCTTGCGCTCGGTCACGTCTGTGATAAATCCGTGCCATAGCGTGCTGCCGTCGTCGAGCCGCCGGGGGCGCGCGTCGCCTTGCCGCCAGCGCAGCCCTTGCCTGGGCAGCTCGACGCGGTACTCGAGGCGCCACGGCGTCAGGCTCGCGGCGGATGCGTGAAGCGAAGCGCAATAGGCTTCCAGATCGTCGGGGTGGATGACGGCATGGATGGAGGCTGTGCTGGCGGCGACCTGTTGCGGCGTGAGTTCATAGATATCGGCGATGCCGGCGCTGGCGTAGGGGAGGAAGGATTCCCCCGTTGGCAGCAGGCGATGCTGGAATACCAGGCCCGGGACTTCGTTGGTCAGGCTGGTGATCAGGTCGACGGTTTGCTGCAGTTCTTCGGAGAGTGCCCGGATGGCCGTGATATCGGTGGTGGTGCCGATCATGCGCAGCGGCTCGCCGTTGCTGCCGCGGCTGACTACCTTGCCGCGGCTGGATATCCATTTATAGCTGCCATCCTTGCAGCGGATCCGGTGGTCCACCGCGTAGCTTTCCGTCTCTTGGTTGAAGTGGGCTTGTATGGTGGCCTGGACGTAGGCGAGGTCGTCGGGATGGACGCGGGTATAGCTGTCTTCGATGCGGTTGGTGATCTCGGACGCTTCGTAGCCGATGATGGCTTTCCAGCCGGCCGAGTAGTGGATGCTGCCCGCCTGGACATCCCGGTCCCAGACGCCCGTGCCGCTTCCCGCGATGGCCAGCTCGAGCCGCTTTTCGTTTCCCTCCAGCCTGCCGGCGTCGTCGTTCAGTTTGCCTTGGGCCAGGTCGCGCTCGATGAGGGCGACCGCCATGTCGGCAAAGTCTTGCAGGAGGCCGCGCTCCACCTGGTCCAGCTCGCGCGATCCGGCGTCGAACAGGCAGAAGGCGCCAAGCTGGCTGCCGCTCGATGTGGTCAAGGGGCACGCCGCATGAAAACCCATGCGCAAGCCGTCGATGAGGATGGGTACGTCGCCGGGATGCGCATCATGGGGCACGTCATGCAGCGTGACCCGCGCAACCGGGACCCTGAAGAGATGCTGTGCGAGGCGTGTCAGCGCGTCAAACCGCTCTTGCTGTAATGCGGCTTTCAGGTTCAGCGGCTTCGAGGCGTCGATGCGGTCATGTCTGGTTTCAGCTTCGGTAGAGGCCCGCATATCCAGGTCAAATGACAATTGACGTTAGCCCGAAAGTATTGCTCGTGCAGCCGGCGCTGCAGTTATGCACGGCTGTGCCAATACTATCAGACGGATTGGCCCGCGGCGGGGTCTGCTAAGCGCTGTCGGTGAAAGGCAACTCTGCCTGTGCCGGCAGCGCAGCCGGCGCCAGTTCTCCCGCGGGTGTCAGCGCGCTGACCCGCACGCCCAGCAATCGGATTTTCCGGTCCAGCGGAACGCGTTTGACGCATTCGGTGGCGGCGCGCCGCAGCTGTGCGGCGTCCGCCGTCGGGGCCGGCATGCTGAGGTCCCGGGTGACGGTGTGAAAGTCGTCGTAGCGCAGCTTGACGCCGATGGTGCGGCCCACATAGCCCTTGCGGCGAAGGTCTTCCGCCAGGCGCTGGCACAGGCCGGTGAAGACTTCAGAGAGGGTCTGGCGGTCTTGCCTGGGGTGCAGGTCGCGCTCGAAGGTGGTTTCTCGGCTCATGGACTTGGGCTCCGAGCTGGTGACCACCGGGCGTTCGTCATGGCCTTGCGCGATCTCGGCTAGCCAGGCGGCGTAGCTGCGGCCGAAATGGCTCTGCAGCATGCCTAGGTCCGCGCTGGCGAGGTCGCCGACCGTGGCGATGCCCAGCGTTGCGAGTTTTTCGGTGGCCTTCGGGCCGATCCCGTTGACCTTGCGCACGGGCAGCGGCCAGATGCGCAGTGGCACATCGCTGGCGGCCAGCAGGGTGAGCCCGTCGGGTTTGTCGAGTTCGGAGCCGATCTTGGCGAGGAGCTTGTTGGGGGCGATGCAGATGGAGCAGCTCAGTCCCGTGGCTTCGCGCACCGCTTGCTTGATGCGAGTGCCGATATCGGCAGGCTCGCCCGGCACGTCGCTCAGGTCGATGTAGATCTCGTCGATGCCCCGGTCTTCGATTTCGCCGGTGAAGGTGGCGACAGCCGCCTTGAACAGGCGGGAGTAGTGCCGGTACGAGTCGAAATCCGTGGGCAGCAGGATGGCGTCGGGGGCGAGCTGCGCGGCCTTCATCATGCCCATGGCGGAGAACACGCCCAGCGCGCGGGCTTCGTAGGTGGACGTTGTGACTACGCCGCGCCCGGCGTAGTCGCGCAGGCGGGCAAAGCGCCGGCTGCCGTCGGGAAGTATCGCGGGTACCGCATTTCGTCCACCACCGATCACCACGGGCCTGCCACGCAACTCTGGGTATCGCAATAGCTCGACCGACGCGTAGAACGCGTCCATATCCAGGTGGGCGATGCGGCGGGGTGCAGATGACATGGCGTCAGTGAGTGACTGTATGCATATACAGTATATCGAATTCTGCCGGCAATACCGCTGCGCCCCGGTCGCTCTACCAGCGATGCACGTAGGTGGCCGTCATGACGATGCCCGCCGCGGGCAGGTGCGAGGTGTTGTTGCTGTTGCGCAGCAACTGGCTGTAGAGCGGGTAGTAGTAGCGGTTGAGCAGGTTCTGAATGCCCACCGTGATGGTGTCCTTCTTGCTGACCTGGTAGCGGCTGATGATGTCCAGCGTGGTGTAGCTGGCCACATCGCGCCGGCCAAAGCTGTCGGCGCCGTTGAGCCGGTAGTCGTGCCCGGCGAAGAAGGTGGCTTGCAGGCGGTGGCTCCAGGCGGGTGTGGGCCGGTACTGCACGTAGCCGGTCAGCTTGAGGGGCGGGATGCGGTAGCCGCTCATCTGCTGGCTCGGGCTGCCTTGCGGGGTTTCGCGGCCGCGCATCCAGGTGAAGGTGCCGCCGGTGCCCCATTGTTCGTTGTCGGACAGGTAGTCGGCGGAGGCTTCCACGCCATAGATGCGCTCGGCGGTGCGGGTCAGGATCAGGCCATTGTTGAAGCTTTGCACGTCGCCCAGGTTGGAGGTGGTGTAGAACACCGCCAGCGAGGTCAGGGTGTTGCCGAAGGCGCCGCGCCAGCCGAGCTCGTAGTTGTTGGTCTTGACCGGCTGCAGGTCGGAGGCGCCGAGATCGAAGCCGGCGCGCGCGTTGCGTACCTGCAGGCCGATGTCGGGCAGGTTGAAGCCCTGGCTGAACGCGGCATAGAGCTCGTGCCCCTGGAGCGGCTTGTACACCACGCCGACATTGCCCAGCAGCGCGGTGTAGTCGACCGAGCCGCCCTTTACCGTGGCCGGCTGTGCCAGGCGCGATTGCGACAGCGGCACGAAATCGTTGAAGCGGGCGTTGGCGTACTGGTAGCGCAGGCCGCCCTCGGCCGACCATTGCGCGTTGAATTTGTGCTGCAACTGGCCAAAGCCGCCCAGGCTGCGCGTGGTGATCTGCGGCATGTAGGTGAGCGTGCCGGTCTTGTTGAAGACGCGGCCACCGCTGGCGTCATAGGCCTTGGGATCGAAGATGTCGATCGGCATGTCGCTGCGCTCTTGCTCGAAGTCCAGGCCCCATACCAGGCGGGTGCGCTTGGCGCTGTCCAGCGGCGTCTTGATGGTGAGGCGGCTGCCGAACACGTCGGAGTTTTGCATGGACTGGTCGACATTGCCGCCGCGCGTGACGACCGCGCGCGCGTCGAAGGGCGTGAAGCGCGTGAAGTAGTCGCGGTAGTAGAGCTGCGCGGAGACCGCGCTGCCTGCCAGGTCCTTGTGCTCATATTCGAGATTGACCAGCGTGTTGCGGATCTGGTTCTGGTCGGCGAGCTGCAGGCCGCTGATGGCGCGTGCGGGCACGCTGCCAGGCGCCAGGCGGGCTACCGATGGGTCGGAGGCGTAGTCGGTGTCCTGTTTGGCGTTGAAATGGCTCACCGCAAGCTGCACGCGCTGCTCCGGCGTCAGGCGCAGGCCGAGCTTGCCGCCGATGTTGTAGTTGTCCGACTGGAACATGTCGCCCTGGCTGGGCTCCGGAGCGACACGCTGGCCGCGCGCATCGTAGGCGCTGCCGATGCGGCGGGCACCGACGTCGAAGGCATAGTCGACCATCCCCTCGCTGCCGGAAACATGCTGCTGCAGCTGGCCGGACATGCCGTCCGCGCGCAGCCGGGACAGCGGCGAGGTGAGTGAAAACGTGGTCTCCGACAGCGGCGGGCCGCCGGCCGGGCGCGTGTTGATGGAGACGATGCCCCCGGTGGCCCCGCCGCCGTAGATGGCGCTGCTGCCGCGCAGGACTTCGATGCGCTCGATCAATGCGGGGTCCACGTTGGCGAGGTTGCGCGCCGAGTCCCGATTGGTGTTTAAGGGAATGCCATCGACGAGGACCAGCATGCCGCGGCCCCGCAGGGTCTGGCCGAAATCGGTCACGGTATGGCTGGAGTCGGCCATGCCGGGAACGACCTTGGAGAGCAGGGTGGCGACGCTGTCGGAGCCGGTCTTCAGTGCATCGAGCTCCTCGCGGTCGATGACCGTGACTTGCCGCGTGGGGCGCATCAGGTCGCTGGAGGTTCGCGAGGCGGTGACTTCGACGGCTTCGAGCATCCTGGCGGCCTCCGGGGTGGGCGCGGCCGTCGTTGCCGGGGTGGCCAACGTCGTGGCGGCGGCGACCGGTGCGGCGGCACCGGCCTGGCCCGCGGGCTGCAGCACGATGCCGCTGCCATTGCGCTGGTAGCGGATGCCGCTGCCCTTGAGCAGCCTATCGAGCGCGGCTTCGGCGGACATGCTGCCATGCACGGCCGGGGCTTGCTTGCCGGCCACCAATGCGGGCGTGAAGAACAGCTGGAGCGATGTTTGGCGGCCGAGCTGCGTGAGCGCGTCGGCCAGCGGCTGGGCACGGATGTCGATCGCCACCGGCGATGGCAGGGCCGGCTGGGCAGTTGCCGGCGTGGCAACGGCGCCGATCAGCGCGGCGGCCATGGTGGCCATCAAGAGGGGCCTGGCGCGTGCGTGGCGGGCCGGGATCTGTTGCTGCTTCTCAGGATATTGCTGGTTCACGTCGGGTCTTCTCGGAGAGGCCGGATTGGCATAAAGGCACGCAGGCCCGCGGTGCGCGGGCACGTTCCGGGAGAAGACGAAACGCGCAGCAAAAACCTGAATCTAGCGCGAAAATATTTCCGTGCTGCCGTCGGGCAGGGTGCGCACGCCCACCGGCAGGAACTGCGGCAGGGCGGCGAGCAGGGCATCGGTATCGTCGGCGCGGAACACGCTGCTCAGCCGCAGCGCGCCGGTGCCGGCGTCGCGGATCCTGACCGGGCTGTGCCGATAGCGGGAGACCTCGGCGGCTACCAGCGACAGCGGCTGGTCCTTGAACAGCAGCTTGCCTTCGCGCCACGCCATGGCGGCGCCGAGATCGACCGCCGCCGCGGGCGCGACCCGGCCGTCGCCGGCAATGTGCGTGCCAAGGCCGGCCGACAGGCGCGCCGCAGACGCAGCCGCGCTGCGCCCTTGTACGCCCACCGACCCGGATTCGACCGCGACCGTGACCTCGGCACCGTCCCGGCGCACATCGAAGCGAGTGCCGGTGACCGTGACGCTGCCACTGCCGGCATCGACCACGAAGGGTCGCTCGTTGGCGTGGGCGACCTCGAACATGGCCTCGCCGTCGGCCAGCGTCACAGTGCGCTGTCCGGGCTCGAATCGTACCGATAGCCGCGTGCGCGTATTGAGCTCGACGACGGAGCCGTCGGGCAGCGTCACGCGTTGCCACTCGCCAGGCGCGGTGCTGAAGCTGGCTGTGAAGTGGCTTGCATCGCCGGCCACATCGGTAGCCGGGCCGGGCGCGGCATGCTGGCTCATGAGCCAGGCGGCGCCAACGGCCACCGCGCAGAGGCTGGCCAGCATGGCGGCGCGCAAGGCAGGTCGCGATCTCCGGGCGGAGGCGGCCGGTGCCGGGTCTTGCGCCAGGGCGCGCAGGCGCTCCGGGTCGAGCGCGCCTGCCACTTGCCAGATGCGCTCCAGCGCGGTGTATTCCGCCCGGTGCATAGGGCTGGCGTCGAGCCAGGCCGCCATCTCAATGCGTTCCTGCTCGCTGAGCGAGCCAGCGCGCACGCGCGCAAACCAGCGTGCCGCGGCTTCACGGGGAGCGTCCGGCGGCGGCGTGATTGGCGTCATCGGCGTGCGGCCCCAGGGAGGGGCGTGGGCAAGGAGGAGGGGGCAGGAGCCGGGATCAAGGCGTGGTACTCAATGGGGTGCTTGCGGGCCGAGCCGGTCGCGCAGATGGCGCATCGTGCGGATCATGTGTTTTTCGACCATGTTCTTGGAGACCTGAAGGCGCTCGGCGATCTCTTGCTGGGAGAGCCCTTCAAGGCGTTGCCAGACAAAGACCTGACGGCATGCCAGCGGCAACTCCGCCAGCGCTTGCTCGAGCGCGGCGGCGAGCTGGATGGCGTGGAGCGCGGCTTCGGGATCGCCGGAGCTTGCGTGATGCGTGTCGATGCTGTCAAGCGGGAGCGTCTGCCGGCCTCCCTCGCGCCGGAAGGCATCAATGGCAAGGTGGCGGGCGGTCTGGTGCAGGTAGGCACGGGGATGCTCGGGCGGGCTGTCCTTGCGCTCCAGCACCTTGAGCAGCGCGTCCTGGGTCAGGTCCTCGGCATCAAAGCGATTGGCGAGCTTGCGAGTCCAGGTGCCAACCAGTTCTTCGTAGTAGGCGAACAAGCCAAACGCGCGCGAGGGATGTGACGGCATGGCGTGCGCGCGGTTGCGGGTGGTTGCAAATGCGACGTATTATCATTTGCGCGGGCAATGTTCGTCAATAGCTACATTGAGTGGCGCCATGGCGCATCAATACGGGGCTGCAATACGGAGCTGCAATACGGAGCAGCAACATGGCGCCCGCCCGCCGGCGCGAAAAAAAAGCCCGCGAATTGCACGGGCCATTGAAAGCGCAGCCGGTGTAAGCGGATCCGGCTGGCTCGCGATTGTCGCAATGGACGCCGGAATGTCTTTCCCCTCTGGCGATGGGATCAGCGGAGCAGGAAGGCGATATCGTCGACGCTGATCTGCGCTGGCGCGACGCCGCGGCGCTGCTGGAAAAGGATGTGCTGGAGGACCTGGCGGCGCTGCCTGGCGAAGACGGCCAGGTCGATGGGAATGCCGGCCCGGGCGTAATGCTCGACCAGCAGCTTGTAGGCACGGTGCCGCATCTGCAGGGCTTGGCCTTCGGCGCGCAGTCGGCCGGTGTCTTCGGGCGGTGTTACCTCGGCCTGGCGCAACGCCTCCATGGCGGCGGCGTGCATGTCGCGGTAGCGGTCCAGTTCGGTTTGCGTGGCGTGCAAACGCTCGCGCAGCGCGCGGACCTTGCGCTGCAGCTTTAATGTCATGCCAACGCCGTGCTCGATGAGGGCGACGGTTTCCAGCGCGTGGCTGGCTGCGGCGATCGTGTTTTTCCAGATGCCCCTGTCCGTCACCTCGACGTCCGGCGCCCACCCGTTGCTGGCTCCGCGCAAGCTTTTCATAAGACCCCTTGGCCCTTGTGTTGATGTCCGGCGGACAGCTTTATGGTTGCCGTCCTGTCCTGGACCACGGAGATCCTGCCACCGTGGTTGTGATGCGAATCGTACGGTCTGGCCGTGCGCGGGCGAAGTAGAAGATGCTTAGATCTGGTTTTCCCGGCAGCTATGTCGCGTCATGTCTGCATGGCTCTGTATGGCTCTGTACGGCTCGACACCAGGTCACCGGTAAGCGATAGGGCAACGAGAAGCGGTCTTCTCCAGACTTGCTGATGGGATCGTTGCCCAATCCGGTGCAAATACGGCAGTCCCGCCTTCTATACCGTACAGAGGGGGGCGAATCGGACTAGGATACAGAGATGGCACTTAATTTTCCCAATCCCAGCCGGAGTTACGACCCATCCAGGCATTGCGTATGTTTTTGGGGCTACGACAGTTCGCGTGAGATCTCCTTCGAGGTCGACCGAGCGGTACTCTCCAACCTCAGCCCCGAACTGCGCCCGGACGAGCCTGCCGTGCTGGAGGCATTCGACCGCCACCGCGACCACATCCTGGAACTTGCGCGCGGGCTCTATTCCCGCAGCCGGCAGAACAGGTACACCATTTCCTGACGGGGGCGCGATCGCTGGCGGTTCCGATCGTGAGGGGTGCTCGCCCCTCACGATGCCTTTGCCGTGCGAGGCGGCAGCGGTGCGGGTTCCGCCGCCATCTTGTCCGCGGCATAGGGGCGCAGGAAACTACGCGCCAGCTCCGTATCCCGGCAGTTCAGCCAATCGTCCCAATCGGTGGGCGGCACGATCACGATCATCCTTTTTTCCTTGCCCGGCGCATGGAAGCGGCACATCAACGGGTGGCGCTCCGAGTTGATGGTCAGCATGGTGAAGCTGAAGGCCTGCTGGCCATCCTCGCCTGGCCACGCGCGCCAGAGCCCCGCGATCGCCATGGGCGCGGCGTCTTTGAGCCGGATGCGCCAGCGTACCGCCTTGCCGGTCTCGTAGTCGGGCTCGTAGAAGCAATCCGCTGGCACCAGGCAGAACTGGCCGTTCTTCCAGGCGCCGGAGAAGGTTCGCTTTTCGGCCACCGATTCCGAGCGCGCGTTCGTGGTGTCGAACCTCGCCACGCCCGGTGGAATGCGTTTCCTGGGGACCATGCCGAAGGTAGCGAGCAGGCATTGCCGCTGGCCATCGTGGTCCGAGACGAGCAGCGGCGCCGCATAGTCGGGCCACGTTTCCGGCGGCCATTCCTGCGCCGGGCGGGTGACGCCAAATACGTCGCGGAGCAGGCCGGCCTGCGCGGGTGCGTAGTTGATGCACATGGGCTGCCTCCAGCGGGCGCCGCTTGCTAAGGGGATTAACCAGTATGGAGGATGGGTGGGGAAGGGCCAAAGCCCCGGTGCGGGCAAAAGCGCGCCGATTGCCGAGCCGATGCCGTCGCGTGAGCTACGCAACTGCGCGCGGCCCGGCCGGCGCGAGAATCAGCTTTCCTGCGCTTCCAGCGTGAAGCCGGCGCCGTCGTCCTGGCGCAGCATCGTCACCAGGGCGGGCATGGCTGCCTCCAGGGTTTCCTTCAGGCGCCACGGCGGGTTGACGATGAACATGCCGCTGCCGTGCAGGCCCAGCCCGCCGGCGACCGGGTGCTTGACGCGCAGGGTGACATGCAGCCAGCTCTTGAGCGGCAGTTTTTTCAGCTGCACCGGCAACTGCACGGATTCGCGGCGCTGCACTTCGGGATACCAGATCGCGTACATGCCGGTGGCAAAGCGCTGCAGGCAATCCTGCAGGCTGCGCACCACGCGGCCGTAGTCCTGCTTGTCCTCGTATGAGGGGTCGATCAGCACGAGCGCGCGGCGCGGCGGCGGGGGCAGGATGGCGTTGATGCCGGTAAAGCCGTCGCCGTCGTACAGCATGACACGGCGGCCGGCGCCACGAAAGTTGTCGCGCAGCACCTGGATTTCGGTGCTGTGCATCTCGAACAGGCGCAGGCGGTCTGCGTCGCGCAGCATCTGCCAGGCGAGCCAGGGCGAGCCAGGGTAGTGCTTCAGGTTGCCGTCCGGGTTCAGCGTGCGTACCTGTTCCAGGTAATCCTCGACCAGTGTCGGCATGGGCCGTTTGGCGGCGGCGGCCTGCCACAGCCGGGCAATGCCGGTCTCGAACTCGCCCTTTTTCTGCGCGTAGGCGTGATCGAGCGCGTACAGCCCGGCGCCAGCATGCGTATCGATGTACCAGAAGGGTTTGTCCTTCTGGCTCAACTGCTCCAGCAACTGGACCACGATGGCGTGTTTGAGAACATCGGCGTGGTTGCCGGCGTGGAAGGCGTGACGGTAGCTGAGCATGGCGAGGCGGGAAAAGGGCGTGCGGGTGCCGGCCTGGAGGGGCCGGCGGCACAGGGCGCTATGCTACCATCGCCGGGCTTTGGGGCGGGCCGGCGGCATGCCGGAGGGCGCGCCTGGCGGGCGATTGCCGGCTCCTTCGCCATCCTCCGGTCCCAATGCGCTTCCGGTGCATTCCGCGTCTGACGCTCCTGCGCATTTCCCGTTCTCCCGACCCTTGTCACCTTGTTGCCTTGCCCATGTCCCGCAGCCTAGATCTCGCCGAGCCCGCTTTTTCCGCGACAGGCTTGCCATACTCGCCGCGCTACGATGAGGCCTATCACGGCAATGAGGAGGGCCTGGAGCGGGCCCGTCACGTCTTCCTTGCTGGCAACGGCTTGCCGCAGGCCTGGGGCGGGCGCGACCAGTTCGTGATTGTGGAGGCCGGCTTCGGGTTGGGGATGAACTTCCTGGCAACCTGGCAGGCATGGCGAGATGATCCCAAGCGTTGCCGGCGGCTCCACTTTGTGTCGATCGAGAAGCATCCGTTTACGAGCGAGGGGCTTGCCGCGATGCACGCCAGCCTTGGCGCGCTGGCACCGCTCGCGCCGCTGGCCGCTGAGTTGAGGGCCGCATGGCCGCTGGCGCTGCCCGGCCTGCACCGGTTGGAATTCGAGGGTGGGGCGGTTGCGCTGACGCTGGCGTTTGGCGATATCGCCGCCGTGCTGCCGCGGCTGGTGCTGGGGGCGGATGCCTTCTGCCTGGATGGTTTTTCGCCAGCCCGCAATTCCGATATGTGGCAGCCGCAGTTGATGAAGCGGTTGGCCCGGCTGGCGCGCCCGGGGGCTACGCTGGCCACGCATGTGGCCGACAGTGTCTTCCAGCAGGGTTTGCAAGCCGCCGGCTTCGTGGCCAGTTCCGCACCGGGATATGGCTCAGAGCCACCGATGACCGTGGCGCGCTTCCCTGTGATGCGCGGCACGCGGCGGCAGCCGCCGCCATCCGCCGCGGCGTGGCCCGAGCGGCACGCGATCGTCATCGGCGCCGGCCTGGCCGGCTGCGCGGTCACCGAGAGGCTGGCCGCGCGTGGCTGGCGCGTGACCTTGTTCGATGCCCATGACGGCCCGGCGCAGCTGACATCTTCCCATCGTGCCGCCGCCATGCATCCGCACTTGTCCTCGGATGACAGCATCCTGTCGCGCCTGTCGCGCGCCGGCAACCTGCAGGCCCTGCGGGCCTGGGCGGGGCTGGCGGCGGCGGGGCATGCGCCCGGCTGGCAGGGCTGCGGCGTGCTGCAGACGGGTGCGGGTGTTGCGGACGCGGATATCCAGCGGGCGGCCCTTGCCGCCCTGGGTTTTCCGGAAGATTTCGCGCGGTGGATGAGCGCCGAGGAAGCCGCCAGCCGGCATGGCGCGCCTGTGCCCCACGGCGGGCTGTGGTTCGGGCAGGGCGGCTGGGCGCCGCCGCCCGAGATCTGCCGCGCGCAGCTGGCGCGGGCCGGGACGGCGGTAACGGCGCGCTATGGCAGCCGGGTCGCGCGGCTGGCGCGTGTGGCGGATGGCTGGCAGGCGCTGGACGAGGCGGGCATGGTGATGGCCGCGGCGCCGGTGGTGGTCGTGGCCAACGCCTACGAGGCGCTGCGCTTGCTCGCGCTGCGCCATATGACGATCGAACGGGTGCGCGGCCAGCTCACCACGCTGGAGCCGGCAGAGCTGGCGCGCCTTGGGCAATGGCCCGATTGCGTGGTCACCGGCACCGGCTACCTGCTGCCGCGCGCCGCGGACGGCACCGCGCGCATCGGTTCCAGCTACGAGCCGGATGCGCAGGAATCCGGCGCGCTGTACGAGCGCCCCGCCGTGCACGCCGAGAACCTGGCCCGGCTTGGCGCCTTGCTGCCGGCGCTTGCCGGCTCGGCCGCCAGCTTGGACCCGGCAATGCTCAGAGGGTATGTGGGCGTGCGCAGCGTCTCGCACAACCGCCTGCCGCTGATCGGCCGCGTGGCCGACGAGGCGCAGGCGGCGCGGGACGCCGCGGCGCTCAGCGGGGCGCGACTAAGGGATATCCCTCGGCTGCCGGGGCTTTACGCGGCACTTGCATATGGCTCGCGCGGCCTCACATGGGCCGCATTGGGGGCGGAATTGCTGGCCAGCCAGATCGAAGGGGAGCCATTGCCGCTCGAGCTCGAGCTGGCCGAGGCAATCGATCCGGCGCGGCTGCTGGTGCGCGCCTTGCGCCAGGGGACCGTGGCCAGCGGCGATGTGCCCGCCGAGCCGGTTCCCGGCTAAAAACTGCCGGAACCGAATGAAAACCGTGCGATAATCCCCGTTTTCCGTTTGCGGGGACCTGCGCCCGGATGCTCTGGAAACGCCATTTTTTGCGCGTGTCCGCTGCGTGCGATGCGGTTCGCGTGCCGGGTATCGGCATTTGCCGTCGCTTTGCCTGTGTCTTCTCGGGCACGCGAGCGGGGTGCGCTTACGAACACAACAACACTCTGGATTGGATCAACGACCATGTCGAATGTCATTGAAAACCTTGGCAAACTGGACCGCAAGGTGACCCTGGCCATTCCCAAGGCCGAAGTCGAAAAGGAAAAGCTGGAACGTCTGGTTCGCCTGTCGAAGACGGTGAAGATGTCCGGTTTCCGTCCCGGCAAGGTACCGATGAAGATGGTCGAGAAGCAATACGGCCAGCAAGTCGAGTTCGAAGTGCGCTTCGACAAGGCTGCCCGCAAGTTCTTCGACATCACCAAAGAACAAGACGTCAAGGTTGCCGGCCAGCCGAAGTTCGAAGTCAAGACCGACGGCGTGAGCGAAGACGAAGTGGCCTTCGACGCGACCTTCGAGGTCTATCCGGAAGTCAAGCTGGGTGACCTGGCTGGCGCCGAAGTGACCCGCACCAAGACCGAAATCAGCGATGCCGAAGTCGACAAGACCATCGACATCCTGCGCAAGCAGCGCGTGCATTACCACACCCGTGGCGAAGCCGGCGAGCACGGCGACGGCGGTGCGGAAGTGGCCGCCCAGAACGGCGACCGCGTGACCCTGGACTTCGTCGGCAAGATCGACGGCGTGGAATTCCCCGGTGGCAAGGCTGACGACTTCGCCTTCGTGCTGGGCGAAGGCCGCATGCTGCCCGAGTTCGAGCAAGCCGCACTGGGCCTGAAGGTTGGCGAGAGCAAGACCTTCCCGCTGGCGTTCCCCGAGGACTATCACGGCAAGGACGTGGCCGGCAAGACTGCCGAGTTCACCGTCACGCTCAAGAAGATCGAGTGGGCGCACCTGCCGGAAGTGAACGACGAGTTCGCCAAGTCGCTGGGCATCGCCGACGGCAGCGTCGAGAAGATGCGCGCCGACATCCGCGAAAACCTGGAGCGCGAAGTCAAGCGCCGCACGCACGCCATGCTGAAGGACCAGGTCATGGACGCGCTGTTGAAGGCGAGCGAGCTGGAAGTGCCGAAGGCCCTGATCGAGCAAGACCAGGAGCGCCTGGTGGAAATGGCGCGTCGCGACCTGGAGCAACGCGGCATGCCGAACGCCAAGGACATGCCCATCCCGGCCGAAATGTTCACGCAGCAAGCCGAGCGCCGCGTCAAGCTGGGCCTGATCCTGGCCGAGATCGTCAAGGCTCACGGCCTGGACGCCAAGGCAGACCAGATCAAGGCCGAGATCGAAGACTTCGCCAAGAGCTACGAAGACCCGAAGGAAGTCATGCGCTGGTACTACGGTGACCAACAGCGCCTGGCCGAGATGGAGGCCTACGTGCTCGAAAACAACGTGGTAAATTTCGTGTGCGACAAGGCCAAGGTCACCGACAAGACGGTGTCCTTCGAGGAACTGACTGCCGAAGGCAACAACCAGCCTCAGCAGGCCTGAGCCTGGCCCGTGGCCGGCGCGCGTGGCGCGTTGGCCGCAGCCTTGTCTCTTACCGAACTCCAGGAGAACTTGCATGACCCGCAATGATTTGCTTGACCGTCTGGCCACCACGCAGGCCTCCGCCCTGGAAACGCAGGGACTGGGGCTGGTGCCGATGGTGGTTGAGCAGTCCGGTCGGGGCGAGCGCGCCTATGACATCTATTCGCGCCTGTTGAAGGAGCGTCTGATTTTCATGGTCGGCGAAGTCAACGACCAGACCGCTAACCTGGTGGTCGCCCAGTTGCTGTTCCTGGAAAGCGAAAATCCCGACAAGGACATCTCGCTCTACATCAACTCGCCGGGTGGCTCGGTGTCGGCTGGCCTTGCCATCTACGACACCATGCAGTTCGTCAAGCCGGACGTGGCTACGCTGTGCATGGGCATGGCAGCCAGCATGGGTGCCTTCCTGCTGTCGGCTGGCGCCAAGGGCAAGCGTTCGGCGCTGCCCAACTCGCGCATCATGATCCACCAGCCGCTGGGCGGCGCGCGCGGCCAAGCCTCGGACATCGAGATCCAGGCCCGCGAGATCCTGTACCTGCGCGAGCGGCTCAACACGATCCTGTCGGAAGTCACCGGCCAGCCGGTCGACAAGATTGCCCGCGACACTGATCGCGACAATTTCATGAGCGGCGAGCAGGCAGTGGACTACGGCCTGATCGACAAGGTGCTCGCCCGCCGTGCCTGACAGACCGGCCCGGCTGCCGCAAGGCGGGCCGGGCAGGGGCCGGGTGGCGATCCTTCGGGTATCGCCGCCCGGCCGCAACGAAGAAGGCTATACAGAAACGAGGCCTTGTGCCTCGTTTTTTGCTTTTGCCCCACAGCTTGGGGGTCTACCCGCCGCGCCATTTTTTTTGGCGTATGATGCGTTTGAAGCGTATCCCCGCAGCGCTCCGGCACTGCGGCACGCACACTGCTAATGTGACTGATTCCTATGGCGGATAAAAAAGGTTCATCCAGCGAGAAGCTCCTTTACTGCTCGTTCTGCGGCAAGAGCCAGCACGAGGTAAAGAAGCTCATCGCGGGCCCGTCGGTGTTCATTTGCGACGAATGCATCGACCTGTGCAACGAGATCATCCGCGACGAGGCTGCTGCATCCGACAAGGACGCGGGGGCCTCGGCCAAGTCCGATCTCCCCACCCCGCACGAGATCCGCGAAAGCCTGGATCAATACGTGATCGGGCAGGAGCAGGCCAAGAAGATCCTGGCCGTAGCGGTGTACAACCACTACAAGCGCCTGAAGCACCTCGGCAAGAAGGACGACGTCGAGTTGTCCAAGAGCAACATCCTGCTGATCGGTCCCACCGGTTCGGGCAAGACGCTGCTGGCGCAAACGCTGGCGCGCCTGCTCAATGTGCCTTTCGTGATCGCCGATGCCACCACGCTGACCGAAGCCGGCTATGTCGGCGAGGACGTGGAAAACATCATCCAGAAGTTGCTGCAGAACTGCAACTACGAGGTGGAAAAGGCACAGCGCGGCATTGTCTACATCGATGAGATCGACAAGATCTCGCGCAAATCCGACAACCCGTCCATCACCCGCGATGTCTCCGGTGAAGGCGTGCAGCAGGCCCTGTTGAAGCTGGTCGAAGGCACCATGGCTTCGGTGCCCCCGCAAGGCGGCCGCAAGCACCCGAACCAGGACTTCCTGCAGGTGGATACCACCAACATCTTGTTTATCTGCGGCGGTGCGTTCGATGGCCTCGAAAAGGTCATCATGCAGCGTTCGGACAAGACCGGTATCGGTTTTGCCGCGCAGGTGCAGAGCAAGGAAGAGCGCGAGGCCAGCGAAGTGCTGCCGCAGGTCGAGCCGGAAGACCTGATCAAGTTCGGGCTGATCCCGGAACTGATCGGCCGCCTCCCGGTAGTGGCTACGCTGGCCAAGCTGGACGAAGCCGCGCTGATGCAGATCCTGGTCGAGCCGAAGAACGCGCTGATCAAGCAGTACCAGAAGCTGCTGGCGATGGAAGGCGTTGAGCTGGAAATCCGCCCGGCCGCGCTCTCCGCGATTGCCCGCAAGGCAATCCGCCGCAAGACCGGTGCACGTGGCCTTCGTTCGATCCTCGAACAATCGCTGATGGATGTGATGTACGACCTGCCTAACTACAAGGGCGTGCAAAAGGTGGTGATCGATGAGAACACCATCACCGGGGACGCTCCGCCGTTGCTGATGTACGAGGAACAGCCTAAGGTGGCTGGTTCGAACTGACGCGAACGCCGGCGCTTATGACGATGCCAGGCCGGCAGCGAGTCCTGAGAGGCCGTTCGCGAAAAGCGAGCGGCTTTTTTTCTTCATTTTCGTAAAACGAAGGGGAGGAAACGGGGGTATGCTGTTTGGACGGGTCTTGCAAGTGCGGGGAGCAGCATTTTGCAACTAGCATCGAATCGCGCGCAAAGGATGTCTTGCAATCGATTCATGAGACCCAATTTACGCCTAAATGACTGACTGGGGAAAATGATGTCCGGAACACAACTCCTCCCGGCTGAGCCGATTCGCTTGCCACTGTTGCCGCTGCGCGACGTGGTGGTGTTTCCGCACATGGTGATCCCACTGTTCGTGGGACGTCCGAAGTCCATCAAGGCGCTAGAAACTGCGATGGAGGCGGGCAAAAGCATCATGCTTGTGGCCCAGAAAACGGCGGCCAAGGATGAGCCGACCGCCGACGACCTCTATGAGGTGGGCTGCATCGCCAACATCCTGCAAATGCTCAAGCTGCCCGACGGCACCGTCAAGGTGCTGGTGGAAGGCACGCAGCGCGCGAATATCCGCGAAGTGAGCGAAGACGAATCGCACTTCATGTGCGAAGCCGTGCCCGTGCCGCCGGGCCCGGTCGAGACCGCCGAGACGGAGGCGCTGCGCCGCGCCATCGTGTCGCAGTTCGACCAGTACGTAAAGCTGAACAAGAAGATCCCGCCCGAGATCCTGACGTCGCTGTCGGGCATCGACGAGCCGGGTCGCCTGGCCGACACCATCGCCGCGCATCTGCCGATCAAGCTCGAGCAGAAGCAAAAGATCCTGGAAATGGTGAATGTCACCGAGCGCCTGGAGAGCCTGCTGTCGCAGCTCGAAGGCGAGATCGACATCCTGCAGGTGGAAAAGCGCATCCGTGGCCGCGTCAAGCGCCAGATGGAGAAGAGCCAGCGCGAGTACTACCTCAACGAGCAGGTCAAGGCCATCCAGAAGGAACTGGGCGAGGGCGAAGAAGGCGCCGACCTGGAAGAACTCGACAAGCGCATCAAGGCTGCGCGCATGCCGAAGGAAGCCAAGAAAAAGGCCGACGCCGAATTCAAGAAGCTCAAGCTGATGTCGCCGATGTCGGCGGAAGCCACGGTCGTGCGCAACTATATCGACACGCTGGTCAACCTGCCGTGGCGCAAGAAGAGCAAGGTCAACAACGACCTCGCCAACGCCGAGCGCGTGCTGGATGAAGACCACTATGGTCTCGAGAAGGTCAAGGAACGCATCCTTGAGTATCTTGCAGTGCAACAGCGCGTGGACAAGGTGAAGGCGCCGATCCTCTGCCTGGTTGGGCCCCCTGGCGTGGGCAAGACCTCGCTCGGGCAGTCTGTTGCGCGTGCCACGAACCGCAAGTTCGTGCGCATGGCGCTGGGTGGCGTGCGCGACGAGGCCGAGATCCGTGGCCACCGTCGTACGTACATCGGCTCGATGCCCGGCAAGATCCTGCAAAGCCTGGCCAAGGTCGGCGTGCGCAATCCGCTCTTCCTGCTCGACGAGATCGACAAGATGGGCATGGATTTCCGCGGCGATCCGTCGTCGGCATTGCTCGAAGTGCTGGATCCGGAGCAGAACCACACGTTCCAGGACCATTACATCGAGGTCGATTTCGACCTGTCCGATGTGATGTTCGTGGCGACCTCCAATTCGCTCAACATTCCGCCTCCGTTGCTGGACCGGATGGAAGTGATCCGCCTGTCGGGATACACCGAGGAAGAAAAGGTCAACATCGCCCAGCGCTACCTGCTGCCCAAGCAGATCAAGAACAATGGCCTGAAGCCCGGCGAGATGGAAGTGAACGAAGACGCCCTGCGCGACATCATTCGCTACTACACGCGGGAAGCAGGCGTGCGTTCGCTCGAGCGTGAAGTGTCGAAGATCGCCCGCAAGGTGGTGAAGCTGCTGCTGCTCAAGAAGGAAACCGGCACGGTCAAGGTCGCGTCCGAGAACCTGGACAAGTTCCTTGGCGTGCGCAAGTACGACTTCGGGCTGGCCGGCAAGGAAAACCAGGTGGGCCAGGTGACCGGTCTGGCGTGGACGGAAGTGGGCGGCGATCTGCTGACCATCGAAGCCGCGATCATGCCGGGCAAGGGCAACATCACCCGCACCGGTTCGCTGGGCGACGTGATGAAGGAGTCGGTCGAGGCAGCACGTTCGGTGGTGCGCTCGCGGGCACGTCGTCTGGGCATTACGGACGAGATGTTCGAGAAGCGCGACATCCACATCCACGTGCCGGAAGGCGCCACCCCCAAGGATGGCCCTTCGGCAGGTGGTGCGATGACCACGGCGCTGGTGTCGGTGCTCACGGGCATTCCGGTGCGCGCTGACGTGGCCATGACCGGTGAGATCACGCTGCGCGGCGAAGTCCTGCCGATCGGTGGCCTCAAGGAGAAACTGCTCGCGGCGCATCGCGGCGGTATCAAGCTGGTGCTGATCCCCGAAGAGAACGTGAAGGATCTCGCGGAGATTCCGGACAACGTCAAGAACGCCATCGAGATCATCCCGGTGCGCTGGATCGACAAGGTCCTGGAGCTCGCGCTCGAGCGCAAGCCCGAGCCTCTGCCTGAAGAAGTGGCCAAGCCTGCCGATGTGGCGGACAAGGGCGCTGCCAAGGTCGAGATGATTCATCACTGATGATGTCTCGCTGATGCTGCCGTAGCTTCCTGGCAGCGCATGAAAAACGCCGCGGGTGTCCCCCGCGGCGTTTTTCTATTTTGTCTCCTGTTCCGCCTGCGATCCGTGCCACCTTGCGCAAGGTGTAGGTGCATTTTCCGGCCTGTAAAAATGCCTGCGAAGAATACTTGGCAAAACGCCAAAGGCTGTATTACACTTGCGCCCTCGCAACGCAAACAGCAGTAATTACTCTGATATGTGCGCGGCGATGCTTGCAGCATGCAGTGCGGCTGCGGTACGAGCGGGTGCTTAGCTCAGTTGGTAGAGCGGCGCCCTTACAAGGCGTAGGTCGGGGGTTCGAGCCCCTCAGCACCCACCACCGCTCCTGCCGCAAGACAAGCCAGACACACGGATGCATCCTGCAACACCGATTCAGGAGTGGTAGTTCAGTTGGTTAGAATACCGGCCTGTCACGCCGGGGGTCGCGGGTTCGAGTCCCGTCCACTCCGCCAAACAAGCAGTCAGCAAAACGGGCCCTTAGTGGCCCGTTTTGCTTTTTGCGCATCTCATCGCTTTACCAATTCCGCACTCCGTTCTTGATCAAACCGGCTCCGGCTTGCAGTGTCCCGGAGCACCCGCCGGGCAAGGGCAGACATGGCTCGCCAATTGCGCCGCAGGGCTGCAAATCGCGTGAAGCCTGCCGCTCCTGATAGAATCCCGGAGTTTGCCGTTCGTACAACCCTTTTCCTGAGTCAGCATGCTTGATTTCGTACGCAACAACCGGCGCTTGATGCTTTTGCTGCTGCTGGTGCTTGTCTTCCCGTCGTTTGTGTTCTTCGGCGTGGAGAGCTACTCGCGTTTCATGGACAGCTCGCACGACCTTGCCAAGGTCGACGGCCGCGCTATCACGGCGCAAGAAGTGGATAACGTGGTGCGTGACCAGAGCGAGCGCATGCGCCAGATGCTTGGCACGAACTACGACCCGCGCCAGTTCGAAGGCGCGCAGGCACGCCAGCAGGTGCTCGACCAGCTGATCCTGCAGCGCGTGGTAGCGGATGAGGTGGCCAAGAAGCACCTGACCGTTTCCAACGAACGCCTGCTTGAGACGATCAGCAGCATTCCCGCCATCGCCCAGTTGCCGAAGAAGAAAGATGGCACGATCGACGACAAGGCCTACGTCGGCCTGCTGGCTCAGCAAGGCATGACGCCCGAGCAGTTCGACGCCCGCATGCGTTTCGACCTGGCCACCCAGCAGCTCAGCTCCTCGGTTGGCGCTACCGCCTTCGTGCCGAAGTCCTTGCTGGACCGCCTGATCGCCATTCGCGACCAGCAGCGCGACGTGCAGGCGCTGCAGATCAAGCCGGCCGATTTCACCGCCAAGGTCAATCCGGATGACGCCGCGCTGAAGGCGTACTACGAAAGCCACAAGGCAGCGTTCTCGGTGCCCGAGCAAGCCAAGGTCGAATACCTGGTGCTGTCGGCCGACGCGCTGGCCGCCTCGACGCCGGTCACGCCCGAAGAGCTCAAGTCCTACTACGACAGCAACATCGCGCGCTTTCGCACCGACGAGCAGCGCCGCGCCAGCCACATCCTGATTGGCTCGCCCAAGGATGCCAAGCCAGCGGAGCGCCAGGCCGCCAAGGAAAAAGCCACCAAGCTGCTCGAGGACCTGCGCAAGCATCCCGAGACGTTTGCCGACGTGGCCCGCAAGCAGTCGCAGGACCCGGGCTCGGCGGAGAAGGGCGGCGACCTCGGCTTCATGGGCCGTGGCGCGCTGGTCAAGCCGTTTGAAGACGCGATGTATGCGCTCAAGGATGGCCAGATCAGCGACGTGGTCGAGACCGACTACGGCTATCACATCATCAAGGTCACCGGCATCAAGCCGGCCGAGACCAAGCCGCTTGAACAGGTCCGTACCGAACTGGAAGTGGAGTTGCGCAAGCAACTCGCCGCCAAGAAGTACACCGAACTGGCCGACACGTTTGGCAATACGGTCTATGAACAGTCCGACAGCCTCAAGCCGGCTGCCGACAAGTTCAAGCTGACGATCCAGAGCGCCGACAACGTGACCCGCCAGCCGAACCCGGCCCTGGGCGCGCAAAACCCGCTCAATAACGAGAAGCTGCTCAAGGCGCTGTTCAGCGATGAATCCGTCAAGAACAAGCGCAACACCGAGGCCGTGCAGGTTGGCCCCACCACGCTGGTGGCGGCGCGCATCGTCGACTACCGCCCGGCCACGGTGCGCAAGTTCGAAGACGTGCAGGCCAAGGTGCGTGAAGGCTATATCGCGCAGCAGGCAGCCGAGCTTGCCGCCAAGGCAGGCGCTGAACGTCTCGAAGCGTTGAAGAAGAGCGGCGGCGCCGACGGCTTCGGCGCATCGGTAACCGTCTCGCGTGCCAAGGCCGACGGCCTGGCACCGAAGGCTGTGGAAGCCGTGATGCGTGCCGATACCGCCAAGCTGCCCGCGTATGTCGGCGTGGATCTGGGCGCCGATGGCTACGCGATCTATCGCATTGGCAAGGTCAGCCAGCCTGCGCAGGCGGATGCCGCGCAGCGCCAGGGCGAGGCGCAGCAACTGGGCCAGATGCTGGGCCAGAGCCAGCTGGAAGCCTTCTACGAAGGCCTGAAGGACCGGGCCAAGGTGAAGCTGCTCAAGCCCGCTGCCACGACGGAAGCGGCTCCGGCCAGCGGCGCTGGCGCGCAGTAATACTGCCGCTCGCAGCCATAAAGAGAAAGGCGCCTTCGGGCGCCTTTCTCTTTATGGCAAAGCCGCGGACAACTAGCGGGTAGCTGTCTTGGCCGCTGGCGCCTTCAGCAAGGGCTTGAGCTGCGGCCAGACGGTATCGAGCAGCGTGCCCTGCGCCTGCGCCGTGGGATGGAGGCGGTCCGCCTGGAACCACTCTGGCTTGGCGACGACTTGCTCCAGCAGGAAGGGCACCAGCCGGAGCTTGTACTCGCCGGCCAGCTTGGGGTAGAGCGAGAAGAAGCGCTCGGTGTAGTCCGGCCCGTAATTGGGCGGGATGCGCATGCCCACCAGCAGTACGCTGGCCTTGGCTTGCTGCGCGCTGGTGACGATGCTGCGCAGGTTGGCCTCGGTGGTTTGCAGCGGCAGGCCGCGCAAGGCATCGTTGGCGCCCAGCTCCACGATGACCACGGCCGGATGGTGCCTTGCCAGGAGGTCGGGCAAGCGCGTCTTGCCGCCCACCGTGGTCTCGCCGCTGATGCTGGCGTTCACGACGCTATAATCGAAACGTTCCTCCCGCAGCCGCGCCTCCATCAGCTTGACCCAGCCTGTATTGCGGGCCAGGCCATACTCGGCGGACAGGCTGTCGCCCAGCACCAGGATGGCGGGCGTTGCCGCCCGCGCCATCGACGCCGTGGCCGGCACCATCGCGGGCAGCAGCGTGGTCACGCACACCGCCAGCGCCAGCTTTCGCCAACCGCACCAGAACTTCTTGCTCATGTCTTCATCCATTCTTGCAGTCGAGTCATTAGGAAAGACCGTAGCCGACACGACAGGTTCGCTGACGATTTTGCACGACGTGACGTTTTCCGTCACGCCCGGCGAAACGCTGGCCATTGTGGGCGCATCCGGCTCGGGCAAATCAACCCTGCTGGGCTTGCTGGCGGGTCTGGACCTGCCCACCACGGGCACCGTCAAGCTCAACGGGCAGGACCTGTTCCAGCTCGACGAAGACCAGCGGGCAGCGCAGCGCGGGCGCCATGTGGGTTTTGTGTTCCAGTCGTTCCAGCTGGTCGGGCACCTGAGCGCCCTGGAAAACGTCATGTTGCCGCTGGAGTTGCGCGGAGAGACCGCGGGCGTGCGCGAGCGCGCCGCCGACATGCTGGCCCGCGTGGGGCTGAGCGGGCGCCTTTCCCACTATCCGCGCACGCTCTCCGGCGGCGAGCAGCAGCGCGTGGCGCTGGCGCGGGCGTTTGTGGCCCGGCCCGACATCCTCTTTGCCGACGAGCCTACCGGGAGCCTGGATACGGCCACCGGGGAGGCCGTGATTGCGCTGATGTTCGAGCTGAACCGCGATGCCGGTTCCACCCTGGTGCTGGTCACGCACGATCGCTCCGTGGCGGCCCGCTGCGGGCGCATCCTGACCATCGAAGCCGGACGGGTTGCCAGCGACGAGTGGATGACCGCGCCGGTTTGATAAAACGCTGCGTCAGGCGCTGCCGAGCGCCGCGCGCGCGCGCGCAATCAGGCTGCCGGTCGATGCATCGTGCTGCCCGGCGGCGGCACTTGCCGCATTGTTCAACTCGCCCTCGATCGGCTTGGCCAGGATCTTGCCGAGTTCCACGCCCCATTGGTCGAACGAGTTGATGTTCCAGACCACGCCTTGCACGAAGGTGCGGTGTTCGTAGAGCGCGATCAGCGCGCCGAGCGTATGCGGCGTGATGTCTTCCATCAGCAGCGTGTTGCTCGGCCGGTTGCCCTCGAACACCATGTGGGCGATACGGATCTCGTCGGTGAGCCCCGTGGCGCGCAGTTCCTCGGCCGTGCGCCCGAGCATCAGCGCTTCAGCCTGGGCAAAGCAGTTGGCCAGCAGCTTGGCGTGATGGCCGGGCAGCAGGCGGGGCGGGCGCAGCGGCGCCACGAAATCCACCGGCACGATCTGCGAGCCCTGGTGGATCAGCTGGAAATAGGCGTGCTGGCCGTTGGTGCCGGCGGAGCCCCAGACCACCGGCGCGGTATGGGCGCGCACGTGGCGGCCGTCAAGCTGTACCGATTTGCCGTTGCTCTCCATTTCCAGCTGCTGCAGGAAGGCAGGAAACAATTCGAGCGAGGTGGAGTACGGCGCCATGCAGCTGGTCGGCATGCCGAAGAAGTTGCGGTACCAGATACCGAGCATGCCCAGCACCACGGGCATGTTCTGCGCCAGCGGCGCGCTGCTGAAATGCGCATCCATGGCGCGGCCACCGATCAGCAGGTCTTCAAACGCGTCGAAGCCAACCGCTAGCGCAATCGACAGTCCGACCGAGGACCACAGCGAGAAACGCCCGCCGATCCAGTCCCAGAATTCGAACATGTGCGCCGGGTCGATGCCGAAGGCGCGCACCGCCTCCACATTGGTCGACACCGCGGCAAAATGGCTGGCCAGCTGGTCCAGGGCCACGCCTTTGTCGAGGAACCACTGGCGCGCGCTGCAGGCGTTGGCCATGGTCTCGAGCGTGGTGAAGGTCTTGGAGCAGACGATCACCAGGGTTTGCTCGGGGTCGAGCCGGTCCAGGCATTCGGCCAGTTCGGTGCCGTCCACGTTGGAGACGAAATGCATGCGCGGGCCGCTGCCGGCCAGGTGCGAGAGCGCGCGGCACACCATGCGCGGGCCCAGGTCCGAGCCGCCGATGCCGATGTTGATGACATCGGTGATGCGCTTGCCGGTGAAGCCGGTCCAGTCGCCGCTGCGCACGCGCTGCGAGAACACGCGCATGCGGTCCAGCACGGCGTGGATGGCGGGCATGACGGGCTTGCCGTCGACCTTGAACGTTGCGTCGGCACCGGCGCGCAGCGCGATGTGCAGGACCGCGCGGTCCTCGGTGGCGTTGATGTGGTCGCCGGCGAACATGGCATCGCGGCGTTTGGGCACGCCAGCTTCATCCGCCAGTTGCATCAGCAATGCCATGGTCTGCGGCGTGATGCGGTTCTTGGAATAATCGAGATACAGGCCTGCGGCTTCCAGCGAGAACTGCTCGACGCGTTGTTCCGCGGAGCCGGCGGCAAACCACTCGCGCATCGGCGTTTCGCGAATGGCGTCGTGGTGTTGCAGAAGTGAGTGCCAGGCGTGGAGGTCTGTGGGCATGCGTGCGGAAATCTTTGAAGGACAGCGCGGAAGTACCGTGTGAAGCTTGGTGTTTCCGCTAGATATCAATGCTCCCCGGTAGCCAGCCCGGCTGGCCTTGCGCGACGGTCAGGAGCCTCTCAAGTATAACGCGCCCATCTGGCACGACTCGGCGTTTTGGCGGCAAAAGACGGCATTAGTGCTTCCGAGGGGATCGATCGCCGGGCGCATTCCTTCGCGCGCCGGCGCTGTGCTCCCGTCAGCCGGGGCGCCCGAGCCGGCGCGCAACCGCCCGCAGCGCTGACTCGCCCCCCGCCACGCACACCCCGCCCACACAGATCACCGCCACGCCGAGCGCGGTGATCCAGTCCGGCAACTGGCCGAACGCCAGGTAGCCGATGGTCGTCGCCGACAGGATCTGCAGGTAGAGGAAGGGGCTGAGGAATGACGCATCCGCGTACTGGAACGCGCGAATCACAAAATAGTGGCCAATCGAGCCGGTGATGCCGGTGCTCAGCAGGAGCACGGCTTGCAGCGGCGTGGGTGCCGCTTCGAACCAGAAGAAGGGCACCAGCAGCGTGGTCAGGACGGCGCCGGTCACGCCGCTCTGGATCAAGGTGGTCATGGGCGCGTCATGCGCGGCAATGCGCCGCGTCAGCATCTGCATCAACGCGAACACCAGTGCCGACAACAAGCCCAGCGCAATGCCGGCCCCGCTCAGCTCGCCGCCGGGGCGCACCACGATCAGCATGCCGACGAAGCCGATAGCCACGCCGCTCCAGCGGCTCGCGCGCGCATGCGCGCTCGGGCGCTCGCCTAGCAGCCAGGGCGACAACGCCACCACGAACAGCGGCGCGCAGAAATTCAGCGCCGTGGCCTCGGCCAGCGGCATCAGCTTGAGCACGCTGAAGAACACCAGCGTCGAGACCAGCATCATCCCCCCGCGCAGCCACTGCAGGCCCGGTTTCGCGGGGCGCCATTGCTGGCGCAAGCGCGCCGGCCCCAGCAGCAGGAAGATCGCGGCCACATGGCCCACGTAGCGTACCCAGGCCACGCCCACCACCGGCAGGCCCTGCTGGGTCAGCGTCTTGCTGCTGGCATCCAGCAGGCTGAGGATCCATTGGCCGAGCACCAGCAGGGCCACGCCGGTGAGCAGCTGGCGCCGGGCCGGCGAGCGGCTGGCCGCGGCCTGCAGGCGGGCGCCGCTATCCGTCGCCTTGCTCATGCCTGCTGCGCCCGCAGCAGGGCATTGAACAGGTCGCGCACCGGCAGGTAGAGCTCGCTCGCGGTCAGGCCGGCGGGGCCGGTGCCCTGCGCCACCAGGTGGTCGGCGGCGCGCCCGTGCAGCCAGACCGCGGCCCGTGCGGCCTGCAGCGCCGGCATGCCCTGGGCCAGCAGGGCGCCGATCATGCCGGCCAGCACGTCGCCGGTGCCGGCGGTGGCCAGCCCGGCATTGCCGGTCGGGTTGATCGATAACGACACGCTGCCGAGCGCATCCGGTGGCGACGCGATCACCGTGCCCGAGCCCTTGAGCACGACCACGGCCTGCCACTGGGCTGCCAGCGAGCGCGCCGCCGCCAGGCGGTCACGCTGGATCTCGGCCACGCTGATGCCGGACAGGCGCGCGGCTTCGAGCGGGTGCGGCGTCATCACGCGCACCGGCGGGCCGCCGCCAAGCATGGCGGCAAGCGCGGGGTCCGCGGCCAGCATGTTCAGCGCATCGGCATCCAGCACCAGCGCGGGCGGCTCGGTGGCGGCCACGCTGGCTTGCAGCAACTGCGCCAGCTGCTTGCGCGCCGCCGTGCCTGTGCCCATGCCCGGGCCGATCACCAGCGCGGACATATTGGTCAGCTCGATCTCCGCGATCGGGTGCAGCATCAGCTCCGGGTGCACGGGGTCGATTAGCGGCGCGGGCTGCGCCAGGAAGGCGATGTGCACGCGCCCGGCGCCAAGGTGCTGCGCGGCACGCGCGCCAAGCAGCGGCGCGCCGGTCATGCCGATGCCGCCGCCGATCACGGCGAGCGAGCCGAATGTGCCCTTATTGGTGGCATGGCGCCGCGTGGGCAGCGCCGATGCGAACGACGCCGGCACGTTGACCGTGGCGCAGGCAGGCTGGGCCGGCGGATAGTTCAGGCCGAGCGGGGCGATATCCACCTCGCCCGCGCAATCGCGCCCATCGAGCGTGAGCAGGCCCGGCTTGGCGCCGATGAAGGTGAGGGTGCGCAAAGCGCGTACCGCCGGCGCGCCGGCGCCGGTATCGGCGAACAGCCCGCTCGGGATATCGAGCGAGAACACGGGCAGCCGGGACTCGGCAAGGTGCGCGATCCACTGCGCCGTGAAGCCATCGGCGGCGCGGTTCAGGCCAATGCCGAGCAAGCCGTCGACCAGCGCGCAGGTGTGCGGGGGAAACGGCGGCAGGGTGCCATGGCAGGCGGACTCCGGCATGGCGTGCAGTATCACGCCAGCCGCGCGCGCCTCCAGCCAGGCTCGCCCGGCGTCGGCGGGCAGGCGATCGGGCTCGGCCGTCAACCACACCTGGACCTCGCGCCCGGCCTGGTGCAGGCGGGTGGCGGCCACCAGCGCGTCGCCGCCGTTGTTGCCCGGGCCGGCCAGCAGCAGCAGTGGGCCCGCGGGCGTGTGGTGCGCCAGCCAGGCCGCCGCCGCGGCGCCGGCCCGGGACATCAGCGTGAAGGCGGGCAGGCTGGCCATGGCGGCCGCTTCGATGTGGCGGAGGGCCGCCACGTCGTACAGCGGGATCGCGCTGGCGCTTGCCGCGTCCAGCGGGAGCCAGGCATCGTCGGGCGGCGCAGCGGCAAGCGTGGGAGACGTCGGGGCAGAGCTTTGCATGGTCAGCGTGGGCCTAAGCCGTAGCGGTCGGGGGTCAGGCCATCCAGGTCGATGCCGGGGCGATTGCCTGCGATCAGGTCGGCGGCAATGCGCCCGGAGCCGCATGCCATCGCCCAGCCGGTGGAGCCGTGGCCCAGGTTGAGGTAAAGCCCGGGCACGGCCGTGGCGCCGATCAGCGGCGGGCCATCGGGCAGCATCGGGCGGGCGCCGGCCCACAGCGTGGCCGTGCCATAGTGGCCTGCAACCGGGAACCAGTCGCGCGCCACCTTGAGCAAGGTGTTGATGGCCGCGGGGCGCAGGTCGAGCTTGCGCGAGCCGAGCTCGGCGGTGCCGGCAATACGCAGGCGGTTGCCCATGCGGGTGATGGCGACCTTGTAGGACTCGTCCATCAGCGCGCCCAGCGGCGCCTGCAGCTCGTCGCTGACCTGCACGGTGGCGGAATAGCCTTTGACGGGGTAGAGGGGGATGCGCAGGCCCAGCGGGCGCAACAGCGCGGCGCTGGCTATGCCTGCACTGACCAGCACGCGATCGGCGGTGAGCGTTTCGCTCGCGCTGCGGGCATCGCCGGCACCGGTGCCGCACAGGTCAAGCGAGAGCTTGCCGCCCGGCAACGGCCGCAGGGCGCTGGCGTCGCTGTCCATGACAAAGCGCACGCCCGCGGCTTCGGCCAGCACGCGCAGCCGGCGCACGAACATCGGGCAGTTGCCGGATTCGTCCTCGGGAAGGTGCAGCCCGCCGGCCAGCGGCGTGTCGGTGGTCAGGCCAGGCTCGATGCGCCGGCAGCCGTCGGCGTCGACCAGCCGGTGCGGCACCTTGTGCTCGCGCAGCAGGGCCAGCGCCGGCTCGGCGAGGTCCCGGTCGCGCTGGGTACGGAACAGCTGCAGGTAGCCTTGAGATTGCTCGTAGTCGATCTGGAGCTGGCCGCGCAGCGCATGCAGGCATTCCCGGCTATAGAAGGCCAGGCGCTGCATGCGCAGCTTGTTGATGCGGTAGCGCTCCAGCGTGCATTCGCCCAGCCAGCGCGCGATCCAGCGCCACATGGCCGGATCGGCGCTGGGCCGGAACAGCACGGGCGAGGTGCTGGCGAAGAGGTTGCGCAGCACCTTGCCCGGCATGCCGGGCGCCGCCCAGGGGGTGACATAGCCCGGCGCGATCACGCCGGCATTGCCGAAGCTCGACTCCTGCGCCGGCGCCGCGCGGCGCTCGACCACGGTTACGTCGAAGCCAGCCTCGCGCAGGTACCACGCGGAGCACACGCCGATGACACCGGCGCCGATGACGATCACATGCATGGCGCTCCGTAGATTACTTCAGCTCTTTTTGCATCACCACATCGGGCAGCCAGGTGACGATCTGCGGCCACACCGTGACGATGCCGATGGCCACCACCATCATCATGAAGAACGGCAGCGAGACCCGCGCTATGTAGTTACTGTCCTTGCCTGTCATGCTCTGCAGCACGAACAGGTTGAACCCCACGGGTGGCGTCACCTCGGCGATCTCCACCAGCAGCACGATGAATATCCCGAACCATACCAGATCGAAGCCCGCGGCCTGCACCATCGGCAGCACCGTGGCGGTGGTCAGCGCGATCATGGAAATGCCATCGAGCGCGGTGCCCAGCAGGATGTAGATCACGGTTAGCACGGCGATCAGCGCCCAGGGCGACAGGTGCATCGAGGCCACCCATTCCGCCAGCGCGCGCGGAATGCCCGTAAAGCTCATGGTCACGGACAGGAACGAGGTCGCACCCAGCACGAACATGATCATGGCGGTCAGCCGGGTGGCCGACATCAGGCTTTCCCAGAACGCCTTGCGTGTGAGCGAGCCGCCCACCCACGCCAGCGCCAGCGACGCCACCACGCCGTAGGCGGCCGCTTCCGTGGCGGTGGAGTAGCCGGTGATCATGATCCAGGTGATAAAGGCGATCAGCACGATGCACGGCATCAACTGGCGGATCGAGGCGAGCCGCGAGCGCCAGTTGAAGATTTCCGCCTTCGGTGTCTTGTCCGGGTTCGATAGCGCCCACACCACGATGTAGCCGGAGAACAGCAGCATCAGCAGCAGCCCGGGCAGGAAGCCGGCCAGGAACACGCGGATGATCGACACATCGGCCGAGACCGCGTAGACCACCATGGTGATCGATGGCGGGATCAGGATGCCGAGCGTGCCGGCGCACGACAGCGAGCCCAGGGTCACGCGCTCATCGTAGCCGCGCCGGGTCAGCTCGGGCAGCGCCGACTTGGCGATGGTGGCGCAGGTGGCGGCGGACGAGCCCGATACCGAGCCGAAGATGCCGCAGCCCAGGATGTTGACGTGCATCAGGCGCCCGGGGAGCCAGTTCAGCCAAGGCGAGAGCCCGTTGAACATCTGCTCGGACAGCTTGGTGCGAAACAGTATCTCGCCCATCCACACAAAGAGCGGCAGCGAGGCCAGGGTGTACGACGCGCTGGACGACCACCACGCATTGGCCAGGTTGACCAGCGCATCGCGATCGGCAAACACCACCAGCCCCACCCAGGAGGTGACGGCAATGGCCACGGGAATCCACGCGCCGATGACCAGGAAGCCGATCATCACCACCAGCAGGATCAGGGAAACCAGGACGGTGCTCATCAGACGGTCTCCCCGAAGTCGCCGGCGGCCAGCTTGGCTTCCTGCGCCAGCTGGTAGCGCGGCTTTTGCTTGCGCGCCACGCGCAACAGTTCGTCCAGCACCGCCAGCATGAAGCCGGCGCAGCCCAGCACCGCAAAGCTCTGCGGAATCCACAGTGGCACGACGATCTGGCCCTGCGACACATCGCCGATCTCCCAGCTCTGCCAGGCGAAGCTGAACAAGGCCCAGGTCGCGTAGGCGGCGAACACCGCGCAGATGGTCAGCGAGATCAGCTCCAGCCACCAGCGCACGCGCGGATTGACGGCCTCCAGCAGCATTTCCACGCGGACGATGCCGCCATGCTGGAAGGTCTGGCCCAGTACCAGGAAGGCGGAGGCGGCGCACAGCCATGCAACGATATCGTCGCCGCCCTTGAAGATAAACGTGGTCTCGCGCGAGAACGACATCAGGATCATGATGAGGCAGACCCCGAGGATGCACAGCGCGCCGAGCACGGCGAACAGGTCAAGCAGCCGGTCCAGCCAGCGCTTGTTGACGGAAGTGGCTTCCATGGCGAGTGGGGAGGGTTGATGCGGTGAAAAAGAAGGCGCGGGAGGTTTGCGGCAGCAAGGCCACGGCGGCGGGCAACGCCGCCGTGGCCGGATACGGATCGCTTGTTTCTCGCTAGGGCGCAAACTACAGCATTAACTACAGCATTAACTGCGGCATTGACTACGGCGCAAACTACGGCAATGACGGCAACGCCTACTTCTTGTACGCGTCCAGGATGGCCTTGCCGTCGTCGCCGGCGCCCTTGGCCCATTCGTCCACCATCACCTGGCCAAGCTTCTGCATGTCTTGCTTCAACTGGGGCGAGGGCGGCTGCACCGCCATGCCGTTCTTGCCGAGCACGGCCAGGTATTCACGCGTCTTTTGCTCCGAGATCTGCCAGCCGCGCTTCTCGGCTTCGGCCACCGTCTTGAGCAGGGCGTCCTGGGTTGGCTTGTCCAGCGCGGCGAAGGACTTCTTGCTGACCACCAGCATGTTCTTCGGCAGCCAGGCATCGACGGTGTAGAAGTACTTCACGCTCTCCCAGACCTTGGTGTCCACGCCCGTGGCGCCCGAGGACATGAACGAATTGACGGTGCCGGTGGCGAGCGCCTGTGCCAGGTCGGCGGCCTGGATGGTCACCGGCTGCGCGCCCACCAGTTCGGCGATTTTGGAGGTGGCGGGGTTATACGCGCGCCACTTCAGGCCTTTCATGTCGGCCGCGGCGTTGATCGGCTTGTTGGCGTAGATGCCTTGCGGCGGCCAGGCCACCGCGTACAGCAGCTTCATGCCTTGCTTGTCCAGCACCTTGTCGGTGACCGCGCGCGAGGCCTGCCACAGCTTGTAGGAGTCCTGGTAGCTGGTCGCCAGGAAGGGCACCGCATCCACGCCGAATACCGGGTTCTCGTTGGCCAGCAGCGACATCAGGATCTCGCCCATCTGCACCTGGCCGGTCTGCACGCCACGCTTGATCTCGTTGGCCTTGAGCAGTGAGCCGTTGGGATGGATCACGATCTTGAGCTTGCCGCCCGTGGCCTTCTCCACGTCGGTGGCCATCTGCTGCAGGTTTTCGGTGTGGAGGTTGCTCACCGGGTAGCCGGTTGGCAGGTCCCATTTGGTATCCGCCTGCGCGGCCGGCGTCATCACGGCAGCGGTGGCAAGCACCCCGCCCAGCAACATGCACTTCAGTGTGGCCTTCCCTTGCATCGATCTCTCCTGGTTAGTCATTGTGGCTACGTCTGTCTTGGTATTCGTTCCGAAGTCGTTTTGCCCGCGCCACCTGGCTCAGGGGTGGCGCGGGTTACGTCTATCCTTGCCGCGGCGCCTCAGGCGGCCGGCTTGATGATGGATTCCAATGCAATTGCCGTGCCCAGCAGCTGCGCGTCGCGCAGTGCACCGTGCGAGAGCATCAGGCCCACGGGCAACTCGTCCGGCTGGTGGCAGGGCAGCGAGATGGAGCAGCCATCGAGGAAGTTGAACGCCGACGTATTGCGCAGCAGCAGGGCGTTGGTGCGGAAGAACAGCGCGTCGTCCGCCACCAGCGGGGCGATCGGCGGCGCCACCATCGGCACGGTGGGGCAGGCCACGGCGTCGAAGCCTTCGATGCGGGCGGCAACCCGCGTGATCCAGTCGAGGCGGGCGCGCATCAGGTCTACGTAGTCGGCCGCGCTCATGGCCGCGCCGCGGTCGATGCGCGACGCTACGCGCGGATCGTATTGCTCGCGCCGCGTGGCCAGCACGTGGCGGTGGATGGCATGCGCCTCGGCGGCGGTGAAGCCGCCGCCGGCGTTGATGGCGGCCAGCTCGGCCAGTTCCGGCAGGTCGATGTGCTCGATCTGCACGCCGGCCGCGGACAGCCGGCCGAGGGCGCGGTCGAACGCGCGCGCCACCGTGTCATCGAGGTCGTCGAGCAGGACCTGGCGCGGGATGGCCAGGCGGATACCCGCCGCGGCCTTGATGACGGGGAGCACCGCCTGGTCGGCGATCACGCTGTCCACCAGCACGCAATCCTGCACCGTGCGCGCCATGGCGCAGGCGGTGTCCAGCGTATAGGAGAGCGGGAAGGCGCCGTCCAGCGGCACGCGCCGGGCGGTCGGCTTGAAGCCGGTCAGCCCGCACAGGGCAGCCGGGATGCGGATGGAGCCGCCGGTGTCGCTGCCCAGCCCCGCCACCGCCAGGCCCAGCGCCACGGACACCGCGGCGCCCGACGACGAGCCGCCGGGAATGCGCGCGACCTGCTTGTCCGCCGGGTTGACCGGCGTGCCGAAATGCGGGTTGATGCCCACGCCCGAGAAGGCGAACTCGGTCATGTTGGTGCGCCCCACCAGCGCCGCGCCGCTCTCGCGCAACCGGCGCACCACCGTGGCGTCGGCCGTGGCCGCCAGCGCGTCGCTGCGCACCGGCGAGCCGGCGCGCGAGGCTTCGCCGGCGATGTTGAACAGGTCCTTGACCGAGACCGGCAGGCCTGCCAGCGGATGCAGCGGCTTGCCCGCCAGGCAGGCCGCGTCGGCGGCCTTGGCGACCTGCGCGGCGGTGTCGAAGGTGGTGTGCAGGAACACGGCGTGCGCGTCCGGCTGCTGCGCGTGCTGCGCAGCCTGGGCGATCACGTCGGCGCGGGAGATCGCGCCATCGTGAAGCCTTGTCTGTAATGTATGGATATCCGTAGGCATGGGGCTCGCGATCAGTCGCGCTCAGGAGGGGTCCGATCGAGTCTATCCAGTGCGTCCGCGCTGCGCAACCAGCCCATGGCGGGGCACGCCGGCGTCCCCGCGATAGTGCGCAACCCGCGCTTCCCGCGTTCCCCGCCCTTTTTTCGTGCAGAATCCACGGTGACATCCCCGATGTTTTGCTTGGATTTATTTTGTGTTTATCCTCATAATTTGTTAATAAACTGTCAAGCCAAATATGGTGGCCAGGACATCGGGGATACACCTAGTCATCCTTGTCGTTCGCTGCGCACACCAACCCCTGAAAGGAGTGAAGACATGGCGCGTAAGCCAGCAACCGAGCCAGCAACCGAGCCAGTAGCGCAGCCAGCAATCGAGCCAGGGCCAGCAGCCGTTCACGCCGAGGGTGGCCAAGCGAGCGCCAGGTCCGCGGCCAGTGCGCTGGCGCGTCCGTTGGGCCCCAATATCGTTTCGTCTTCGCACCTGGTGTCGGAGCGCAGCCCGGAGCTGTCGGAGTTCGAGTTCGGCCTGAACACGGCCTACAACGCCTACAGCCGCTGGGTGGTGCGCTGCATGGGCGCCTCCGGCGTGCGCGACCTGACCTTCCTGGACGTGCTGGTGCTGCATCACGTCAACCACCGGGCGCGCCCCAAGCGGCTCGCCGATATCTGCTTCGTCCTCAACGTCGAGGACACCCACCTGGTCACCTACGCGCTCAAGAAGCTACAGGGCCTGGCGCTGGTGGAGGGCGAGCGCATCGGCAAGGAAGCCACCTACATCACCACTCCCGCCGGCACCGAGGCCTGCGCGCGCTACCGCGAGATCCGCGAGCAATGCCTGACCAGCAATTTCTCCGCCGGCAGTGCCGAGAACGTGGAGATCGGCGAGCTGGCACGGCTGCTGCGTGTGCTGACCGGCCTGTACGAGCAGGCCGCACGCTCGGCGACGTCCCTGTAGCAGCAAGGACACCGCGCGCGTCCGGCCTGCATCCAGGCCGCGCTGCCGCCTGAGCGCCCTTTTTTTTCCCGACATCTCCATCACGCCCTAGAAGGAAGCCCCCGTATGCCGCAGTCGCTGCCATCCTCCGCTGCCGTTGTTTCGGACCGCCGCCGCTGGCAATTCTGGATCGATCGCGGCGGCACCTTCACCGATGTGGTGGGGCTCCGGCCGGATGGCACGGTGGTCACGCACAAGCTGTTGTCCGAGAACCCGGAGCAGTACAGCGATGCCGCCGTGGCCGGCATCCGCCACCTGCTGGGGCTGGCCCCGGGCGAGCCGGTCACGCCGGCGCAGGTGGAAGTGGTGAAGATGGGCACCACGGTTGCGACCAATGCCTTGCTGGAGCGCAAGGGCGAGCCGGTGGCGCTGTTCATCACGCGCGGCTTTCGCGATGCGCTGCGCATCGCCTACCAGAACCGGCCGCGCCTGTTCGACCTGAACATCGTGCTGCCGGAGCTGCTCTACCGCGACGTGGTGGAGGTGGGCGAGCGCCTGGACGCGCAGGGCGAAACGGTGACGCCGCTCGACGAAGCCGCGCTGCGCGCCGATATGCAGCGTGTGTTCGACAGCGGCATCCGCGCCATCGCCATCGTGTTCCTGCACGGCTACCGCCAGGCGGTGCACGAGCAGGCCGCCGCGCGGATCGCGCGCGAGACCGGTTTTACGCAGATTTCCGTCTCGCACCAGGTGTCGCCGCTGATGAAGCTGGTCTCGCGTGGCGACACCACGGTGGTGGACGCCTACCTGTCGCCGATCCTGCGCCGCTATGTCGGGCAAGTGGAGCAGCAGATGCCGGGCGTGCGCCTGCAGTTCATGCAGAGCAGCGGCGGCCTGACCGATGCGCACCGCTTCCAGGGCAAGGACGCTATCCTGTCCGGCCCGGCCGGCGGCATCGTCGGCATGGTGCGCTCCTCGCAGAGCGCGGGCTTCGGGCGCATCATCGGCTTCGACATGGGCGGCACGTCGACCGATGTCTCGCACTTCAACGGCGACCATCCCAACGATTTCGAGCGCGTGTTCGAGACCAGCGTGGCGGGCGTGCGCATGCGCGCGCCCATGATGAGCATCCATACGGTGGCCGCCGGCGGTGGCTCCATCCTGCATTTCGATGGCAGCCGCTTCCGCGTCGGCCCCGATTCGGCCGGCGCCAACCCGGGGCCGGCGAGCTACCGGCGCGGCGGCCCGCTGGCGGTGACCGACTGCAATGTCATGCTCGGCAAGATCCAGCCGCGGCATTTTCCCGCTGTGTTCGGCCCACGGGCCGATGCCGCGCTGGACCGCGACACGGTAGTGGCCAGGTTCACGGCGCTGGCGCAAGCGGTAACGGAGGCGACCGGCGATCAACGCAGCGCCGAGCAGGTGGCCGAAGGCTTCATCGAGATCGCGGTCGGCAATATGGCCAACGCCATCAAGCAGATCTCCGTGCAGCGCGGCCACGACGTGACCGGCTACACACTGACCACCTTCGGCGGCGCCGGCGGGCAGCATGCCTGCCTGGTGGCGGACGCCCTTGGCATGCAGACCGTGTTCGTGCATCCGCTGGCGGGCGTGCTGTCGGCCTACGGCATGGGCCTGGCCGACCGCACCGCCATGCGCGAGCGCGCCGTGGAGACGCGCCTGGACGACCGTGCATGGCCCGCGTTGCAAGCCACGCTCGATGCGCTGGCAAGCGATGCGCGCAAGGAACTGCTGGAGCAGGAAGTCGCCGAGGCGCAGATCGACGTGGTGCGCCGTGC
Organism: Cupriavidus sp. YAF13; assembly: GCF_052113425.1. Taxonomy (NCBI): domain Bacteria; kingdom Pseudomonadati; phylum Pseudomonadota; class Betaproteobacteria; order Burkholderiales; family Burkholderiaceae; genus Cupriavidus; species Cupriavidus sp. YAF13. The sequence continues at coordinate 285,030 of NZ_JBFRDD010000002.1, forward strand.
GCACCTGCGCTACGAGGGCACGGATTCGGCGCTGGTGGTGCCGTTCGGCACCTTGCCTGCCATGCAGGCGGCGTTCGATGCCGCGTACCGCCAGCGCTATGCCTTCCTGATGCAGGGCAAGCCCCTGGTCGTGGAAGCCCTGTCGGTGGAAGCCATCGGCAGCAGCGAGCCGCCCGAGGAGAAGCTGCCCGACGCGCAGCCGCGCTGCGGCGGCCCCGTGCCGGCGGAGCTGGTGCGCATGTTCAGCGGCGGCGCCTGGCACGACACCGGCTTGTTCCCGCGCGATACGCTGCGCCCCGGCGACGTGCTGCCGGGCCCCGCCATCATCGCCGAGCGCAACGCCACCACGGTGGTCGAGCCCGGCTGGCAGGCTGAGCTGACCGCGCGCAACCACCTGGTGCTGACCCGCGCCGTGCCGCGTCCCCAGCGGCGCGCCATGGGCACCGACGCCGATCCGGTCATGCTGGAAGTCTTCAACAACCTGTTCATGTCGATCGCCGAGCAGATGGGCCAGCGGCTGCAGAACACGGCGTACTCGGTCAACATCAAGGAACGGCTCGACTTCTCCTGCGCCATCTTCGATGCCGGCGGCAACCTGATCGCCAATGCCCCGCACATGCCGGTGCACCTGGGCTCGATGGGGGAGAGCATCAAGACGGTGATCGCGCGCAACGCCGGGCACATGGCCGATGGCGATGTCTACGTGCTCAACGACCCATACAACGGCGGCACGCACCTGCCGGACGTGACGGTGATCACGCCGGTCTTCGACGAGGCCGGCGAGGAGATCCTCTTCTACGTTGGCTCGCGCGGCCACCACGCCGATATCGGCGGCATCACGCCGGGCTCGATGCCGCCGGACTCCACGGTGGTGGAGGAAGAGGGCGTGATGATCGACAACTTTCCGCTGGTGAAGGCCGGCGTGCTCGACGATGCCGGCATGCGCGCATTGCTGGCGGGCGCGCGCTACCCGGCCCGCAATATCGACCAGAACATGGCCGACCTGCGCGCCCAGGTGGCGGCCAACGCCAAGGGCGTCGAAGAGCTGCGCAAGATGGTGGCGCAGTTCGGCCTGCCGGTGGTGCGCGCCTATATGGGCCATGTGCAGGACAACGCCGAGGAAGCCGTGCGCCGCGTCATCACCGCGCTGAAGGACGGTGCCTATCGGTACCCGCTGGATAATGGCGCGCAAATCCAGGTACGCGTGACAGTGGACCAGGCCAGGCGCGAAGCCGTGGTGGACTTCACCGGCACTTCGGCGCAACTGCCCAACAACTTCAACGCGCCGCGCGCGGTATGCATGGCGGCTGTGCTCTACGTGTTCCGCACGCTGGTCAACGAGGACATCCCGCTCAACGCCGGCTGCCTCAAGCCGATCCACGTGATCATCCCCGAAGGCTCCATGCTCAATCCGCGCTATCCGGCCTCGGTGGTGTCCGGCAATGTGGAAACGTCCTCGTGCATCACCAACGCGCTGTATGGCGCGCTGGGCGTGGTGGCGGCCAGCCAGGGCACCATGAACAATTTCACTTTCGGCAACGCACGCTACCAGTACTACGAGACCATCTCCGGCGGCAGCGGCGCAGGGCAGGGTTTCAACGGCTGCGACGTGGTGCAGACCAATATGACCAACTCGCGCCTGACCGATCCGGAGGTGCTGGAATGGCGCTTCCCGGTGCGGCTGGAGAGCTATGAGATCCGGCCGGGCTCGGGTGGCGCGGGGCAGTGGCGCGGCGGCAACGGCGGCATCCGCAAGGTGCGCTTCCTGGAGCCGATGACGGCGTCGATCCTGTCCAACAACCGCTTGCACGCACCGTTCGGCATGGCCGGCGGCGAGCCCGGCGCCATGGGCCGCAACTACGTGGTGCGGGGTGATGGCAGCGAGCAAGCGCTGGGCCATGTCGGGCGTTGCGAGATGAAAGCGGGCGATGTCTTCGTGGTGGAAACGCCGGGAGGCGGGGGCTACGGCAAGGTGTAAGGGCCTGGCGGGGCGAGCCGGAGCGCAATGCTCCGGCTCGTTGCACGCGCTTCGCGGGCGCGACAAATTTTCATTTCCAACAGATCAGTCTTTCGTCACTTCCTAAATGTCCGATCCATCGTTTTCGCCAGGTTTGGCACGCCTGGCGTCGCTGCCGGACACATCGCGTTGCAGCAATTTCCTTGACTTATCCTCAGGTGATTCCTAGGTTTATGAAGACCCCGGGGGGCGAGGCCATCGTGCAGCATGTGGTCCTTCGCGGGGGGCAAGGGAGGGACCGCGGTGACGCCACGCAGCAGATCAATCGTTCTTGGTATCGCATTGATTGGCGCATTGATCGGCGCGCTCGCCGCAGGCGGGTGTTCCAGGCCGGAGCCGGGCCGAGTCCTTGACGAGGCGAAGCAGGCCGGCCGGGGCCCTGAAACGTTCCGGCACGCATCGGAGGACTATTTCCACGGCATGGATCGCGGCGTTGCGCTGACCCAGGAAGAAATCGCCGGCCGCAATATGTGGCTGGTGTGGAGCGGCGGCAACGACAGGTTCTGGGACGACATGACGAACTTCACGTTCGGCGCGTTCGACCTGCTCAAGTCCATCAGCTCGCATCCGAGCCAGGGCTATTCCCGCGACACCCGCTGGCGCTATCTGGGCCTGCTCAACGAGCCCTGCTTCGAAAAGCCCGCGGGGCCCGATCCGCAGCGCTTCGGGCTGTGGCTGGACCAACGGGTCAAGGATTGCCCGGCCGACCCCTTCGAGAACGAGCAAGCCTATCCTGGCGTCAAGATTGGCGCGCGCGGCACCACGTTCGCCAATGGCGCGAAGCTGCCGGTGGGTTCTTACTACGGCTACCCCACGGGCATCATCGGCTTGCGGCTGTTCCCCAACCCGGCCTTTGACGAGAAGGCCGCGAAGGCATGGGATCCGCAGCGCTATTACATCGATCCCAAGTACTACAACCGCGCGGATCTCGTGCGGCCCTATCGCGTTGGCATGGCATGCGGTTTCTGCCACGTGGGCCCGAGCCCGATCCATCCCCCTGGGGATCCCGCGCACCCGCAATGGCCCGAGCTGAGTTCCACGGTGGGCGCGCAGTACATGTGGGTAGACCGGCTGTTCATCCATAACGCATCGACACCCGAGGGCCGGCAGAATTTCATGTTCCAGCTCGTGCATACCTTCCGCCCGGGCACCATGGATACTTCGCTGGTGTCCACGGACAACATCAACAACCCCCGCACCATGAACGCGCTCTACGACCTGATGGCGCGCATGGGCGTGGCCAGGCGCATCGGCGAAGAAAAGCTGGCCGGGGGCGAGCTGAACAACCGGCAGCTCAATGACTTCGTCAAGACCGGCGCGTTGACGCAGTTCTACACGCCGCCCGATACGGTATGGACGCCGCACGTGCTCAAGGACGGCGCCGATTCGGTCGGCGTGCTGGGCGCATTGAACCGGGTGTACCTGAATATCGGCCTGTTCAGCGAGGAATGGCTGCTGCACTTCAACCCGATCCTTGGCGGCAAGGCGATCTCGCCCGTCGAGCTTGCCGTGGCGCAGAAGAACTCGAGCTACTGGGGGGCGACGGAAGCCGGCACGACCAACATGGCGCTGTTCCTGCTGAAGGCGACCCCGCCGGACCACTTGCGCGATGCCCCGGGCGGCGCTGGCTTCCTGGCGGATACGTCCACGCCGGCCGGCGCGCAGATGCTCGACCGGGGCAAGGTCGTGTTCGCCGACACTTGCGCGCGCTGCCATTCCAGCAAGGCGCCGCCGCCGCCGGCCAGCCTGAACCTGCGGAACTGCGCGGGCCCGAACTATCTCGCCTGCTTCATGCGGTACTGGAAATGGACGCAGACGGATGCGTTCAAAGCGCAGATGCGCGAGATGGTCAAGGCGCCGGACTTCCTGGCGGGCAACTATCTGTCATCCGATGCGCGCATTCCCGCCACGCTGCTGCGGACCAACGTGTGCAGCCCGCTTGCGACCAATGCGTTGCGCGGAAATATCTGGGACAACTTCTCGTCGGAGTCATACAAGACGCTGCCCTCGGTGGGTAGCGTCACCCTCAACGACCCCTTCACTGGCGAGCGCTGGCATTACCGGATGCCGGCCGGCGGCCGTGGCTATACCCGCGTGCCCTCGCTGATCAGCGTTTGGTCGACGGCCCCGTTCCTGCTTAACAACACACTTGGGCCCTTCAGCGAGGATCCGTCGGTTGCCAGCCGCATCCAGGTTTTCGATGCCTCCATCGAGCAGTTGCTCTGGCCCGAGAAGCGCGTGCATGACGACATCCTGGGCGCCAAGGTGCCAGGCACCATCGACCGCACCACCGAGCGCAGCCAGATTACGGTGCCGGAGGGCTTCGTGCCGGACGCGCTCAAGCCGTTGCAGGGCTTCATGCACCGCTATGCGCCGTGGCTGGTGGGGGCGGGCGGCGATGTGACCATCGGGCCGGCACCCAAGCAGATGCCGGTCAACTTGCTGGCCAATATCCAGCCGCTATCTGAGACCAGCGACGTCGGCGCCAAGGCCGAGCACGCGGCCAAGGTGGTGGGCCTTGCGCTCAAGCTGAGATCGGACCTGGCCTCCGTGCCCGAGGGTGCGACCGACGCGGATCTGGGCAAGACCTACGCCAACCTGGTCAAGCCCATGCTGGCACTCAGCAAGTGCCCGGATTTTGTCGTGAACCGCGGCCATTACTTCGGCACGGCGGAGTTCAACAACCAGGCCGGCCTGAGCGCCGATGAGCAATCGTTCGGGCAGGAGCCGGTATTGAGCGATGACGATAAACGGGCCTTGATTGCCTTTCTCAAGACGTTTTGACGTAGGCGGCGCGGCGGGGATATGTCTGCTCCAGGCGAACAAGCATGGGATTACGTGATCGTCGGTTCCGGCGCGGGGGGCGGCACGCTCGCCGCGCGGCTGGCGGAGGCGGGCATGCGCGTATTCCTGCTCGAGGCCGGCAACGATGCGCGCGAGCCTGGCACGGCTTGCATGCCGGAGGATTACGAGGTGCCGGCGTTTCACGCCTGCGCCTCCGAGAATCCGGCGATGAGCTGGAATTTCTTTGTGCGCCACTACGCGGACGACGCACAGCAGCGCAGGGACCCGAAGTACGGCAGCGAAGGCGTGCTCTATCCCCGGGCGGCGACGCTGGGCGGCTGCACCGCGCACAACGCGATGATCTTCCTCTACCCGCACGACTCGGACTGGGACGGCATTGCCGAGCTGACCGGCGACCACTCGTGGAAAGCCGCCCGCATGCGCCGGTACGCCAAGACGCTGGAGCAATGCCGGCACCGTCCGCTGTGGGCGCTCGCGCGCCGCCTTGGCTTCGATCCCACGGCGCACGGCTGGGACGGATGGCTCAGCACCGAGCGCGCGTTCCCGCTGGAAGCGCTGACCGACAATGCGCTCACGCGCCTGATCCTGGGCTCCATGGAACTGGCGGCGCGCAGCGTGCCGCGGCGCCTGCACGCGGTCCTGAGCTTCTTGCGCTGGCAGGGCGATCCGAACGCCAGGATCTGGGGGGGGCGATGTTTCAACGGCGTTTGCTACACGCCGCTTTCCACGCGCGGGCATGCCCGCAACGGCGCGCGCGAACGGGTGCTCGACGTGGCAGCCCGCCTGCCGTCGTGCTTGCATATCGAGATGGACGCGCTGGCCACGCGCGTGCTGCTGGACGCGCACGGCACGGCGACCGGTGTCGAATACCTGAAAGGCAAGCAACTCTACCGGGCCCATGTCTCGCCAAGCACGGCGCCCGGCGTGCGCCATGCAGTGCACGCGCGCCGTGCGGTGATCCTGGCGGGCGGCGCGTTCAATACGCCGCAACTGCTGATGCTGTCGGGCATTGGCCCGGCCGAGCACCTTCGCGCGCACGGCATTGCCGTGAACGTGGACTTGCCGGGTGTCGGGCGCAATCTCCAGGATCGCTATGAGGTGGGCGTGGTAAGCCGGATGGCGCAGCCGTGGCGCATCCTCGATGGCGCCCGCTTCCAGAAGGATGATCCGGCCTATTGCAGCTGGCGCGACGGCCGGCATGGGGTCTACACTTCCAACGGCGTGGCGATCGCGGTGGCACGGCGCTCGCGCAAATCCGCGCCCGTGCCGGATGTGTTCTGCATGGCGCTGGTCGAGCATTTCACCGGCTATTTCCCGGGTTACTCCAAACTCTTCGCCCAGAGCGACGATGCACTCACCTGGGCCATTCTCAAGGCGCACACGCGCAACCGCGCGGGCACGGTGCGGCTGCGCTCCGCGAATCCGCTCGAACCGCCCTTGATCAATTTCCACTATTTCGAAGAAGGCGGGGCGGGGGCGGACGAGGATCTGCGCGCGGTGATCGACGCCATCCGCTTTGTGCGCAAGCTGGCAGCGCCGCTGATCGAGCGCGGCGTGATCGCGCAGGAGCAGCTTCCTGGCGCGCACCTGCGCAGCGACGATGAGCTGGCCGGCTATGTGCGCGACAACGCCTGGGGGCATCACGCTTCGTGCAGTTGCGCCATCGGCGCGCGCGAGGCGGGCGGCGTGCTGGGCAGCGATTTTTCCGTGCATGGCACGCGCGGGCTGCGGGTTGTCGATGCGTCCGTCTTCCCGAGGATTCCTGGCTTTTTCCTGGCCAGCGCGGTCTACATGATTGCCGAGAAGGCGGCCGATGTGCTCTTGCGCGAAGCGAAGGCCACGGCGAAGGCGGCAGCGGCGGCAGCGGCGACAGCGGCGCTATAGGCAGGCGACCCACATTGGAGGTGCGGATATGGCATACGACGTGCGCACGCTGCTGGAAACGAGCCAGGACCAGCTTGACGATCTGTTTCGCGCCAGCCCGGGGGGCGACATTGCGGATGGCGAGGCCACCGGCACCGCGATCATCTCGCATCGCCTGATCGATTTCTGCCTCGCGTTCTGATGAAACGCAGAACGTTCCTGGTCGGTGGCATCGGTGGCTTCGGGGCAGCGGGCGCGTTGCTGATCGGCTGGTCGGTGCTGCCGCCACGGCAGCGGCTGGCCACATCGCAGCCATTGCCGGCGGTTGGCACGCAGGTGGGGCTCAATGGCTGGGTCAAGATAGCAGCCGACAACACCGTCACCATCATGATGTGCCGCTCCGAGATGGGGCAGGGCGTGCACACCGGCCTGGCCATGGTGCTGGCCGACGAGCTGGATGCCAGTTGGGCGCACGTCAAGGTCGAGCACGCGCCAGTGGACAAGATCTACAACAACCTGGAAGTCGTCGTCGAGGATCTCCCGTTCCGCGCGGACGACGACGGCGTGGCCAGGCATCTGGCAGCCTGGCTGACCGCCAAGCTCATGCGCGAGATCGGCGAGATGGTGACAGGCGGCTCGTCGAGCCTCAATGACCTGTGGGACCCGATGCGCGAGGCCGGCGCATCCGCCCGCGCGATGTTGATTGGCGCGGCAGCCGCGCGCTGGAACGTGCCAGCGGGCGAGTGCCGCGCGCAGGACGGCAAGGTACTCCATCCCTCCGGGAAGACAGCCACCTTCGGTGAACTGGCGGCCCAAGCCGGGAAGCTCCCGCTGCCGGCAAAGGTGGCGCTGAAGACGCCATCCGAATTCAAGCTGATCGGCAAGGACACACGCCGCATCGAGGCCGCGTCCAAGATCGATGGCACGGCGCGTTTTGGCATCGACGTGCTGCCCGAGGGCCTGCTGTACGCCAGCGTGACGATGTGCCCGACGCTGGGCGGCACGGTGGCGAGCTTCGACGGCGCGGATGCCGCCGCGATGCCGGGCATCGTCAAGGTGCTCGCGGTCGATGCCTACAACGGCGGCACCGGCGGGGTGGCGGTGATCGCCGACAACGCGTACCGGGCCATGAAGGCGCTGGATGCGGTCAAGATCGTGTGGAACCCTGGCCCCGCCGCCGCGCTGTCCAGCCCGGAGGTGAGCCGCCGTCTCGCGCAGGCGCTGGATGCCTCCGACGGCCACGCCTATTACCGGCACGGCGATGTCGAGGCGGCATTGAAGTCCGCCGCCAGGCCAGTCAGCGCCGAGTACAGCGCGCCCTACCTCGCGCATGGGGCGTTGGAGCCCATCAACTGCACGGTGCAGGTGCGCGACGGCGCGGCCAGGGTCTGGGTCTCGACGCAGTTGCCTGGCCTGGCGCGCCGGGCGGCCTCGAAGGTGCTCGGCATCGATGCCGACAAGGTCGATGTGCAGCCGCAACTGATCGGTGGCGCGTTCGGGCGGCGGCTGGAGGTGGATTTCATCTCCCAGGCCGTGGCAATCGCGCGCGCGGGCGGTGGGCGGCCGGTGCAGACGATCTGGTCGCGCGTCCAGGACACCACGCACGACTTCTACCGGCCTGCCTGCCTCTCGCGCTTCAAGGCCGGGCTCGATGGCGCGGGCAACCTGGTGGCCTGGCACAACACGTCGGCCAGCCAGGCGATCGTGCCGGCCATGCTGGCGCGCTTGCTTGGCCTGCCCGGCCTGGGCATCGACAAGACCACGACGGAAGGCGCGTTCGACCGGCCCTACGAATGGCCGAACGCGCGCGTCGGGCACGTGATTGTCGACCTGCCTGTGCCGGTGGGCTTCTGGCGCTCGGTTGGCCACTCGCACCAGGCATTTTTCACCGAGAGCTTTATCGACGAACTGGCGGCGGCCGCCGGCAAGGATCCCGTTGCCTTTCGTGCCGGCCTGCTGGTCAAGCATCCGCGCCATCTGGCCGTGTTGCACATGGCCGCGGACAAGGCCGGCTGGGGAAAGCCGCTAGGGAAGACGGCAGACGGCGCCGCGCGCGCACGCGGGGTGGCGCTGCACGAGGCATACGGCAGCATCGTCGCGCAGGTGGCGGAGGTGTCCGTGGCGCCGGACAAGACCGTGCGTGTGCACCGGGTGGTCTGCGCGATCGATTGCGGGATGCCCGTGAACCCGAACCTGATCCGCCAGCAGATGGAAGGCGCGATCATCTTCGGCTTGTCGGCCGCGCTGTTCGAGGAGATCACGATCGCCGATGGCCAGGTGCAGCAGAAAACGTTTGGCGATTTCCCCGTCATCTTCATGAACAACTGCCCGGCAATCGAAACCCACATCCTGCCAAGCCAGGGCCATCCCCAGGGTGTGGGTGAGCCGGGCACGCCGCCCATTGCGCCGGCGGTGGCCAATGCCCTGTTTGCGCTGACGGGACAGCGCCTGCGCGCGTTGCCCTTGAAACTGGCCTGAGTCCCGGGAGAAAGCCATGCTGCCCCTGAACATCAACGGTAAGACGGTGTCCGTGCAGTCCGATCCGGATACCCCGCTGCTGTGGGTATTGCGGTGCGAGCTGGGGTTGACCGGCACCAAATATGGCTGCGGTATCGGCGTTTGCCGGGCCTGCACGGTGCAGTTGAACGGCACGCCGCAGGTCGCCTGCATGAGCCCGGTCTCCACGCTGGCCAATATCCGGATCGTGACCATCGAAGGCTTGCGCGGCGCGCAGGCGCAAGCCCTGAAGGCCGCCTGGCTCGATCTGGACGTGGTGCAGTGCGGCTACTGCCAGAGCGCGCAGCTCATGACCGCCAGCGCGCTCCTGAGAAGCATCCCAAAACCCAGCGATGCCGACATCGATAAAGCGATGGAGCACATTGTCTGCCGCTGCGGCACCTACCCGCGGATCCGCGCTGCCATCCACCAGGCCGCCGGGCAGTCACGCACCTGAGGCAGCCCCGCCTGGCGAGGGTTTTTACCGATAACGTGAACGCAGGGCGCGACAAAGAATGAAACCCGAATTCCTGTTCAGGTTTTTCGCGCCATGCCCATCGAGGCGAAGCCGCCCTTTGCGCTGGCCGCGCCGCCGCGGCTAACAAGCGGGTTGCGTTCGATCATCCATTGCACAGCGTGCCGATTCACACTGTGCTGACCGGTCCCGGCGTTGTTGGCTTACCTGAACATCGTCCACGCGCCACCAAGGAGACCCCATGCCGGACAACGCAAGCTGTGCCCACGCGGCCACGGCTGACTTTCATCGCCTGCTGGCGCGCGAGCTGCCCGAGCACGACGAGCAGGACTGGGAAGACGCGCAGCGCGGCTTTGTCGGCACCATCCCCAATGCCAAGGTGGCGCGCGCCAACGGCCACGGCGTGTGGAACCTGGAGGCCTACGGCTTCCTGGACGCCGCCGAGGCGCCGGATACCGTCAACCCCAGCCTGTGGCGGCAGGCGCGCCTGAACCGCATCCACGGCCTGTTCCAGGTCACGCCGCGCATCTTCCAGGTGCGCGGGTTCGATATCGCCAATATCACCTTTATCGAAAGCGACACCGGCGTGATCGCGCTGGACGCGCTGACCTGCCCGGAGACCGCCGCGGCGGCGCTCGCGCTGTACCGGGCGCATCGCGGCAACCGCACGCTGCACACCGTGATCTACAGCCACAGCCACGCCGACCACTTTGGCGGCGTGGCGGGGCTGGTGGAAGAGGCCGACGTGCGCGCCGGGCGGGTCCAGGTGATCGCGCCCTCCGGCTTCATGCACCACGCCATCGCCGAGAACGTGATCGGCGGCGTGGCCATGGCGCGCCGCGCGCAGTTCCAGTTTGGCCATACGCTGGCCAAGGGGCCGGCGGCGCAGGTGGATGCTGGCCTGGGCAAGACGCTGCCAATGGGCCGCTCCACGCTGATCGCGCCAACGCGGTCGATCGAGGCCGAGCACGAGATCCACGTGATCGACGGGGTGGAGATCGAGTTCCAGCTCACGCCTGAGACCGAGGCGCCCTCCGAGATGCACCTCTTCATCCCGTCCGAGGGCGCGCTCAACCTGGCCGAGAACGCTACCCACAATCTGCACAACCTGTGCCCGCTGCGGGGCGCCAAGGTGCGCGACGCGCTGGCGTGGTCCAAGTACCTGCACCGCGCGCTGCGCCGCTACGGCCCGCGTACCGAGGTGGTGCTGGCCCAGCACCACTGGCCGACCTGGGGCGCGGAGCGCGCCCGGCGCTTCCTGTCCGAGCAGCGCGACCTGTACCGCGTGCTGCACGACCAGACCGTGCGGCTGATGAGCCATGGCCTGAAAGCCGGCGAGATCGCCGAAGGGCTGCAACTGCCGGAGGCGCTGGCCAGGCGCTGGCACACACGCGGCTATTACGGCACCGTGTCGCACAACGTCAAGGCGATCGTGCAGCACTACCTGAGCTGGTACGACGCGCACCCGGCCAACCTGCATGCGCTGCCGCCGGTGGCCGCCGCGCGCAAGCACCTGGAATACATGGGTGGCATCGACGCCGTGATGGCCAAGGCCCGCGCCGATTACGAGCGCGGCGAGTTCCGCTGGGTGGCCGAGGTGCTCAAGCATGCGGTCTACGCGCATCCCGCGCATGCCGAGGCGCGCGAGCTGGCGGCCCGCGCGCTGGAGCAGATGGGCTTCCAGGCCGAGTCGGCGACGTGGCGCAATGCCTACCTGCTGGCCGCGCGCGAGTATCGCGAAGGGCCACCGCAGGCCAATCCGCAGGGGCCGCCGGCCAACGCGCTGATGGGCGCGATGAGCAACGAGCTGTTGTTCGACGCGCTGGCGGTGCGCATCCACGGTCAGCGCGCGCAGGGCATGGCGTGCCAGATCGGCTGGCAGTTCACCGACAGCGGCGAGCATTGGCTGAGCACGCTGTCCAACTGCGCGCTGAGCAGCCTGCTGGTGGACGCGGCTGATGTGGCGGACACGGCGGACGTGGTCATCGTGACCCGCCGCGACACGCTCGACGCCGTCCTGGCCCGGCGCTGGACGGCGGCCGAGGCTGTGGCGCAAGGCCGGCTCACGCTGCGCGGCGATGTGTCGCTGCTGCCGCGCTTCATGGGCTTGCTGGACCAGTTCAGCGGCAGCTTCCCGGTGGTGGACGCGGCGCCCTGGCCGGACCGCTGAGCCGGCCACGGCCTCGCCGTCGGCGAGTCGCAGCCGTTCCGGCTGGCGGTGCAAGGTCACGGCAAGGCCACGGTGGCGCTGGAGCCACAGCACGCGCTGGATGGCAACGCGGTGGCGTGGGCTGGGATGGGGCGGCAGCGGGCAGTAGCGGGTAGCAGGGTGGATTGGGGTGGGGGAGGATCATGTGATTTTCCAGGCGCAATTAGCCCGGATGTCGCCTGGCCCGCGTGATGGCTGCGGAGCTTGTCCGGGCCGCTGCCGCCTTTGTCCGTCAAGCCACCTCTGCTGCAACGCGGGAAACCCCCCTCGACAAGGTATAATCCTGGTTTCCCGCCAGCACGGCGCCCCAACCAGCGGCGCCGGCCGGTAGCAGCCCCTACCTCCTGCCCTCCCGACCGCTCAGACCATGGCGCATTTCTCGTGCTTCCCCGGTGCATTGGCGCTTTCCGCCTTTCGCCAGCAACGCCTGCTCACCGCCCTCAAGCAGATCGACGCCGACATCGAGTCGGTGCACGGCCAGTTCCTGCATTTTGTCGACACCGACGTGCCGCTGTCGCAAGACGACAGCGCCCGCATCGGCGCGCTGTTGACCTATGGCGCGCCGTTCGAGGCACAAACCGACGGTGATCGCTTTGTGGTGATTCCGCGCTTCGGCACCATCTCGCCGTGGGCCAGCAAGGCGACCGACATCGCGCATAACTGCGGCTTCGAGCATGTGCACCGCATCGAGCGCGGCATCGAGATCACAGTGATCTGCAAGAAGGGCCTGCTGCGCGGGCGCAAGACGCTGGATGCCGGCACGCGCGCCGCGGTGGCCGCCCACCTGTTCGACCGCATGACCGAAAGCGTGGTGGCTTCGCGTGAAGACGCCGCCGGCCTGTTCCAGGAACTGCCGGCCAAGCCGCTGCGCTTCATCGACATCTCCGGTGGCCGCGCCGCGCTGGCGCAAGCCAATACCGAAATGGGCCTGGCCCTGTCGGAAGACGAGATCGACTACCTGGTCGACGCCTACGCCAAGCTGGAACGCAACCCGACCGACGTCGAGCTGATGATGTTCGCGCAGGCCAACAGCGAGCACTGCCGCCACAAGATCTTCAACGCCACCTGGACCATCGACGGCGTGCAGCAGGACAAATCCCTGTTCGCCATGATCCGCAATACCCACCAGCTCAACCCGCAAGGGTCGATCGTGGCGTACTCGGACAACTCCGCGGTGATGGAAGGCGATGTGGCCGAGCGCTGGTTCCCGCGCGGCACCGGGCAGAAGTACGGCCGCCATGAGGCGCTGACCCACACGCTGATGAAGGTGGAGACGCACAACCACCCGACCGCCATCTCGCCGTTCCCCGGGGCCTCCACCGGCGCCGGCGGTGAAATCCGCGACGAAGGCGCCACCGGCCGTGGCGGCAAGCCCAAGGCTGGCCTGACCGGCTTCACGGTCTCCAACCTGATGCTGCCCGACGCCGTGGAAGGCTGGGAAAACGCGCGCGACGCCGCCCAGCCGGTGGCGCACCGCAACCCGGACGACAAGGTGAGCGTGACCGGCAAGCCGGACCGTATCGCCTCGCCGCTGCAAATCATGACCGAAGGCCCGCTCGGCGGCGCCGCGTTCAACAATGAATTCGGCCGTGCCATTCTGGGCGGTTACTTCCGCGTCTACGAGCAAAATGTCGGCGGCACCGTGCGCGGCTACCACAAGCCGATCATGATCGCCGGCGGCATCGGCAACATCGACGCCGGCCACACGCACAAGAAGGCGCTGCCGGCCGGCTCGCTGCTGATCCAGCTGGGCGGCCCGGGCATGCGCATCGGCATGGGCGGCAGCGCCGCCAGCTCGATGGCGACCGGCACCAATACAGCCGACCTGGACTTCGATTCGGTCCAGCGCGGCAACCCGGAAATGGAGCGGCGCGCGCAGGAAGTCATCAACGCCTGCTGGCAGCTCGGCGACGACAATCCCATCCTGTCGATCCACGACGTGGGCGCGGGCGGCATCTCCAATGCCTTCCCCGAGCTGGTGGACGGCGCGGGCCGCGGCGCGCGCTTCGACCTGCGCCAGGTGCACCTGGAAGAGTCGGGCATGAGCCCGGCCGAGATCTGGTGCAACGAGTCGCAGGAACGCTATGTGATGGCGGTGGCGCCGGAGTCCTTCCCGCTGTTCCAGACCATGTGCCAGCGCGAGCGTTCGCCGTTTGCCGTGGTGGGCATCGCCACCGAAGAGCAGCAGCTGCAACTGGTCGACGCGCATGTCGACGCGGCGCTCAAGGAACACTATGCCGTGAACATGCCGATGGACGTGCTGCTGGGCAAGCCGCCGCGCATGCACCGCGACGTCAAGCACGTCGAGCAAAGCCTGCCCCCGGTGGACGTGACCGGCATCGCGCTGGACAAGGCCGTGCGCGACGTGCTGCGCCACCCGACGGTGGCCAGCAAGTCGTTCCTGATCACCATCGGCGACCGCACGGTTGGCGGCATGAACGCGCGCGACCAGATGGTCGGCCCCTGGCAGGTGCCGGTGGCCGACGTGGCCGTGACCACGCTCGACTACAAGGGCCGCGCCGGCGAAGCCATGACCATGGGCGAGCGCACGCCGCTGGCCGTGATCAACGCCCCCGCCTCGGGCCGCATGGCCATCGGCGAGGCGCTGACCAACCTGGCCGCCGCGCCGGTCAAGGACCTGGGCAAGGTCAAGCTGTCCGCCAACTGGATGGCCGCCTGCGGCGTGGACGGCGAAGACGCCAAGCTGTACGACACCGTGCACGCGGTCGGCATGGAACTGTGCCCGGCGCTGGGCATCAGCATCCCGGTGGGCAAGGATTCGCTGTCCATGCGCACCAAGTGGCAGGACGACGGCGTCGACAAGGAAGTGGTCGCGCCGGTCTCGCTGATCATCTCGGCGTTTGCCGCCGTGGATGACACCGACCGCACCCTGACCCCGCAACTGCGCACCGATGCGGGCGACAGCGTGCTGATCGCCATCGACCTCGGCCGTGGCAAGAACCGTCTCGGCGGCAGCATCCTGGCGCAGGTGACGCAGCAGGTTGGCGACACCACGCCGGACGTGGACAGCGCCGAAGACCTGAAGAATTTCTTCAACGTGATCCAGCGCCTGAACCGCGACGGCAAGCTGCTGGCTTACCACGACCGTTCCGACGGTGGCTTCATGGCAGCGCTGGCCGAGATGGCCTTTGCCGGCCATTGCGGCCTGTCGCTCAACGTCGACATGCTGGCGCTGGACCCCGTGCAGGAACAGGACTTCGGCGACGCCAAGAACTGGGCGCAGCAAATCTCCGGCCGCCGCGACGAGCAGACCCTGCGCGCGCTGTTCTCGGAAGAACTCGGCGCGGTGATCCAGGTACGCCAGGAAGAGCGTGACGCCGTGTTCGCCGTGCTGCGCGAAGTTGGCCTGTCGGCCTGCAGCCACGTGGTGGGCAAGCCCAATGCCACCGACCAGATCGAGATCTACCGCGATGCCAAGAAGGTATTCGGCGCCGCGCGCAGCGAGCTGCAGCGCACCTGGAGCGAAGTCAGCTGGCGCATCGCGCGCCTGCGCGACAACCCGGCTTGCGCCGACAGCGAATACGATCGCGTGCTCGACGCGGCGGACCCGGGCATCTCGCCGGTGCTGACCTTCGATCCGGCGCAAGACATCGCCGCACCGTTCGTGGCCACCGGCGCGCGTCCGCGCGTGGCGATCCTGCGCGAGCAGGGCGTCAACTCGCAGATCGAAATGGCGTACAGCATGGACCGCGCCGGCTTCGACACGCACGACGTCCACATGAGCGACCTGATCGCCGGGCGCGCCAACCTGGCCGACTTCTCCGGCTTCGTCGCTTGCGGCGGCTTCAGCTACGGCGACGTGCTGGGTGCCGGCGAAGGCTGGGCCAAGACCATCTTGTTCAACGCGCAGATGGCCGAGCAGTTCGCGGCGTTCTTCAACCGCCAGGACACCTTCGCGCTGGGCGTGTGCAACGGCTGCCAGATGATGAGCAACCTCGCCCCGATCATCCCCGGCGCGGGCGCATGGCCCAAGTTCACCCGCAACCAGTCGGAACAGTACGAAGCGCGCTACGTCACCGTGGAAGTGCAATCCTCGCCGTCGATCTTCTTCGCCGGTATGGAAGGCAGCCGCATCCCCATCGTGGTGGCGCACGGCGAAGGCTTCGCCGACTTCTCGCAGCAAGGCGACAAGAGCCAGGCCCAGGTGGCGCTGCGTTTCGTGGACAACCACGGCGCGCCGACGCAAACCTACCCGCTGAACCCGAACGGCTCGCCGGACGGCATTACCTCGGTGACCACCACCGATGGCCGCTTCACCGTGCTGATGCCGCACCCGGAGCGCGTGTTCCGCACCGCCACCATGAGCTGGGCGCCGGACGCCTGGAAGCAGGTGGAAGACGGCGGCAGCCCGTGGATGCGCATGTTCCGCAACGCGCGCAAGTGGGTGGGTTGAACGGCCTGCTGTTCTTCGCGCTGTAGAAAGGAAAAGCCCGCTTCGCGCGGGCTTTTCCTTTTGTCGATGCGGGATTCACTGAGCGGGTTGGCTGCCTCAGATAAGTGCTGAAAAATGCCCAACCAAGGCCTTCGGTTTGGACGGGCCATCTTTAATCGCTATGATTCACTGTGATTCAACCCGCATCGAGAAGGACTACATATGGCACAGACCGAAACCAAGGTGCTGACCGTTCATGTGCCGTTGCCACTGGCCGAGAAGGTCGATCAGTTTGCGACCCGCCTGGAGCGCTCGCGCGGCTGGATCATGAAGCAGGCCCTATCTGCCTGGATCGATCAGGAGGAAGAGCGCAGCCGGCTGACACGTGAGGCTTTGGCTGACGTGGACGCAGGTCGCGTGATCGATCATCAGGCCGTTCAGGCTTGGGCCGATGGTCTCGGCACGGACACGCCCCCGCCGGTCTCGCGCTGATGCTGATGGACCTTAAGTGGACCGTTATACAGAAGTCATGAGTCCTCCCGCAGCGCCTGAATCATGAACGCGGCATCCATTGTTCGCTGGAGGCCGATCCAGATCGTTTTGGCGCCGGGCTCGCCATCACTCTTGCGCCCAAGGAACCCGCCCAGAGAAGCGACCAAGCGGATCATCTGATTGAGCGTAACCGGTGTCTTTGGACGGGCCTTTTTCGCGAGCACATATGCCCCTCGTATCTCGTCAGCGTCGAAGAACAGCGATGCGTCCAACTCAGGGCAGGTTCTGCCCAACCGCATCAGCCTGGCAATGCGCCATGCCACAACCATGTACAACACCAAGGCCCGCTCCACACGCTCCATTTGCGATAGTTGCAGCGCCTCGACCTTGCATCCAGTCTTCAGGACGTGGAAGAACATCTCGATCTCCCATCGGGCTCGATACCAATCAATTAACTCGACAATGGCGTCCGTGTTCTGCGCCTCGCGATTGGTCAGCAGTCGCCACACCACAGGTGTGACGCCCGCCGGCGCACCGATCTCGTGGGCCGCCACACATGTAACCGAGCCCGCCTGACCCGGCAGCTTCACACGTTGTGCGCGTAGTTCCTGCTTAACCTCGCGCGCCTTCTGGCAGCAGAATGCCATCGTGCCGGAAGTCCGCGCTATCGCGGATGACCCAAAGACAAGCAGCACCACGAGGGACATTGCTTATAGCTTTCTGCGAAAGGTGCCTACGCTGGAATCAGCTCTTTTGTTGGCGCACGGGCTGGGAGAGGGCGGTAGAGACAACAGCGTATTCGGCCTGATCGAAAACCCCCGTGCCGAGGTCTACCCGATTCTCAGCACATGATCGTGAAACCAAAGTAGGCGCGGAGCGTCGGGGTCAAGGTACGTGCGCTCTGCGAGTAATTCATCGCTACGCGCAGCATAAAGGCGAAACAAAGTGCCGTACTCACGCGCCAAATAGCAGGTTTCACCGATGTAGTCGCCAGAATCCTCCCGCTGGCATTCGTGCGCAGTTGATCCGTCTCTAACATCCAAGCTATAGAGAACAAGAAATACAGCAGCGGCGGCGAGCGCCGCCAGCCGAATCGCCGAACGGAGCCGAAGTTCGGCTTTGCGAGGTTCGGCTTTGATTTTGGTGCCTATTTTCATGGATCGAACTCCACAACAGGCGGATCTTGACGGGCGCGTTCAGCCATTCGCGAAACGCCAGAAGCGTCTTTCGATGCGCGATGTCGGCGGGTGCACAGGCGCCTTCGGTTTTGGCGGTGTGGGCGGCGATGGGGCGGTTGCGGAGGAGGGTGGCAGGGTGTCCCGTAGGAAGTTAGAACGCTTCCACATCCTCGATGGTGCAGCATGCCTGCTCGCGCCGGAGTACCCACAGTGTGCTGAATGAACCGAACGGTAGCCGCTTTTCTGATCGTTTCATAGCCACCCTCATCGCCAAACTTCTCATCGAATTTCATACTTGTCCGATTGCGGCATAGCGTTTCTCGCTGCAGGATACCGTCCTGGTATTTGTGAAAATCACTTGCGGATCGGTGCGCCAGCACTGGCGCAAGGTACATCAGGTTCAAGCCTCATGGCCTTGCGGATCATGCAACTTCACCTGGAGCGGAGCGTTCTGGATTCAATTCCGGAATAGTCTCATAGACACCCCGTTTCCAAGTCGATAGGTTTGTGAAGCTAAATTCATCGGAGTAGCGGATTTTTTTCGGGAGCCCAAGTCACGTAAGGTGGCCGGGGTTTTTTCGCGTTGCGTCAGGAATGCTCCGAGGGCGCCTGACATCACGGAGCTTACTTGCATGGGTACCGAAGACCATACACGTGCACAGCGGCGACCATGCGGCGCTGACCACCGGCAAGCATTTGTCTATCTCTGCGGGTCACAGCATTGTCGGCAGCGCGGCCAAAGGAGTCTCGCTGTGCGGCCATACCGAAGACGTGAAGCTGATCGCCCGCAAGGGCAAAGTCGCGGTGCAGGCGCAAGACAACGAAATGGACGTCGTGGCGCGCAACACCCTGAAGGTCACCAGCACCGAAGGCAGGATCGAAGTCACCGCCGCCAAGGAGATTGTGTTCAACGTTGGAGGCACTTACTACCGCATGACGCCCAGCGGCATCGAGAGCGGCACCAGTGGCGCATGGACGGTTCACGCGGGCAGCAAGCAATTGACCGGCCCGAAGACTGCCAGCGTGCCGATGCCGAGGTTCGGCAAGGGTTACGAAGGCTTCTACAAGCTGCATTGGGATGGCAATGACCACATTGCACCGTACCAGCCCTACCGCATTACGCGCGCCGATGGCAGCCTCATCGAAGGCGTGACCAATGCCGAGGGCGAGACCGCGCCCAAGCTGGCCGAGTTTGGCGAAACCGTGAAAATCGAAATCCTGTAAGAACACCCATGGCAACACATCCCGCACGTTCTCAGCAGAAGACCCCTGCGGCACCCCCCAACCCCAACCCCGAGCTGACCCTCAAGCCGGGCGGCGCGGTGTGCAAGGTGGTTTTACCGCTGCGCCCATTACGTATCTATTTCCAACTGTTTCCGGGTATCTCCCGCACTGAGGCCGAGCGCGGGTTGGCTGGCCTGCGCTACAAGCTGCGCATCCCAGGGCAACCAGACGCAGAGGGCACGACCGAGGCCAACGGTCAGATTCCGCTGCCGGGCCTGCAACCGGGCCTGACCGGCGAGCTGGAGATCCTTGGTACCCAAATCCAATTGACCGCGCGTGACTACAGCGACGACGAGAAAACCAATGGCACGACGCAAATGGGTGTTCAGGGCGCCAAGCGCCGCCTGATGGTGCTGGGCTACTACGACAAGCCCTACTGGCCCGTACGTCCCGGCCAAGTTGCCGTGTTGCAGACACCCGATGACAAGCTGGACCACATCGAGATCGAGGATGCCATCCTGCGCTTTCAGGTGGACAGCGGCTTTGAACCCAACGGTGAGATTGAGCGACACGAACTCGCCGGTAACAAGGTCGATCCGTCGCAGGCGTATGGTTTCCACCGCGACCTCGCTGGCTCGAACGTCAAGCAGTTTCATCCCGGCTTCATCGCAAAGCTGGCCGCGGGCGGCGGCAGTGCGCCGCCAGGCACCATGGAGCCGTGCACCGTGCCGCCCCCGCCACAACCGAAAGGCAAAGGCGTAGCGGCGCCTGCCAAGCCGGGGCCGTCGCCGAAGCCGTTGGCACGCGAAATCTACGATGGCCACCGCTTCGTGCCGGTGCGTTTCGTGCGGTACAACGAATCGACCACCTTTCACTCGGGCAGGCCCGAACTGGACGAGCGCGGCTACCTGGAGCATGACGGGCCAATCGTGAGCCTGATGGCTGGACAGAGAGTTGACCTGTTGCTGCTGCGACTGCATGTCGGGGCAAGCGTGCCGCTGAGCTTCGTCAGCACGGATGAAAGCACGGTCAAGATCAGTCAAGTGACGGGTGACCTGATCGAGTTGACGGGAATCGCTGGTCAGCGCGACAAAGCGAAAGGAACGACGGCCGCAATTGAAGTGCGTTATGGCGGTGCCAGTGGGCCGCTACTGCACACCTTGGCTGTGCAGGTCTACGAGCCCATTGAGGTAGCCGTGGCAGTGCATTTCGTATCCATTGGACAAGCCGGTAAGCCAGAGATTCCACGGGTTCCTCCGTCCCTGCAGCGTCCAAAGCTTGAACCAATCTTCGACAAGATCAACGATATCTGGCGTGCGGCGGGGGTTCGCTTCCAAGTCACACAATGGCTGAATGACACCATCGATCTGACGCAGGCAGGGGCGATGACGGTCAAGGCCCCTATCAACGAATTTCCGGTGGTGACCGAGCTGAATCGCAAGGCGGAACACCTGAACATGTATGTGGTCGAGTCCATGATCGGTGGCGGCATCGGCTGGGGGCTGTGCAACACCGCGTTGGTGGCCGCCGAGCAGATGCATGGCAGTCAACCGTCCACGCAAGATCAGCTTGTCCAGACCTTTGCCCACGAGATCGGGCACTTCCTTGGCCTCTGGCATCCTGCGACGCATAACCCCAAGGGGGACGATGTTCACGTCCAGATTGACGGAAAGGACGAGCATCACAACCTGGAGGACTTCTGGTCCCGTCGGATGCTGATGTACGTCTATACCGGGTTGAACGGCACCGATCCGCTGGACGCCAATACCCGGCAACGCGGCAGGCAATACGACGTTGGCAATGGCTGGTATGTCGGCGGCAAGATGCTGTGCTGCAAGACGGTACCGAAAATCGTGTCCTCGTCGAGATATTCCGAAATTGTCACGGCGCGCGGGATTGCTCTGCTCAATAAACATGAATCGTCAACGGAGAAGAAAACAGCATGGGCACCACCGTCCGACAACGCTGGGCAAGGCGTCTTTGCCTGAGCCTGTTGCTTGGCAGCACCATTGCATTGCCACAAACATGGGCTGCGCAAGATCTCGCCATTCCGGAGCTACCGAATATGCCTCGCCTCGCACAATTGATGAACCAACATATCAGCCAAAATCGGTGGGATGATTGGGATGACGTCCATGCCTACGTCCGTCAGCAGCAGAACGCCATCGTGCCGGAAGTCCAAGCCATTGTGAGCGATCCGAGGACAAGCAGTACCGCGATGAGAATTGCCTATGGCTTTCTGCGGAAGGTTCCCACGCTCGAATCGGCGACGCTATTGGCGCAGGGCTTTAGTAAAGGGGGTGGTCAGGCAAGCGTGGTTGGCTTGATCGAAAACCCCCGTGCCGAGGTTTACCCAATTCTGAAGGGGCAGTTGCGACCACCAGCAAGAGAAGACGACAAGGATCTCCTGCTCACCATGGCGCAGATCCCCGTATCAGCGGAGCAGCGCGTCGCCGACCTGAAGCCTTATGTGGGAGCAAAGGACTATGGAGTGCGGGTCGGCGCGGTCTTCGGCCTCGCGCTGCTGGACGACCCCGGCAGTATGGAACTGATGACGCGTGCGCTGAGTGCGGGTGACCGTGACGGGAAAATGGACCCGCTCATGATCTTCTATCAGTTCCGCGCATGGCGCACGCCGAAATTTGTGCCGGCGCTGATTCCCGTGCTGAACGACCCGATGGAAATCAAGGATATCGGATTGCGCCGCTACAACGCGGATGGCAGCGAATCGGCCATGACACCCGAAGAACTGCGCTATCTACGCGCCCGCGACTACGCGCTGAACATCATCGTCAAGACGCTGAAAATGGACGTGCCGTTCAAGATCGAGGATAACGTGACTTACTCCAAGGAGCAGCGCGAACTGGTCAAGCAAAAGCTGCGCGACCTGGGCTACACGGTGACCGATGAACCCTATCCGGTCACGGACGGAGTGTAAGCAGGATGACGGTCAAGGCTTCGCGGTGACCGGGCTGAATCGCAAGGCGGGACACCTGAACATGTACGTGGTCGAGTCCATGATCGGTGGCGGCTCGGCTGGGGGCTTTGCAATACGGCCCTGGTGGCCGCGGAGCAGATGCATGGCGGCTATACCTTAAGTGGACCAGTCGGGATTCGACAATCTACGTGCTGCGGGTGTGGCACACCCGAGAGGATCGCTAAGACGACTTGCCTCAAGCCACCCGCCGTGTACTCCAGGCCTGATAAACGTAATACAACGGCCGCTGCGGATCCGATTGCGTGGCCGATGCCGGCGCCGCGCCGCGGATCTGCATGGTGACCAGCACCATGCGGGCGGCTTTCACGGGCGAGTAGCGGTCGCGCAGCGGCAGCATGGGCAGCACGGCACGCCATTCCGGGGGCAGGCCATCGTGGCTGAAGGTGCCGAGCGCGCAGTAGCCCCATCCTTCGGATGTGAGGTGCCAGAGTTGCCGGTAGGGGCTGCTGCCTGATGCCGCTGATGCCACTGAAGCCATGGTCTCCCTCGTTCGCGTGCCGGTGCCCGCGGCGGGAGATCAGGCGGGCTTGCGCTATCCAGGCTGCGTGCCGGCCGGGTGGCGGCAGCGCGCATGGCCTTGATATTACCCATGTGTGGCGGCGGTGGGAATGCTCCGCGCGCTTTGCGGGTGCGGCAGCGCGCACACCACACACCGTGTTTGGTGCCCGGCATACAGTGCATCACCCAGAGTTCGTCACTTGCCGGCGGCGGTGCTTTCTTGTCCTACAGCCCGCTGAACCCGTTATACCCCTGGTCTTCCCAATAGCCGCCCGGATTCTCGTTGGTCACGAAGAGCGCGGCGATATGCTTGGGGTTCTTGAAGCCGAGCTTGGTCGGCACCCGCAGCTTGAGCGGGTAGCCATACCGGGCGGGCAGCGGCTCGCTGCCAAAATCCAGCGCCAGCATGGTCTGCGGGTGCAGCGCGGTTTCCATGTCGAGGCTGGAGTAATAGCGGTCCGCGCATTTGAAGCCGATATAGCGGGCGGTGGTGTCCGCGCCGATGCGTTCCAGGAAGGTGCGCAGCGCAACGCCGCGCCATTCGCCGATCGCGCTCCAGCCTTCGATGCAGATATGCCGCGTGATCTGCCCCGCCTGCGGCAGCGCGCGCAGTTGCGCCAGGCTCCACGTGCGCTTGTCGGCGACCAGCCCGGAGACTTCGAGGCGGTAGCCGGCAGCATCGACCTCCGGCACGTCGTACTCAGGATAGAAGGCGTTGAACGGGAAGGGCTGCGTGATCTGGCTGCGCGCGTAGGTGGGCGCGAGCCGGTTGCGGTTGAACAGCCAGGCCTGAACGCGATCGTTCCAGCGCGACATTGACCACAGCACCTTGTCCACGGCGTCGCCATCCTGCAAGGTGCAGCCCGCCAGCATGGACAGCGCGCCTAGCGACAGCGAGGAGCGCAATAGCAGGCGCCGCTGGAGCTGCACGAGCTGGGGCTTGAAATCAGTCGCGCATGGCGGCTCCGAAGCCGGCATGCCGATCCGCTTGCCATCGTTGGGGGCGCTCATGCTTTGACATCTCCATGGCCAGCGCGCCCGGCGCGTCCGGTCAACATTGGCAACAAGGTGGCCGGCACCAGGATGACCAGCGCCAGGTGAATCACCACAAAGCCCGCGATCCCCGCCATGGCAAAGAAATGCACATGGCGCGCCGTGTCGAACCCGCCAAACAGCGTCGCCAGCCAGTCCAGCTGCACGGGCTTCCAGATGGCCAGCCCGGATGCCACCACCAGCACGCCCAGCAGCAGCACCGCCACATACATCAGCCTCTGCACCGCGTTGTAGGCGCCGGGCCGGTGCGGCAGGCGCAGCCGGATGGCGAGCGACGCGTCACGCAGGACGCCACGCGCGCTCAGCGGCAGGAAATGGCGCCGGAAATGCCGCGTGGCGAGGCCATAGGCCAGGTAGACCAGGCCATTGGCGGCCAGCAGCCACATGGCCGCGAAATGCCATGCGATCGAGCCGCCCAGCCAGCCGCCCACCGTCGCCCAGGCCGGAAATTTGAAGGGAAACAGCGGCGAGGCGTTATAGATTGCCCAACCGCTCATCACCATGCAGGCCATGGCGAAAGCGTTGACCCAGTGCGTGGCGCGCACGACCAGCGGATGGACGATGGCGCGCCGCGCGGGTGCGGAGGAGGGGAGCTTGCGCATGAGGGGGAGCGTTGGCGGTACAGCAAGGAGCCAGGCCGGACAGCGCCGGCCCGGGCGGGTCTTACATCGGCGGCACGACGCCTTGCTTGCCGGCCGAGATAAAGCGCGCGGTCAGTCCGCCGTCGGCGCCTTTGCTGGCAAACAGCACGATATGCGCGCCGGGGACCAGCAAGGAGCGGTCGCTGGGCTCCAGGTTGACGATGGGCACGTCGTTGGGGATCACGATGCGCTTTTCGCCGTCGGGGTACTTCACGGTGATGGTGCGGCCGTTGCTGACCACCACGTTGCCTACGGTGCCGTTGGTCATGCTGCTGTTCTTGCCGAGGTCCCACGCACGGTGGCCTTCGCCGCTGCCGCGCATGCTGGGCGGGAACACGTGCACCTCGAGCGCCTTGAGCGAGCCATCCGCCTGCGGCACGGCGGCCGAGCCGATATAGCTGCCGGGCTTGATCTCATCGACCTTGGCCAGCGTCACCGCGCGCACCGCCGTGTCCTTGGTCAGGCCCACTTCCAGGTCCTGTCCCGACCGCGTGCGCACCTTCAGCGTGTCGCCGGCGAAGGCGGTCACGGTGCCGCGCACGCCGGTCGGCGTGGCGGCGGGAGCGGGCTGTGCCAGCACCGCGGGCGATGCGGCAAACATGGCGCCGGCGAGCAGCGCCGGGGCCACCAAGGTACGCGTCAACATGCTCGAAACGATCTTCATCCTGGAACTCCTGGTGCGTGGAAAGTGCTTCGTAGGTTAGGAGGATGGTCGGGTCGCTCGGATGACTTTTTGATGACCAAAATGTCATAAATCAGGGATCCGGCCACCGCTAGAATGGCGGCATACCCTTGAATGGCTTTGCGCATCATGAGCATCCTCGTCATCGAAGACGACCCCAAGACCGGCGATTACCTCAAGAAGGGTTTGCGCGAAAGCGGCTACGCCGTGGATCTCGCGCGCACCGGCACGGACGGCCTGCACATGGCGCTGGAGCATCCCTACGACCTCGTCGTGCTCGACGTGATGCTGCCGGGCATCGACGGCTGGGAAATCATGCGCACGCTGCGCGCGCGGCGCGACCTGCCGGTGATCTTCCTGACCGCGCGCGACCACGTCAACGACCGCATCCACGGGCTTGAGCTCGGCGCCGACGATTACCTGGTCAAGCCGTTCTCGTTCATCGAGCTGGTGCTGCGCATCCGCACGCTGCTGCGCCGCGGCGTGGTGCGCGAGGCGGAACTGTTCGAATTCGCCGACCTCAAGCTCGATGTCCTGCGCCGCAAGGTGACGCGCCAGGGCGTGGAGATCGTGCTGACCAACAAGGAATTCCTGCTGCTGCACCTGCTGGTCAAGCGCCAGGGCGAGGCGCTGTCGCGCACGCTGATCGCCGCCGAGGTGTGGGACATGAACTTCGACAGCGACACCAACGTCGTTGACGTGGCCATCAAGCGGCTGCGCGCCAAGGTCGACCAGCCCTTCGACAAGAAGCTCATCCATACCGTGCGCAGCATCGGCTATACCTTTGGCGAGGGCGCGTGAAAGCCTGGTCCTCGCGCTCACTGACCGCGCGCACCACGTTGTTGTTCGCCGCGATTGCCTGCGTGGTGATCGGCGCGCTGGGCGCGTATTTCTACCAGTCCGTCAAGACCTCGATGGAGGCTCGCGCCGATCTGCAGCTGATCGGGCGCGTGGCGCATTTCCGCCGGCTGGCCAGCGATGTGTACACCGTCGGCGAGCTCAAGGACCGGCCTTTGCTGTTCGAATCCATGCTCGGCGCCGAGCGCGACGTGCTGATTTTCCGCAAGCCGGGCGAGCCGCCGTTTATCCACGTCAACCCGGACAACCTGCCGGTGCCGGCAAAGCTCGAGGCGTCCGCGCCGGGCGACGGCGCCGGCCTGAGCGCGGCCAGCATCCTGCGCACCCGGCTGGACAACGGCGTGCCGGTGCACTGGGCGGCCGCGATGGCGCGCTCCAGCGAGGACGGCGGCGTGGTCGAGGTGATCGCCGCGCATCCGATGAGCAACGAAGTGCGGATGCTCGCCGCCTACCGCGACCGCGTGGTGCTGGCCGCGCTGGTCGGCATGCTGGCGGCGACCGCGCTCGCCTTTTTCGCTATCCGGCGTGGGCTCAAGCCGGTTGGCAGCATCGCCGCGCGTGCCGCCGAGATCAGCCCGGCCAGCCTGGCGGTGCGCCTGGATGAGCGGGATGCCCCCGCCGAGCTGCGTGGCCTCGTCGGCGCGTTCAACGCCATGCTGGACCGGCTGGCCGACGGTTACGAGCGCCTGTCCCAGTTCTCCGCCGACCTGGCCCACGAGATCCGCACGCCCGTGGGCGCGCTGATCGGCCAGACCCAGGTCACGCTGAGCCAGTCGCGCCGGCCGGAGGAATACCAGGACGTCCTCGAGTCCAACCTGGAGGAGCTGAACCGGCTTGGCCATATCGCCGAGAACATCCTGTTCCTGGCGCAGGCCGACCATGCCGGGCTGGTTATCGAGCGTGCCCCGGTGTCGCTGCCTGACGAGCTCAACAAGATCGCCGAGTATTTCGAAGGGCCGGCGGACGAGAAGGCGATGACATTCGAAGTGGAGGCGCTCGGCACGGTCTGGGCCAATCCGCTGCTGTGCCGGCGCGCCATCAACAACCTGGTGGTCAATGCCGTGCGCTACGGCACGCCGGGCAGCGTGGTGCGCCTGAGCAGTACCGAAGAGGCTGACGGCATTGTCGTTTCGGTGGAGAACCAGGGCGAGGCCATCCCGCAAGGCCAGCTCGACCGCCTGTTCGACCGCTTCTATCGCGGCGATGCCGCGCGCAGCCGGGTCGCCGAGTCCAACGGCCTCGGCCTGGCTATCGTGAAGGCCATCATGGTGCTGCACGGCGGTGGCGTGAAGGCCAGTTGCCCCGCGCCTGGGCTGGTGCGGTTTGCGCTGCGGTTCCCGCGGCAGCAAGGGCCGGCTTCCTGAGCTTGTGGTGGCTGGCGCCTGCCAGCCGTGCGCGCGGGGTCCCCGCGCGCTTTGTTGCCGTCTGGTTTTTAACGTTACAGCAGCGTATCCAGCAAATCCGGCCCAAACACCTCCCGGTGCACCCGTTCCGCCTTCACCCCACGCGCCTGCAGCGCCGCGCGCTGTGCCTGCATGAACGGCAGCGGCCCGCACAGGTAGAAGTCCGCATCCGCAAGATCTTCGTCGGCCAGAATCACATCGATATCCATGCGGCCGGGCAGGGCGGGTTGCGCCAGAAATTCCGCCGGCTCCTCGGATTCCAGGAAAAAGTGCGTGCGCAGCTTGGGCAGCTTGCGGGCGGCATGCTTGACGTCCTTCAGGTGCGCCACGTGCGAGGCCATGCGCGCGGCGTGGCCGAATACGACCTTGCGTGAAGGGTTGCGCTGCGCGACGGTGTTCAGCGCGCAGATCATGGGCGTGACGCCGACGCCGGCCGAGAGCAGCACGATGGGGGTGCTGGGCTCGATGCGCGGGACGAAGTCGCCGAAGGGCTGGCTGACCAGCAGCACGTCGCCTTCGCGGGCGTTCTCGTGCAGCCAGTTCGAGACCGCGCCGGCGGGCAGGTCCTCGCCATTGCCGCGGTCGCGCTTGACCGAGATGCGCCAGGTCTTGCCGTTGGGCGCGTCGGACAAACTGTACTGGCGTTGCTGGAAGGCGCCGGGGGTGAGTTCCACCACCACGGAGATGTACTGGCCGGGCAGGAAGTCTGCCAGCGTGGTGCCGCCCACGGCTTCGAGCGTGAAGGCGGTGATGTCGGCGCTTTGTTCTTCGCGCGCGACGATGCGCACGGGCTGGCGGTGATCGGGGCCGGTTTGCGCGCGCTCGTAGAGACGGGCTTCCGCGGCGATCAGTTCGGCGGCGAGCAGCCAGTAGGCTTCGTCCCAGGCGGCGACCAGCGCCGCGGTGGCGGCATCGCCAAGCACTTCGCCAATGGCGCCGAGCAGGTGGCGCGCGACGATGGCGTAGTGGCTGGGCTTGATGCCGACCGAGACGTGCTTGTGGACGATGCGGCTGACCACCGGTGCCAGGGCGCTGTTGTCGCCATAGTTGGCGGCATAGGCAAACACGGCGGAGGCGAGCGACTGCTGCTGCGAACCGTTGGCCTGGTTGCCCATGTTGAACAGGTTGGTCAGCTCGGGCCGATCGGCAAACATGTTGCGATAGAACGTCTGGGTAATGGCCAGGCCATGTTCGCGCAGCACGGGGACGCTAGCGTCGATCAGGGGTCTCGATTGTTCGGACAGCACGGCAACCTCCAAAGATGTGCATAAAATGCAACAAAAAAGAAAAATGACTCCGCACCGTGGTGCGGTGGCGCCGTACGGTCTGGGTGCGGTCTCGGTTCAGCCTGGACGCGGTCAGGTGGCGACGCCTTGGAACCGATTTTATTAAACATGCATTTGCAATGCAACATAAAATTTGCGGCAGCGCGCAAAGATGCATCTTTGGTCCATGTTAGACTGCGACGGCCGCCGCACTGAGGCGCAATGCCCGCCGGAGCGCCATCCTGGCTACCCCGTACATCATCGCCGCAAACCGGACTTTTCCATGAGACTGACCGACTACACCGATTACAGTCTGCGGACCCTGATCTATGTCGCGGTCCATCCGGGCGAGCTGGTCACCATCCAGCACATCGCGGATGCATTCGGCATTCCCAAGAACCACCTGATCAAGATCGTGCAAAAGCTCGGCCAGTCCGGCTTCCTGCATACGGTGCGCGGGCGCGCCGGCGGCATCGAGCTGGGCCGGCCGGCGTCGGAGATCAATGTGGGTGAGGTGATCCGGACCATGGAGTCGGATTTCAACCTGGTGGAGTGCTTCCAGGGCGACGACAACCACTGCATCATCACCCGCGTATGCGGCTTGCGCGGCGTGCTGTCCGCGGCGTTGCGGGCTTATTTCGAGGTGCTGGACGCGTATAGCTTGCAGGATCTGGTGGAGAAGCCTGCGGCGCTCACCCGGGCATTTGGCGACGGCGGCGCGGCCACCCTGACCGGCATCCCGGTCAAGAACGTGACGCGCAAGGCCAAGGCCTCCCAGGCGGCAGCCGAGGGCGCTGGCGAGCAGTAAGCCCGCGTTGCGCCGATCTCCCGGCTGGCGAAGTCGGCCCGGGTTCAGGCCGGCGTCTTGCGAAACGAGATGGCGAAACGGTTCCAGCTGTTGATCGTGGCAATCAGCAGGGTCAGGTCGACCAGCTCGGCGTCGCCGAAGTGGGCGCGAACCGCTTCCCAGACAGCGTCGGGCACATGATCCTGGGCGACCAGCGTGACGGCTTCCGTCCAGGCCAGCGCGGCGCGCTCGCGGTCAGTGAAGAAGGGCGTTTCGCGCCAGGCCGACAGGGTGGCCAGGCGGCGGTCATTCTCGCCGCCCTTGCGCGCATCGGTGGTGTGCAGGTCGATGCAATAGGCGCAGCCATTGATCTGCGAAGCGCGCAGGCGCACCAGCTCTACCAGCGGTTTTTCCAGGCCGCTCTTGCCGATGCGTTCTTCCAGGCCGAGCATGGCCTTGATGGCGGCGGGACTGGCTTTGTAGAAGTCGAGACGTTGTTCCATGGTTTGCTCCTGCCTTGCGTTTTGCGCCATCAGTGTGGAGGCGCGACGGGAACAAGAATAGGACGGCGACTGGCTATGCAAAATAGCCAGTTTTCCCTAATTTGAGGTAACCAGTGGCGGACCGTCCGCCGCCAGCGCCCCGGCCAGCTTCTCCATGCCGGCGTGGATGTCCGCCACGCTGATGCCACCGTAGCCAAACAGGATGCCAGGTGCCGGCGCCTGCCCGCCGTACATGCCTGCAATGCCATACAGGCCGACCGATACGGCGGCGGCGCGCGCGATCAGCGCGGTCTCGTCGTGCGGCATCTTCAGGTGGGCCACCATGTGGATGCCCGCGGCCGGCGCGTGGGGCGTGAACCACGGGCTCAACGGGCCCTGCAGGTGTTCAAGCAATGCGGCGCGGCGTGCGGCGTACTCCTTGCGCATGCGCCGCAGGTGCTTGGCGAAGTGGCCGTCGAGCATGAACTTGGCCAGCGCCGTCTGCGTCATGGTGCAGCTGTGCCAGTCGCTGACCTGCTTGGCCCGGCGCACGGCTGTGCCCAGCGGCGCCGGGGGAATCACGTAGCCGATGCGCAACTCGGGGAAGATCGTCTTGGAGAAGGTGCCGACGTATGCCACCACCCCTGTCTTGTCCAGGCTCTTGAGCGACTCCATCGGGTGGCCCATGAAACGGTACTCGCCGTCGTAGTCGTCCTCCAGCACCAGCGCGCCGCGGCGTTGCGCCCACTCGAGCAGCGCCACGCGCCGCTCCAGGCTCATCGCCATGCCCAGTGGAAACTGGTGGGACGGCGTGACGTAGACAATGCGCGCGTTGTCCGGCAGGGCTTCCACTACCAGCCCCTGCGCATCCACGGGGACATAAGCCACCTGCGCGCCCAGCGCGGAAAACGCAATGCGCGCGGGCGGATACCCGGGATCCTCCACCGCCACCACGTCGCCGGGGCGGATGACCACCCGCGCCATCAGGTCGATCGCCTGCTGCGCGCCCTGCGTGACGACGACGTCCTGCCAGTTGCTGACCACGGCGCGGCTGAACGCCAGGTAGCGCGACACCGCAAGCCGCAGTTCCTGCTCGCCGGCGGGATCCCGGTAGCTGCCGCGCCCGCGGGCCTGCACGCGTAGCGCGTGGCTGACACAGCTACGCCATTTGTCGAAGGGAAACATGCCCTTGTCGGTGACGCCGCCCACGAAGTCGAACGCTGGCGCGGCGCCGGGTGGCGTATGGGGAAGGGGGTCGGGCAGCGCTTCCCAGATCGAGCCGGAGCCGGCGCTGGGGGAGAGCGGTGACGGCGATGGCGCCAGGCCCGTCATCTCGTGCGCGACGAAGGTGCCGTCGCCGGCGCGGGAGCGCAGGTAGCCCTCGGCAATCAGCCGCTCGAACACGTCGAGCGTGGTCTTGCGCGATACCCCAAGCTGCGTGGCAAGGTCACGGGTCGACGGCAGCCTTTCACCCGGCGCCAGCCGGCCGTCGACGATGCCCGCCCGCAACTGCCGATAGAGTTGGCCGGCAAGGCCCTGCCGGCCGTGAATGCTCAAATGGACATCCATCTCTTCATCTTGTGCCGGTGGTTACCTGGATCCGCCATGATGCCAAAGGCCGAGGCGGGCAGGTGGGGAAAGCGGGGCGCGTGGTCTCGTTCGGAGGGGGGCATCGCGCGAAGCCTTAACCTTCCCGTCCGTCGGCCCGGGGCCGGGTCAGGTAGGGCACGTACTTCAGCAGGTACAGCGCGAAGGCCGCCATCCAGAGCGCCGCCGCGCTGGCGATCCAGTACGGTTTGAATTGCGGCAACAGCAGCGGCCCGATCACGCGGACGACAGCGGCCAGGCCGATGCACGCGTAGGCGGCGTGCTCCATCGCACCCGCTTCCAGCTTGCGGCCGGTGTGGCCCAGCGCGGTGCGCGTGATCATCCCCAGGATGGCGCAGCCGATCGCGCCTACGGTGAGGGCGTGCAGCGCCGTCGAGCGGTCGGTCCAGCCCAGGGCGGACGCCGCCAGCAGCACCAGGCCCAGCGGCAGGCAGGCATACGCCAGGTGAAGGATGGCGATCAGCGGCTTGCGCACCGTGTGCCACGAGCTCCAGCCGCCAAGCCGCAGCGCTTGCGCCAGCGCAGCCAGCAGCGCGATGGCCGCGGTTGCCATGCCGCGCGGCGCCAGCGTGCAGGCGATCATCGCGGCCAGCGTCAGCGCCACCACGCTGCGCTCCACCGGCGTCGAGCGCCGGATGCGTACGCCGGGCACGGTATTGGCGGTGAACATCGGGATCACCCGCCCGCCGATCACGGTAATGAAGATGACGACCAGGCCGATGCCGGCATCGGCACTTTGCAGTGCGACGTGCACGGCGCCTCTCGCCATCGCCAGGTGGAACACCACGTTCAGCGCCCACAGCAGGAACAGGGCGGCGGCAAGGCCATAGTTGCGCACGCTGCCGGCGCGCACCAGCACGCGCAGGAAGGCGGTGGCGCACAGCAGCAGGAAGGCGAGGTCCAGCACGGCCGCGGCAGGGGCGGGCCCGGTCCACATCGCCACGCGCGCCGCGAGCCACACAGCGGCGAGACCACCCAGCAGCCAGCCCTGCGGCGTCTGCTGTCCCGTCCAGTTCTTGCCGGCGGTAAACAAGAAGCCGGCCACAACCACGGCGGCAAAGCCAAACACCATCTCGTGCGCATGCCACAGCATGCCGCCCATGGCCGGCTGTGCGCCAGACCGGGGCCACCAGCCCAGGTAAATGGCTGCCCACACGCCGATGGCCACTACGGCGAAGCCCGCCGCCAGCAGATAGAAGGGCCGGAACGCGAGCGCAAGCACGGGGTGGCTGTGGTATCCGGCGCCGGTTGGCGGCCGGGTAGATGGCTGGGTTTGTGGCTGGGGCAGCATGACGCCTCTCGCAAAGGGTGGGATGAAACGCTGGATTGCCGTTGGTGTTTGTCAGTGTTCGTCGGTCTTTGTCTGTGCGCTTGCCAACAGACTTCGCATATCGTGCGGCGCAGCAACCTGTGAACGATTCTATAAAACAAGCATTTCAAATGCAACATAAAATGCTGATGTGTCAACGGGGTGACACGCGGCGCGGCAGGGCGGCAAGCAAGCAGGCCGGATCGCCCCCCATTCATGCAAGCTCCCGCGCGCCTTCAGTGCGCGGCCGCAGCAGCGGCAGCATTGCCGCCCTTGGCCGGCTTGGTGAACCAGATCAGCGGAATGATCGCGATGAAGATCACGCCCGAGATCCAGAAGATATCGTTCAAGCCAAGCATGGCGGCTTGCGTGGTGAGGTTGCGTTCGAAGAACGCCATCGCCTGCTCATGGCTGAACCCGGCCGTGGCCTGCAAGGCTTCCAGCGTGTGCACAAAGGCCGGGTTGTGCTGGCTGGCCTGCTCCGCGAGTTGCGAGTGGTGCAGGACATTGCGGTCGTTCCAGGCCGTGCTGGCCAGCGACGTCCCTACCGCGCCGGTGAACACGCGAACAAAGTTCGACAGGCCCGCGGCGGCCGGAATCTTGTCTGGCGACAGCCCCGACAGGATGATCGCGGTCAGCGGCACGAAGAACAGCGCGGTGGGGATGCCTTGCAATAACGTGGGCAGCACCAGCGTCCAGGTGTCCACCGTGGTGGTGTAGCCCGAGCGCATGAAGAACACTGCGGCGAAGCCGGCAAAGGCCATGGTCGCCAGCACCCGCGTATCGGAGCGCGGCATGATCTTGCCCAGCACCGGCGCCAGTATCACGGCGAAGATGCCCAGCGGCGCGGTCACCAGGCCGGCATTCACGGCCGGGTAGCCAAGGTACTGCTGCATCCATTGCGGCAGCAGGACCAGGTTAGCGAAGAATACGCCGAAGGCTACCGAAATCGCCACGGTGCCGCCAAGGAAGTTGCGCCCGGCAAACAGCTTGAGATCGACGATCGGATGCTCTTCAGTCAGCTCCCAGATCACGAAGAAGATAAAGCTGATCAACGCAACGACACCCAGGCCCACGATCAGCGACGAATGGAACCAGTCGAGATCCTTGCCCTTGTCGAGCATGATCTGCAGCGCTGCCACCCAGGTGATGAGCGAAGCCAGGCCAACCTTGTCGATCGGCAGCGCGCGCTTCGGTGTTTCACGCGAGCGGTAGATGATCCAGGTGACGGCGGCGGCGAACAGGCCTACGGGAATGTTGATGTAGAAGATCCACGACCAGGAGTAGCGGTCGGTCATCCAGCCACCCAGCGCCGGGCCGGCAATCGGGCCCACGGTGGCCGTCATGGCCCACAGCGCCAGCGCCGTGGAACTGCGTTGCTTGGGATACGAGCCAAGCAGGATGGCCTGCGAGAGCGGAATCAGCGGGCCGGCCACGGCGCCTTGCAGCACGCGCGCGGCCAGCAGGATTGGCAGGGTGGGCGCAATGCCGCACAGCCAGGACGACAGCACGAACAGCAGGATGGCGCCGACGAACAGGCGGATTTGCCCGATGCGCTGGGTCAGCCAGCCTGTGAGCGGGATCGATACCGCGTTGGCGGCGGCGAACAGCGTGATGACCCACGTGCCTTCGTCCACCGACACGCCGAGGTTGCCGGAGATGGTGGGAATGGCCACGTTGGCGATCGACGAGTCGAGCACGTTCATGAAGGTGGCGAGCGCTACCGCGAAGGTGGCTAGCACCAGCTTGCCGCCGGTAAGCGGCGGGGGCTGGAGCGGTTCGGCTGTGTTGGTGTTTTCCATGTTGAACTCGACGGGTCACTGGCTTGTGTCGGCCGGCCCTTGCCGGATTTGATTTCGATTTAGAAATCTGAGTTATCAGATAAATGACGAAGAAAAATCTTGGCAAGGCATTACAGGACTGCACCTTTGGCCGGCTTTTCCGCCGTCTTCGCGGCAACCGCGGTGGCCTGTGCGCCCTGGCTGGATGCGCCCGAGGTGCTGTTCAGCGCGATGATGCGAGCGATTTCAGCATCGGCTTGCTCCCCATAGCCATGGTAGACATTGGTGCTGTAGGTGGTTTTCTTGACCGCGCCGAGTTGCGCGCCGCTGCGGTCCCTGGTGTCCACGTCGACCTGCATCGACAAGCCGATCTGCAGCGGGTGGGCACGCAGCTCCGCCGGATCGAGCTCGATGCGGGCGGGCAGGCGTTGCACTACCTTGATCCAGTTGCCGGTGGCGTTTTGTGCCGGCAACGCCGAGAACGCGCTGCCGGTGCCGGCGGAGAAGCCCACCACGCGGCCGTGATAGCGCACGCTGCTGCCGTACACGTCCGCGCGCAGCACAACCGGCTGGCCGATTCGCATGTGCTGGAGCTGGACTTCCTTGAAGTTGGCATCTACCCACACGCCATCCAGCGGGACGATGGCCATCATCGGGGCGCCTGGGGCCACGCGCTGGCCGACCTGCACCGAGCGGCGTGCCACATAGCCCGTGACGGGCGCCGGCAGCGTGTTGCGCGCCAGGGCGAGATGCGCGTCGCGCAGCTTGGCGGCGGCGGCCTGTACGGCGGGGTGCTCGGCGACCGTGGTCTGGTCGGTCATGGCGCGGTTGGACGCAAGTTGCTGGCGGGCAGCTTCGAGCGCGGCCTCGGCGGTCTTGACCGCGTCGCGGGCGTGGGCCACGTCTTCCGCGGACACGGCCCCGGTTTCCGTCACTTGGCTGCGGCGCTGGAAATCGTCGCGGGCCTTGCCCAGGTCGGCCTGGCGCTGCTGGATCGCGGCCTGGTAGACGTTGTTGTTAACGTAGAGGGCGCTGACCTGCCGTACCGTTTGCGCGAGCTGGGCCTGGGCGTTGCCCAGCGCGACCTGCGCATCGGCCGGGTCGAGGTTGACCACGGCTTCGCCGGCCTGGACGATCTGCGTGTCGTCGGCGTTGACGCTGATCACGGTTCCGCTGACCTGCGGCGTGAGCTGCACGAGGTTACCGTTGACGTAGGCGTCGTCGGTGTCTTCGTAATGCACAGCGTAGGTGAAGTAGTAGCCAGCGTAGCCGCCGGCGGCAGTCAGGGAGGCCAGGCCCAGCGCGGCGAGCAGGCGCTTGCGGGTGGCCATCTTGCTGGCGGGGGCAGTGCTGCTGTTCCTGTTGCTGTCGGCGGTGGTTTCGGTCTGGGTAGCTTCGGTCATGTTGATCACCTCGGTATTGGTATCGGTGGCGTGTGGCGGTATCGGCGTTGAGCGGCTATCGCGGTTATCCCGGTTATTGCGGATATTGCGGCTGTACGGGAGCGCCCGGCGCGGCGGCGCCAAGGACCGGCGGCTGCGCGGCCGCCGCGGCGTGCGCCACCGCGGACGTGTCCGTGTAGCCGCCGCCAAGCGAAGCCGCTAGCGCGATCTGGCGGTCGCGGCGCGTCATGCGCAGTTGGGCTACGGCCTGGGTGCGGGCCAGCGCGTTGGTTTCCGCGTTCAGCACGGTGAGCTGGGTCGTCAGGCCCTGGCGATATTGCGCAAGGGCCAGGTCGCGGGCACGGCGGCTGTTTTGCTCGGCGCGCAGTGCATCGGCCAGTTGCGCATCGATCGTGCGGATCTGGGCCAGTTGCGTCGCCACGTCGGTCAGGGCGCCGATCAGCGTCTGGTTGTAGTTCGCCACCGCCATGTCGAATTCCGCGTAGCGGCCCTTCAACTGTGCGCGCAGCGCGCCGGCATCGAAGATCGGCAGGTGGATGGCTGGGCCGGCGCTGGCGGTGCGGCTGGCGGCGGTGAGAAAGCGGCCAAAGCCAAAGGCATCCAGGCCAATCGCGGCGCTCAGGTTGATGTCGGGATAGAAGCCGGCCTTGGCCACCTTGATGTCGTGTGTGCTGGCATCCACGCGCCACCTTGCGGCAACGATGTCGGGGCGGCGCGAAACCAGGTCGGCTGGGAGGTTGTCCGGCAGCCGCACTGCATCGCCGGGGCTCAGCGTGGGCCGCGCGAGGGCCAGGCCGCGGTCCGGGCCGCGGCCGAGCAGGGCGCCCAGTTGGTAGCGCGCATTGAGAACTGCGCCGTTGAGCGCCGTGACCGCCGCGTTGCTGGCGTCGAGGTTGGCGTCGGCGGTGCGCTGTTCCACTTCGGTGTCCAGGCCGGAGGCGGCGCGCGCGTGGGTGATGCGGGCCAGCGCGCTGCGCTGCCTGACTTCGTCCTGGGCGATGTCGAGCAGGGCGTACAGGCGGGCCAGTTCGTTATAGGCGCGGGCCACGGCCGAGCTGACGGACAGGCGGACCTGCTCCGATTCCGCCTCGGCGGCACGGCGGGCCGAGACCGATGAGGCCAGGGCTTCGCGGTTCTTGCCCCACAGGTCGAGTTCATAGGTGGCGCTGATCAGGCCACGGTTTTCGGTCTGCCAGGAACCCGCGATGGGCGGCGGCACCATGGCCGTGGCCGAATACTGCTGGCGGGTCAAGGCGTAAGCCGCATCCACGCGCGGCAAGGTGTTGGCATTGGCACCTTCGCTGTAGGCAGCGGCGGCGGCCAGGCGAGCCTTGGCCATGTCGATCGACGGGCTGCCTTCGAGCGCCTCGGCAATCAGCGCGCGCAGCTGCGCGTCGCCGAACTGGGCGGCCCAGTCGGCCGCGGGCCAGTGGCCTTGCTCGGCGGGCAGGCTGGCAGTGGTTTCCAGCGCGTTGGGCTCGGCGACGTGCTTGTCGCTGGAGATGCCCGCGTAGCTGGCGCAGCCGGCCAGCCAGGCGCTGAGCAGCAGGGGCAGGACCTTGGCGGAGCGCAGGGCGCGGCCGGTCGTTCGAGAAGTCTGCGTTTTCATTTTCTGATTTGTCAGATAAATGGTTAAAAAAAAGACGCGCGCTCAGGCGGCCGAGAATTTGTCGAGCAGGCGCAACAATTCGTCGAACTCGCTCTTGCTGAAATTCTTGAGGCGCGCATTGAGCACCTCGGGGGCGATCTCCGGGATCTGGTTGGCAACGCTGTGGCCCTTGGCGGTGAGTTCCAGG
The DNA here is from genome assembly GCF_052113425.1 of Cupriavidus sp. YAF13. Taxonomy (NCBI): domain Bacteria; kingdom Pseudomonadati; phylum Pseudomonadota; class Betaproteobacteria; order Burkholderiales; family Burkholderiaceae; genus Cupriavidus; species Cupriavidus sp. YAF13. Next base: position 322,746 of record NZ_JBFRDD010000002.1, read on the forward strand.
TTCACCACGCGGCGGTCATCCACGCTGCGCGAGCGGGTCAAGAGGCCCTTGTGCTCCAGCTTGTCGAGGATGCGGGTCATCAGGCCGGTGTCGATCACCAGCAGCTTGCTCAGCTCGAACGGGGTGGTGGCCGTGCCGCGCGACAGCGACAGCAGGATGCCCATCTGCTGAGCGGTGATATCCAGCTCTTTCAGGGCCGCGTCCATCTCCATCAGCACAAGATTGCGAGCCTTGTTGAGATAAAAGCCGACGCTATCCGTCAGGTTGAAAGTCCCTTTCGTGTAGTGCTTCATGGTTACCTCCTGTCTGCCGTCTGCTGGCTGGATAATATTTGATAAGTCAGATAAATTCAAGGTCAGAATCTACATTGTTTAGCGCGTGCGCAGAAGGCGACCAACAGGTTCCCAATGCGCCGCTTCCCGGCACGGATGGCTACGCATGCACCCCGCGGCTGGCGAAATACCGGGCCGGAGAATCGCCAAACGCGCGGCGGAACATGGCGATGAAGTTGCTTGGCGTGGCGTAGCCCAGCGCCTGCGCAACCTCGCCCACGGCCTCGCCGCGCGCGAGCCGCTCCAGCGCCAGCGTGAGGCGCGCCTGCTGCCGCCAGTTGGCGAAGCTCAGGCCGGTCTCGCCCAGGAACACGCGCGAAAGCGTGCGCGCAGACAAGCCGGCCCAGGCCGCCCATTCCACCAGGCTGCGGTGGTCATCGGGCTGCGCCAGGATGGCGTCGCTGATGCGGCAGGCACGCCGGTCGCTGGGCAGCGGCAGGTGCAGGGGTTGTTGTGGCGCCTGCCGGATCTCATCGAGCAGCACGGCGATGATCCGCTCCTGTGCGGCGTCCAGCGTGAACGGTGAAGGCCACGACGCAGCGCGGCTGATCAGCGCGCGCATGACATCGCTGGTCCCCACCACGCAGGGCATGCTGGGCAGGTCCTGCGCCGCGGCGGGCGCGATCCACACATTCCAGCCGCTCAGCACGCCGCTGATCGTGACCCGGTGCATTTCCCCCGGCGGCATCCAGCCAGCCCGCTGGGCGGGCAGCAGCCAGGAGCCGCGCTGCGTGCGGACATGCACCAGGCCGTTGTCGATGCAGAACAGCTGGCCGCGCACGTGGCTGTGCCAGCCCAGCTCACGCGTGCCGAGCCGGAACTCGTTGTCCGCCTTGTCGGCGCCGCGCATCGCGATCAGGGCAGGGCCGTCCGGCTGTTCGCTGGTGTCGGCAAAGGCGGCCAGCAGGCTTTCCGTCTCCGCTGTCACGCGGGCAGAGGGCGCAGGATGGGATGGATGCGACGACATGGCTGAAATGCATTATTTTTAGGCAGGATAACGATATCGAGTCTACGCGTTTACGCCAGATACTGCTCCCAAGGCGCCGCCATCCACATTTCCCCGCGCCGCAGGAGATCCACATGCAGACCGCAATCCCCGCCATGCCGGCAATACCCGCAATATCGGAAATTCCCAGCTGCCAGATTTACGACGCCAGCCGTTTTCCCATCGTGATCGGCCGCACGCAGGCCATGCAGCCGGGCTATGCCATCCAGTGGCGCGAGGAGATGACCGCGCTGGTCGAGCAGGGCCGGCCTTTTGTCCTGATCCATGACCAGCGGCCAGCCGAGGAGACGCAGGAGGACCGCAAGCAGCGCGCCTTGTGGCTGAAACAGTGCAAGGCGCCGCTCGGCGCGGTATGCAAGGCGCTGATCCACATCGAGCCCGACCCGATCAAGCGGGCCGCGCTCAGGGCCCAGGCATTGCTTGCCGTCAAGGCCTTTGGCATTCCCATGGCGATTTCCGCCACCATGGCCGACGCGCTTGCGCTGGCCGCGCGGGCGCTGGACGAGACCACGCCGGATGCACCCGCGGATGCACCGGCACCCGGGGCAGCCGCCCGTTGAGCGCTGTACAACCACCGTCATGGCCCAAACCGCGACATTCTTCCTGCCTATGAAACCACTGCACATCACCATCATCGGCGCCGGCCTGGGAGGCTTATGCCTGGCGCAAGGGCTCAAGCGGCGCGGCATTGCCTTCGACGTCTATGAGCGCGACGCCGCGCTGGCCAGCCGTACGCAGGGCTACCGCATCCGGATCGACCACGCGGGCCAAGAGGCCTTGAAGGGTTGCCTGCCTGCGGCGCTGCTCAGCGTGTTCCAGGCGACTGGTGCCATCCCCAACGCTGGCGTCAACATAGTCGACACCGGGCTCGAGGCCGTCAGCGGCAGGTGGGTGGAGTCGTGGCGGCGTGGCCGCGGCGATGCGCCCGCCGCAGCGGAAGCGGAAGCAGAAGCAGAAGCAGAAGACCTGAGCGTGAACCGCCAGACGCTGCGCGAAGTCCTGATGCATGGCATCGAGGACCGGGTGCATTTCAGCAAGGCGTTCGTGCGTTACCGCGAGGACGACGACGCTCGCGTGCAAACGGGCTTCTCCGATGGTTCATCCACCGTATCGGACTTACTCGTCGCGGCGGATGGCGTCAATTCAAGGGTGCGCCGGCGGCGCCTGCCGAGCGCGGCACCGGCCGATACCGGGTTTGCCTGCCTCTACGGCAAGACCTATCCCACGCCTGCCACGCTGGTGCGGCTATCCGGCTTGCTGCCGGCCAGGACGTCGATCGTCTTCGGCGATGGCCTGGCCGTCATCATCGATCCGATGCGGTTCCGGCCACCGCCCGCGGGGTACCGCCTGAGCATGCCTGGCGACTACCTTTACTGGGCCATCTTTGGCGCGCGCGAAGCCCTTGGCATCGGCTGGGAAGCCGGGGATGCGTTGCAACAGGACGCGCTTGCCGCACGCCTCGAACGCATCACGGCGGGGTGGCATGCCGGGCTGCGCCCGCTGTTCCAGCAGAGCGATCGTGCCTCGCTGGCCGTGGTGCCAGTCAGGACGGCAGATGTGCCCGCTGCCTGGCCAAGCAGTGCCGTCACGGTGCTGGGAGACGCCATCCACGCCATGAGCCCGGCCGGCGGCCTGGGCGCGAACACGGCGCTGCACGATGCGCTCCTGCTATCGCGGCAGCTGGGCGAGGCCGCCGCCGGCCGCCGCTCGCTGCGGGCGGCCATTGGCGGCTACGAAACCGCCATGCGCGAATACAGTGCACGCGCCATCCTGGCATCGCAGCGCGGCACGGAGGTGTTGCTGGGCGCCAGCGGCCGGCAACCGGAGCGGATCCTGGCTGGCTAGACGTCGCGATGGGGGAAGCGGGCAAGGGGGGGAGGGCAACGTGAATTTGCGCACACAAGTACAGCCTCCGCGGCCAGGCAAGGGGTCGCGCGGGGTTGCCGCTGCAAAGGTCCGAAGCCGGGGCGCTATTGCCCAGGCATCAGCATTGCCACGCGGCGGCGCGGCAACGTAGGGTGCCGCGCCTTTCGGCTGCTCGTTACTTCGATTTCGCGCCGTCCGTGTACGGGTCGGCCTTGCCGGCCTTGGCGCCGTCCGTATAGGGATCCGCCTTGCCGGCCTTGGCCCCGTCCGTGTAAGGATCGGGCTTGCCCTGCGTGGCATTCAGGTCCATTTGCGTGGATTGCTTCGCGCCATCCGTGTAGGGATCGAATTTGCCGGTTTTCGCTCCATCCGTATAGGGATCGGCCTTGCTGGCCTTGGCCCCGTCGGTGTACGGGTCGAACTTTTTCTGCTGGCCATAGCTCAAGCCTGAAGCCGTTGCGGCGGCGACAAGTAACGTCAACGTGAGTACTCTGCGCATCTCTTGCTCCGGTGGTAAGGAGGTGGTCGCCTATGGTTCAGCGAGGGAGCGCTCGGGCACAGGCTGGCCGGAATAGCTGGCATCTGCGCCACGCCAGACAAACTGGGGCGGTAACCTCGGTGGGCCAGCGGGGCACACAAGTGAAGGCAGGCCAGGGCATATGAGTACTCGCCCCGCGCCCGCCTATGCCGCGTCCCGCACAGTTCATCGTAGGAGCGAATCCCGGGGAGGCCGTAGTAAAACGTTGTAAATCCTTGTTGCGTTTTTTCCTTTCGGCAGCGCCCTGTCCCGGAGCGCGAAACGTGCGCAGCGGCCGGTGCATTCCCCTGATCTTTCTGGCGTTCCTGGCTATCCTGGTTTTTCTTCGAGCGCATCGCCTCGGTCCATGTGCGCTTTGCGCGATATCCTGGATTTCTGGTATCCGATCAAAAAACCCCTTGACTATCTATCTACCAGTAGATAATATTCACGACATGGAAGCCGCTGCTCCGCCCCAGCAAGAAAAGCTGAAGCAGGAAAGAGGATCCAGCGCATCACCCGGGGAATCCCCGTTTTTTTTGGTCAGCTTATCTATCTA